>CAIYOB010000214.1 GCA_903927685.1 uncultured Planctomycetaceae bacterium
CCCGCCGCGGGCCGAGGAAGGGCGTGCGGATTGGCAAGTCGTCCCCGACCCGCCGCGCGAATCGGCCGTGATTCCGGCGACCGCCGACATTCGCATCTCGGTGCCCGGCGGCATCGGTCAGGAGAACGTCCTCTTTGCCGGACCTGGCAGTCCCTTCGTCGCGTTGCGGAACGGCGATTCGGGCGGCGGGTGGGAGATGTGGGACCTGCGGACCGGACAGCGCGTGGGCGCGATTCGCGAAGCCCTTACGGGCGTGACCAAGCTGGCGATCAGCCCCGACGGAAGACACCTGGCGGCGGTCTCATTCCAGTTCCAGGGCAAGATTCGCATCTGGTCGTTCGAAACGGGCAAGGCGGTGGCTGATGTCGAGCTCGGCGGTCCGTTCGGCGGCGTCTACGGCCTGGATTTCGCCGGGCCGGATCGCCTGGTCGCGGCGCTGCCGACGGAGAAAGGCCTGCTGGTCTGGGACTGGGCCGCGGCCACGCGGGTCGCCAAGGTGGACCTCTACCCGACACCGATGCAAGACGCTTACGCCATCAGTCCCGGCGGCAGCTACGCGGCGATCGTCAAGGACCAGCGGATCGAATTGGTCGACCTCCGCAACGGCGTCCATGCCGGCGACCTCGCTTTGCCCGCCGGAGCGACGTCGGGTTTCGCGCCGATTCGGGCGGCCGATTTCTCGGCCGACGGGCGCGAGTTCGCGGTGTTGGTCGAGCAGAGCCAGCAGAAACGTCTCTGCTGCTGGTCGCTCGCCGATGGCCAACTCGTGGCCCAGCACGCGTTGAGCGACCGCGTGCCGCGGCACATGTCGGCCGGCTCGAACGCGCGATCCGTCGCCATCGACTGGATCCCCGGGGACAAGGGCTGGCTGGTCTACGGCGCGGCCCTGGTCGATCGCCAGCAGGGCGGGCCGGTGTGGGTCGCTGAGGGCCGCGGACTGGCCCTGCTGGGCCGCAACTTCCGCCGCGTCGTCGACGGCCAACGGATGCTGGTCATGTCCGGCGAGTTGCGCTCGTGTACGCTGGCGCTCGAATCGATCCCCTGGGACACGATCGCCGCGAGCCAGCGGATCGTGGCCGAGGGCGGCACGGTCGCCGATCTTGGGCTGCCGCCGCTGACGCAGCCCGACTGGACGGCGGTCAAGCAACGCTCCCTGGCCGACGAACCGGCCGACTTTGCGCCCCACCAGCCGGCGGCCGCGGCCGCCGTCGCGAGCTTCCGCGGGCTGCGGCTCGATGCGCGATTGGGCGTGGTGCAGAAGGTCTGTTTTTCCGCACCCGACGCAGGACGCGTGCTCGTCAACGCTGATCCGCGCGACCCGACCTCGCGCAAGTTCGACATGATCGGCGCGCAGGCCGGCCCACTGAGCGATCTGTACGACCTGGGTACGGGGCAGCGCGTGGCGCAGTTCGACATCCCCTTCGCCGCCGAGTTGCTGGATTTCAGCCCCTCGGGCACGTGGGGCCTGTTTCGCCACATGCCCGACAAGGACCGCCTGGACATCTTCGACCTGACGACGGGCAAGCACGTGCGCGGCTTCCGCCCGGTGCGGGAGAGCGGCGCGTCGCCCGCCGAGACAGTGAAGTGGGCGGGGTTGCTGGACGAGGAACGGCTGCTGACGCTCAGCAGCACCGGCCGGCTGGTGCTGTGGTCGCTGAAGGACTGCCGGGCCGAATACGAATTGCCATCCAGCGCCAGCGCGCACGCGTTCGTCGACGCCAGCCGAACCTACGTGGCGTTGGGAGGCGACGGCGAGGTCCAGCTGATCGAAGGCCGCACGGGAAGACCGTGCGGTCGGCTGCCCTTGCCCGCATCCCCGCCGGCCGCGCTGGTCATGAGCTACGCCGCCTTCCGCCAAGACGGCCAACGGTTGGCGGCGTCGTTCTACCTGGACCAGCGCCGGCGGCGACTGATTGTATGGGAGACGGTGCCAGCCAAGATCCTGTGCGACCTGACGCTGCGTGCCGAATCGTTCGGGCTGACCTGGACCGGCCCGGACCATGTGGCGCTGTACGAGGCGATGACTCGCGACCAGTTGCCGAGCGTCCGGCGGCAAGTCACGCTCGTCGACGTGGCCGCCCGCCGCGTCGTCTGGAAGTATCTGCTCGACATCGGCGCCGACAAGATCGTCGGCCCGGACGATCGGCTGTGGTGCTGCGCGATGGAAGGCACCCAGGCACGACGCCTGATCGCGGTCGCCCTGCCCGATCCCAAGGCGTCGGAAGTCATCGCCGCCGTCCCGCCTCCCAAGCCTCTGTTTGGCCGCGACACGAAAGTCGCGTTGCAGATCCGGATCGGCGGCATGCCGGACGAACTGGAAGACCGGCGCAAGCGCGAAGACCAAATCGACCGCGAGCTGCGCCGGCACTTCACCGACGCTTTGCAGGAGCGAGGCGTAACGGTCGCCTCGTCGGCGCCCGCGACGCTGACCGTCGCGATCAAGACGCTCACCAGCGACGAGTTGATCGTGATCCGCACGCGGCTCGGACTCCGCGGTTCGCACACGATTGTGCTCGCCAAGTCGGCGGTCCATGCGCGGCTGGCCATTGAAATGCAGGCCGACAAGCAGAGTTCGTCGACGGTGCTGTGGGAAGAGGAAACGCTCGTGGAATCGGCCGAGGTCCACCGGGACGAATGCCCGAAGGACTTGCCGCTGAGCGCCTTTATTCAGCTGCGGCAATGGGAATCGGCGCGGGACTGGTGCCAGCGCACGCCGCTGCCGACAGAATTGTACCATCCCGACGCCTACCGCGGACTGGGCGAGTCGTCGCTCACGGCGACGGGCGTCCAGTTTATCCGCCGGTACTGAGAACAGCGGCGCGCCCCCCGACGTTCAATCCTGGCACGTGACAAGCACCAAAGAAGGACTGTGAAGCAAGGAACCCAGCATGAGCAGACAACTAGTGCATCCGCGGGACGAGATCATGCGGACGATGGAGCGGATCTATCGGTATCGGATGACGACCACGTCCGGCGGCAATCTGTCGATTCGTGACGCCGGCGGCGAGATCTGGATTACCCCGGCGCGAGTGGACAAGGGCAGCCTGACGCGGGCCGATATCGTCTGCGTCGCGCCGGACGGCTCCGTCGAAGGCCCCCACCGGCCGTCGTCGGAGTTTCCCTTTCACCAGGCCGTGTATGACGTCCGGCCGGATCTCCGCGCGGTCGTCCATGCCCACCCCGTCGCCTTGGTCGCCTTCAGCATCTGCCATGAAACGCCCGACACGCGTCTGTTTCATCAAGCCCATGCGGTCTGCGGCCGGATCGGCTTCGCGCCGTACGCGTTGCCCGGCAGCCGGCAACTCGGCACGAACATCGCCGCGGCGTTCCAGGCCGGCTGTGACAGCGTGATCCTGGAGAACCACGGCGTTGTCGTCGGCGGCGAGTCGCTGGCCCAGGCCTTCCAGCGGTTCGAGGCGTTCGAGTTTGCCGCGAAAACGGCGATCAAGGCCCGGCAGACGGGCACGGTCCGCTATCTGACGGACGCGCAATTGGAACAGGTGCGCCGCCGCAGCGTGGCGCTCGAGTCGTTTGCTCCCGCGCCCGCCACGGCCCGGGAACAGGAACTGCGGCGGCAACTGCAGTTGTTTCTCCAGCGCGGTTGCCGGCAACGGCTGTTCATCAGCACGGAAGGCAGTTTCTCCGCTCGCCTCGGCGACGATTCGTTCCTGATCACGCCGACTCAGCAGGATCGCGAGTCGCTGGAGATCGCCGACTTGGTGCTGGTCCAAGGCGGTCGGCGCGAGGCCGGCAAGAAGGCCAGCCGTGCCGTCTTGGCACATCAAGCCATCTATCGGAAGCATCCGCACGTCCAGGCGATTGTCTTTGCCCATCCGGTCAATGCGACGGCGTTCAGCGTGACCGATGCGGTGTTCAGCACGCGGACGATTCCCGAAAGCTACGTCTTTCTGCGGGACGTGCGGCGCGTGCCGTACGGCCTGCAGTACCTGCCCAGCGGCGAGATCGCCGACTGCGTGGATGCCGCGGCCCCGGCCGCGCTGCTGGATAACGACGGCGTCCTGGTGACCGGCTCCAGTGTCCTGGATGCCTTTGACCGGCTCGAAGTCCTCGAGTCCACGGCGGAAGCGGTCATCAACGCGCAGGCAATCGGCCGCGTATCCGTCATGCCGGACGCGGCGATCGACGAACTCCGCGCGGTCTTCCATGGCGACGCGGACCAACGGGACCGCGCGACTTGCCCGCCGGAGGACAGCACGAGCAGTCGCATCCTGGTCGACAGCTCATGCCAGGCATCGGAGTAGAAAGGATGACCATCGTGCGCAAGATTCTGACTGTCTTCTTCCTGGCAGCGTTTCCCTTGGCCGTTTGGCCCGCGCCGACGGCCCGGGGACTGGAATAGGCCTACGCCCCGTACAACGAAGGCCAAATGGACCCACAGTTGACGGGCTGGCTTCCGCGGCTACAAGACCATCAACATCGGCATCGGCGGGGACAAGACGCAGAACGTGCTGTGGCGTTTGGACCACGGGGGCGTCGAAGGTCTGGAACCGCGCGTGGTGGTGGTTATGATCGGCAACAACAACATGTTCTTCCCTCCGGAGACGGGCATCGAGCCGGCAGCCCAAGGCATCCAGGTGTGCGTGGCCAACGTGCGTGACAAGTTCCCGCAAGCGGAAGTGATCGTCGCGAAAACTCTGCCCGCTCACGCCCCCGGCAACCGGTTCTACGAAGATATCACGAAGACCAACGCGGCGCTCGATCCGCTGCAACTGGACGGCGACCCCAAAGTCCACGTGCTCGACCTGACGAACGACTTCGCCAACGCGGACGGCACGCTGAAGAAAGAACTCTTCACGCCCGACAACATCCACCTTTCGTTAGCCGGCTACGGCGTGTATGCGGAACGGCTGAAGCCCTTGTTGGACCGCTTCCTGGGCGGCCGCAGCGTGGGCGGCGAGGTCGTCTGGCCGCAGAAAGCCACCAGTGCCTCGGCTCCCGCCCAATCGCCTTCACGACCCGTCTTGGCTTCGTTGGCAAACGAGGGAGCTTCCCTCGCCGAGTGTGCTTGGGTAGCAAAGAGCGAATACACCCGCAGGCCCGGCCACGAGGTGCAGAAGCATCTGCCGGAAATGTGGTTCGTCACTCCAACGGCAGCCCGTTGGGGCAAGGACGGCGAAGAGAATCTCTGGGTGGCGCTTCACGCCACGTGCGTCGAGAACCTCCGCCTGAGCTGTCCGCCGTCCCAGATCGTTCTCGTCAAAATCCTGCCGGCCTTCGACCCGAGCAAGGAAGTCGGCGCGAAGGTCCGCGAAATCAACGCGACGCTCGACAGGCTGCGCCGCACTCAGACGCCGATCCCGAACGCCTGCTCCGCCGCAAGCTCTTCGTCGACCGCGCCTTGATCCCGGAAACCCCCGTCGCCGCGAAACGCCGGCGTTGGTGAACGGTATTGACGCCAGCCGCCGGTGGCTCAGGCTTTCGAATCCGGCGTCTGCACCGACACGGTGCAAGGCCTCCGCCGCCTCAGCCATGCGGCGGACGGCCTTCGCGTCGGCGTTGTCCCGCCAGGATGGCGGCCCCCAGGGCGCACGTCAGCTGCGGGTCGGGAGCGATGACGACGGGCTTGCCCAAGGCGTTCTCCAGCGCAGCCTGCATTCCCGGCACGAGGGCCACGCCGCCCGTAAAGACAATCGGCTCCGGCAGATTCCGCCCGGCCATGGCTACGACGCGCGAGGCGACCGCGGCCTGGACGCCGGCCACAATGTCCTCGGCCGAGACGTCGGACGCCAGCAGCCCGATGATCTCCGTCTCGGCGAACACCACGCACATGCTGCTGATCGTCGCGGCCGTGCGACTGTCGGCGGCCAGGGCCCCCAACTCCGCAAGCTTGACGCCCAAGCGTGCCGCCACGACCTCGAGGAACCGGCCCGTGCCCGCGGCGCAGCGGTCGTTCATCACGAAATCGGCGACCCCCCCGTCCGGTTTCAGCCGCAGGACCTTGCTGTCCTGGCCGCCGATGTCGATCACGGCGTGCGCGGCCGGCACGCGTCGGCGCACTCCCCAGCCCTGGCAGGTCACCTCGGTCACGGCGGCGTCCGCAAAGCGGATCAAGCGCCGCCCATAGCCCGTCGCCACGATCGCCTCGACATCGCCGCGGGTCAAACCTTGCTGACCCAGCAAGTCATCCAGCAACTGGCCTGCCAACGCATCCTGGTCGATGCTCTGGTCGCGCACGCCGGCCGCGACGATGCCAGCGGCCTCGGGCTCGATCAACACGACCTTCAGCGTTCTCGATCCGGCGTCGATGCCAGCACAGATCATCGAAGGCGGCCTTTCTGGAAGTCGGAAACACGACCGGCGTGGGAGAGGGTCAGGACGAGGATGGACTGACCAGGAGCCTGCTTTCCCCGCAACGGAGCCAGTGTAGCGGGGCAGGCGGGGAAATCAACGGGGCGGCCGATGACTGGCTGCCGACGACTGGCGGCCGACGTGGCAGGGCGAACGACTGTCCGCCGGGGCGGCTGGCGGGTGTGGCGTCCCGGCTTGCATCCGCGACGCCGTGGCCCGCCGACTCACCCTGCCGTTTCGACCAGCGCCTCGAGCCGAGTCCGCAGGTTGGGCTCGAGCGCATCGGTGATGGGGGGCACTTCGATCTCCACCACGGGCAGGCCCAGGCGGGTCCGGACCGCGTCGGCGATGACCAGGCCCTCCAGGCCGCAATGGCTGGCGCCGGGAATCCGGGAAACGACCACCGCCTGGGCCGCGAACTCGTGCGCCTCGCGGCAAATGCGCTCGGCGCGATCGGCGGGCGAACCGACCAGCGGATCCGCCAGGGCACAGCGCGACAGGGCCTCCAGCGGTGCGGCGTCCTCCGGGATCGGGTCAAGGGCATGGCAGAACAGGTACTCCGAGCCGCAGACTCGCCCGCCAACCTCTTCCAGCAGGTTCATGACCCGCAAGTCAGCTACGGGGTTCACCCAGTAGACACGCACCGCCTGGGCCGGCAGCACGCCCTGTCTGGCGGCGACCCGCCGCCGGACTTCGGCCAGCAGATCCTCCAGCACGTCGATGGCCTCGACCTGGTCCGAGCAGAAGTGGATGGCGAGCATCTCGGCCACAAGCATCTCCAAGGCCGGCAGGGGACAGGGCTCGGCCGTGTAGCCCAGCCGCCGCAGCTCTCGGAGCCGGGTTCGCACCTGGTTGGCCCGCCGGATGCCCGCGCGCAGCCGATCGTCGCTTAGCCGCTGGCCGGTCCATTCCTCCAGGGCCGTGCGAATCCGTTCCAACTCGGCGTGCACAAACGCCACTTGGCAAGCCGGCGCCGCAAAGCCGCCGGGCAAGGTCACCACTTCCTCGCCCGCCTCGGGGCGACGTCGATGCGGCATCTCCCACCACAGAATGGGATGCCCCAAGCGGACCAGTCGCTGGGCGATCGCCGAGACGTCGTCGCAGGTGGCTCCGACGCTGCACGTCAGCAGGTCGGGCAGCGGAAAATGGGCCTGGCCGACAAACGCACCCAGCATCGCCCGCACCGGACAGAACGATTCGTCTACGCCCAGCTGGTCAGCCAGCTCCAACAGGCCGGTCTGATTCTCCATGATGCACGGCAGCCACCAGGCGCCGTCCGGATAGAAAGCCACGACCCGCTCCAGCGCATAGGCCATGACTGGAATCGTGCCCAGGTCCTTGAGCGTGCCCAGGATCCGCCAGCCCTGCTCGCGCGCCCGGCGCAGACGCTGCTCTTCGGTCAGCAGGAAATTCCACAAGCGCAGGGCCGCGGCCGAGTTGTCCAGGCGCAGTTTCTGCAGACGCCGGTCGCCGGCCTCGACGTGACGGCACAGCGGCCCGCCGTACCACGGCTCCGCCAGCCCGGCCGCCAGCAACTCGGCATAGCGCTGGTCCCATTCGTCCAGGGTGATCCGCCGCGCCGGCACGCTCATCGCAACATCTCCAAGAATGCCTCGATGCGGCCGCGCGTACGGCCAGCGGAACTCGCCTCGCTGTCCGCCGCGTCCAGGTCCAGGACCGGCACCGGACTCCAAGCCCTAAATTCCGCCACTTCGGCATGCCACAGGTCGCACCACAGGAAGCGGCGGAGGATCAGTCCTTGGACCTTCCGGGCTGCCAGCTCGCGGCCCAGGTACTCGTACAAGGCGGTGTTGGGACGGCGAAAAACGTCGGGGATCGAGCCGAAATAGGCGTCGGCGAGTGCCGCCAGCGGCTCGCGCTGCATGCGCGAAACATCCACGGCCCGCGGCAGCGTCCGCTCGCCCCACTCCGTCGCATCCAAGACGATCCGACCGCCCGCGTGCCGGATCCAGTCGAACAGCACATAATCCGCTTCGGGCACGGGGCCGCCCACCAGGGCCAGCGGCAGACCCGCATCAGGCTCCGCTTCCTGCGGCGCGGCGAAATTCGCGTCCTCGCGGACTGACAACAGGCCGGCCGCGAACGCGCGGGCGGATAAGCCAAGCCGGGCCGCCAGCAACGCCGCACGCGCCCGCTCGAACCGCCGGATCACGCGCGCCAGTTCCTCGTTCGCGGGCGCCCGTCCGCCGAGCGAAACCAGGAACCGGCCCAGCCGCTGGAGTTCCGCCAGGTACAGCCCACGGGAGGCCGGCGTCTGCCAGGTGGACGGCACGTTCAGCGTGAACACGGGGACGCCGGGCCGCTGTTCGAGCCAGCAAGCCGCGTAGCGCATCTGGTCGCAGCAGGTCGTGAGCACCACGGCCGAATCCACGGCGGCCGCGGAAATCGCGTCCACGGCCGCGGCGGCCAGCGGGCACACGCCCCGGCGCCCGTCCACAGACAGATTCCCGCGAACGGACGGCGCTGCAGCAGCCGGAGGGTCGGCGATCGAGCCGGCGGGGCCGCGGCGCGGCAGCCGCAGCCAGCGCGGCTGGAGACCATGCGCCCCGAGCCACTCGACCGGGACCAACGGATTGCAGTACGCGACCGTGTTCATCGTGGCCAGGCTGCGGTCCTTCGGCAAAGCGGAAAACGAGGTCAAGTCCTCGACAGGGTTGGCGACTCCAAGTCACCCTTGGGCCGGGCACGCCCACTGGCCGCGAATCGTCTCGAACAACGCCTCCACCCGCACGGCGATCCGCGCGGAATCGGACGGGGAGTAGTCGGTCTCGATCCGCAGATAGGGCAGGCCGAGCGACTCCTCGGCCAGACGCCGGACGCGGTGGGCTTCGACATCATAGGTCAGGCATGCCTGCCAGATCAATTCGACAATGCACTCCACGCGGTACACGGCGGCCAGCCGCCGTAGCGACTCCAGCCGGCGATCATTGCGGGTCATGACCGAGCAAGGCAGATGGAAGTACTTCTCGGCCAACGCTCGCAATGGATCGGACGCCGTCGCGTCGACGTCGTCCAGGATCGGCTTCAAGCCGGTGCAGTTCTCGGCGGCCACCACCAGTCCTCCCGCGTCCTCGATCAGTTCCACGACGCGCTCCGCGCCATGCACGGTCGGCACACCCGTCAGGAGGACGCGGACGCGCCGGCCGGTGACTGCGGGCGCGCTCCGGCCGCGGCCCGGGGACCGCGCGTCCCCTGCGGCGGCGTGCCCTGCCGGGTCCGGACCGCCGTGGCCGAGATACTCGGCCAGGGCGCGCTCGTACTGGCGAAAATCCTCCTCGATGCCGGAAATGCTGCTCTTGAAGTCCAGCAGTTGGCGGCCGGTCAGCGGAGGCGAGTCGGCGGCCATCAGGCCGGCCAGTTGACGGCGCAAGCTGCGTTCCCGGTTCATCGTCGCGATCGCTTGCCGGAGACCGTCCGCGGTGATCCGCGTCTGAAACCGCTGTTCGAGGAAACGGCAGAACTTCTGCAACTCGCGAATCCAGTACTCCAAGGCCTCGGCTTCGCCGACCTTGTGCGGCAACTCCAAGACGTACACCGGCCGCGTCTCCGCCAGCAACTCGTACATCTTCTTCTTGCCGTCACAGGTCGTCTCCGCCACGATCAGGTCAGCCAGCTCGAGGAACGGGTTGTTTTTCTGGACGTGATAGCCGAACGTCGACTTGATCAATGGGCACAGGTTGGCGGGCAAATGCTGTTCGGCGGCCAGGATGGTCTTGGCCGAGCCACCGCACAGACAGACGGGCACCGCTCCGGCTGCCAGGATCAGTTCCCGGGGGGTGAACTCACACAGGATGCCGACCAGCGGACGCCCTGCGGCATGGGCCGCCTGAGCGTATTTCAGGCAGTTCCCGATCATCTGCGCAAAGTACTCGTTGGTCATCTTGCGGCTCCTTGCCCGCTGGGGTTACGCGCTCCGCCGGGCCACGAACAGGCCTTGGGCGACCTTTCCTGCGTGGGCCAACTGTTGCATGAATGCCATTTCCGCCGCCAGGGACTCCAGGAGCGCCGCATCGAAGCCGATGATGTGCAAGGCGTCGTAGGTCAGCTGCATGTTCAGCATGTTCAGATACAGATCCACGTACGGTGCAAACCGCCCGGTGTCTTCCGCGGCCAGGACCTCGCACCCCTGCTGCGCCAACAGTCCGGCATAGCCCTCCAGATCTTGAATGCTGGGGAACTTCATGAACCGCAGCCACCGCCGGGCCTCGTCGTCGGTCAGACCGCGCGGGCCTTCGATCCAATCGGTAAAGGCGATCACGCCGCCGGGCTTCACCAGCCGTACGGCCTCGGCAAGCAACTGCCGTTTGTCCACGACATAGCACCAGGCGTCCTCGCCCCAGACAAAGTCGACCGCCGCCGATGGCAGTCCCGTGCGGCACGAGTCCGCCAGCGTAAAAGCGATCCGGTCGGCCAGGCCTTCCTCCCGGCAACGCCGCTGACCCCGCTCGATCATTGCGGGCGTGGCATCCACGCCGTGCATCCGAGCCACGCCGCGAAAGCGGACCAGGAACCGCATGCCCGCGCCCGTGCAGCAGCACAGGTCGACGCCCGACATCCCGGGCCGGATCCCGGCCCGCTCCGCCAGATCCTGCGACGAGCGGAACCCGCCGATGTGAATCTGCTGGCCCATGACCAGTTCCCACAATTCGCCCTCCGGGCCGCTGTAGACGTCCTGGACATCGGTCAAGCCAATCTCGGTGATCTGCTTCATGAAATCCTCCGGGGTCAGCCACCGGGCCGAACTTGAGTTCGGGCGGCAAAGGGAAGAGACGCTTGGTCCTATTTCAGGTCCGCCCGGGCAAGCTGGCCGACCGGCCGCCCGTCGGCACGCTGCAAGACCAGTTCGACCGCGACCGCGGCGGCCGGAATCGGCGCGGTGAATTCCAGGACCAGGGGCGCCAGCGGCGAGACCGCATCGGCCACAGCCAGCTCGCGGAGGCAGACGCCGCGGCCATCCAAAACCCTGAGCCCCACGCGGCCCGGGGAAAACACGCCGAACCGGCCGGCCAGCTGCAGCGTTCCATCGACAATGACCGCCCGCAACGGCTCGCACGTGATGCCGGCCGGGGAGCAGTCGAGCACCGGATAGTCGCCGCCGATGTTCGCCGCCAGCCATTCGTAGTCCCAGGTGTAGCTCTCGCCTGGAGCCAAGCGGGCAAACGGGCTGAGCACTTCGCTCTCGAACACGTAGGGATTCTCGACCGCATCGTCGGGCAACACCAGGTCCTTGCCATAGGCCCGGATTGTGCCCACGCCGTTCAGCCAGAATTCGACCGACGAGCCGTCCGGGTACTGTTTCTCCGGTTCAAACCGAAACCGCTGGACAAAGACCGCTCCACGGGCGCCGTCCACGGTGGCGACCCAGCCGGCGGTGCTATCAAGGCCGATCTTGCCTACGCGGTATTGATAGTTCACACGCATCAACCCCCGCGACGCGTCCGGTTGGAACGAGGGGTGGTCTGCGGCGCCGAAGATGACGCGGTAGCCCTTGGGGAAGTGGCTGGCCGGGTTCAGGGGACACCACGCGTTCAGGAGCGGATTGGGCGCAGCGCCGGCCGCCGTGCCACCGTCCAACTGGGTGTGCGCCCAGATGCCCCACCGCCTCGGCTTGTCGTCAACGTTGGTCATCGTCGTCCGGATATGGACTCGTGCCGAATCGCCAGCCAGGCGGATGACGCGCGCCAAGCGGATGCCGCTTCGCGGATCGTCGCGGCTGGTCAACCGCACGGCCGTGCCCTGTTCCAGCCGCTCGACGTGGTACGGCTGGCCGTCCAGCACCGCATCGGGCGGGCCTGGCCATTGCGAGTCGTCATCCCAGCCTTGGGGGGCCGGCCACAGTTTGTCGCCGCCATAGTTGAGCCAGCCGCCGTCGGGCGCCAAGCCGCTGGGCGGTGGCAGCTTGCCAGCCAACTGCGGGTTGACCCAGAAGAACTCCTTGTCGCCCAGCCGAAACTGAATCACCCGCCCGCCGATCTCCGGCACGGCGTGCAGGTCGACGAAGTCATTCCGCAGCCGCAACGATTTCCAGCCGCGGTAGTTTGAGTCCGCCACCGCCGGCGCTGACTGTGCTGGCGACGCCTGATCGAGCGTCCCGACTTCGGCCGCGAGAATCAGGTCGCTGACCAGCAAGGCGAACAACGCCGCCAGCACGAGAATGTGGGAGAGCTTCTGGTTCATGCGGGGGCTTCCTGGCTCCGATGTGGCGGTTTGTGCCGCGCGGTTGACGATGACGCACCTGGCGGACCCCTACGGAAGCCCGAAGCGCCAGCGAGAGGGAGACTGGGCCCCACTCGCTCGCGCTTCGGGCTTCCGTGGAGACATCCACTCGCTCGCGTTTCGGGCTTCCGTGGGGACACCCACGGTTGAATGTAGCGTGCAGACAGCGACGCGACCAGCACGGCAGCGACGTCCTGCTGTCGAGCACCCGCCTCCCTGCGCATTGTCGGCTTGCAACCCGGGTCCGGGCCGCTATCATCTTGAATGCTGGTGGGGCGTCCGCAGCCGCCCACGGGGATCGCGCGGGGCCGACAGGTTCGAGTTGGCTGGGAATCGCGGGCGTGCATCTTGTCTCTCGGAGTTCGCACACGCATGAAACTGGGCCTGATCAATTCCTGTTGGGTGCAGACCGGCCAGCCGACTTCCGTTGGGCTGCGCAAGACAAAGGAGCTGGGCTTCGACACTGTAGACATCTTTGTCGATCCACTGGATGTGGATGTCAAGGAGCGGCGATTGATCAAGGACGAGTGCGACCGGCTCGCCTTGCCCATCGTGTCGATCTGCTGTGTGGCGACGGGATTGATCGATTTCAACCCCAGTGTACAGCGGTTCCACCTCGATCGCATTAGAGCTTATCTGGACTTGGCTTACGAGTATCAGGCCCAAAACGTCCTGCTGGTGTTGGGCGAATATGTATGGAACCAAGAGGTGATTCCGCCTGCCGAACAGTGGCGGACAGGCGTGCGGAATTGCCAGCTGCTGGGGAATCATGCTGCCGATTTGGGTTTGAAGATCGCTTTAGAGTTGGAGCCATTCAAGCTGTCGTTGCTGAACTCGGTCGATAATATGGTTCGGTTCATCGATGACTGCGGGCACGAAGCGGTCCGAGCCAACATTGATGTTTCCCACTTGGTGTTGGCTGGCGAGCCGCCGGAAGCGATTCGGCGGTTGCGAGACAAAGCGATTCACGTCCATATCTCGGATTGCGACGGCCGTGTGCATGGCGACCTGCCGCCGGGCCGGGGCGTGGTGCGATTCGAGCCGTACCTGCAGGAGATCAAAGCCCTGGAAATGGACGGCGCCATCTCGATCGAGTTGGAATACTCGCCCGAGCCGGACCGGATTGTGGAGTGGGTGAGCGAGGCATACCAAGTGACCGATCGGCTGCTGTGCGCGGCCGGACTGCGAGGCTAGAAATGGGCGGGCGACGATGACAGAGATCAACCAAGAGAAACGGCTGGCCGCGGAACGCAGCCTGCAATACGTCCACGACGGCATGTGCCTGGGGCTGGGTTCCGGGTCAACGGCGGCGATCATGTTGGAACTGTTGGGCCAGCGTGTCCGTGACGGACTGCGCGTGCGCGGCGTGCCCACTTCAATCACGAGTCGCGACTTGGCCCAGCGCGAGGGGATCCCACTGATCGACTTTGATCAGGTGTCCCAGTTGGATCTGACGATCGACGGAGCGGATGAAGTCGATCCGCAACGGAATTTGATCAAGGGCGGCGGCGGGGCGCTGTTGCGCGAGAAGATCGTTGCGTCGCTGAGCCGCCACGTGGTGATCATCGTCGATTCGCACAAGCAGGTTCCGCAATTGGGTGCATTTCCGCTGCCGGTCGAGGTGATTCAATTCGCCTGGAAGCCCTTGGCGGAACGTTTGGCCGGTCTGGGCGGCAAGCCCGTGTTGCGGCTGGGCAAGGACGGTGTTCCCTACAGAACCGACGAAGAGAACTACATCTTGGATTGTGCGTTTGGCCGAATCGATGATCCCGTGGCGCTGGCCGCCTGCTTGGACGCGATGCCCGGCGTCGTGGACCACGGCCTGTTCATCGGTTTCCACCCCACCGTGATCGTCGGCCGCGGGGACGAAACGATCGTTATTTAGCGCCCCGCATCACGGAAACTACGGAGTCCCGAAAACGAAGTCCCAGCAAGCCTGGATCCTTGGGAGGAGCGATTGATGTCTTCAGCAAAGCCACTGACCGACGCCCAGTACGCGGCGTTTCACCGCGACGGATACCTGTTTGTCGAACATTTCCTAGATGCCGACGAGACGCGTCTGCTGCAGGAAGCCTGCCGGGCCGACAGCGTGCTGCAAGCGCACGCCATGGCCGTCAAGGACGCCTCCGGGCGGCGGACCAACTTGTCGCTCTGGAATCACCCCGCGAACGACATCTACGGCATGATCGCCCGCAGCGAACGGATGGTGAACGCCGTCGAGCAACTGCTGGGCGACGAGGTGTACCATTACCATTCGAAGTTGAGCGCCAAGCAGCCGCGGGTCGGCGGGGCGTGGGAATGGCACCAGGATTACGGCTACTGGTACAAGAACGGCTGCCTGTTCCCTGACATGCTCAGCGTGTTTATCGCTGTGGATCCCTGCACCAAGGAAAACGGCTGCATGCAGGTGCTGCGCGGCTCGCACCTGCTGGGCCGCATCGAGCACGGATTTGCCGGCGAGCAGACGGGCGCGGATCTCGAACGCGTCGAGGAAGCCAAGAAGCGGTTGGAATTGGTGTACTGCGAAATGGCCCCAGGCACGGCCCTGTTCTTCCACGGCAACACGCTGCATACGTCGGAAGCCAATCTGAGCGACATGCCGCGGTGGGGCCTGATCTGCTGTTATAACACCAAGCACAATGACCCCTACAAGGAACATCATCACCCGCGTTACACGCCGCTGACCAAAGTGCCGGACTCGGCCATCAAGGCGATCGGCGCCAAGCCGACCGAGGCGGCGCAGAAGTTCCTGATGCAGGACGAGGACGATACCACGCGACGGCTCGAGGTCGGAGCAACGGAACAAGCATGAGCAACGCCGGCATCTCGCTCGACTTGGATTATCTGCCGCGCTTGCCGCGCGGCAAGGACACGCCGATCGGCTGTATCGGCGCGGGCTTCATTATCGCGGACTGCCACTTGGTGGCCTACCGCCGCGCCGGCTTGAATCCCGTGGCGATTGCATCCCGGTCGCCGGAACGGACGCGGCAAGTCGCCCAGCAGCACGGCTTGCAAGCCTACGACGATTATCGGGAGTTGCTGGCCGATCGCCGGATTCAAGTCGTCGACGTGGGCGTGCCGCCGGATGTCCAGTTGGAGGTTATCCGCGAGATCGTTCAGCATCGCGATCACATCCGCGGCGTGCTGGCGCAGAAGCCGCTGGGGGTGAACTACGCCGAGGCGGTCGAAGTGGTGCGGCTGTGCGCGCAGGCGGGCATCACACTGGCCGTCAATCAGAACATGCGGTACGACCAATCGGTGCGGGCCTGCAAGTGCCTGCTGGACCGCGGGCACCTGGGCACACCGGTCTTGGGCACGATCGACATGCGGGCCATCCCGCACTGGATGCCCTGGCAGCAGCGGTTGGGCTGGGTCACGCTGCGGATCATGTCCATTCACCACCTGGACACCTTCCGCTATTGGTTCGGCGATCCGGTGCGGGTGTTTGCCAGCGTACGTCAGGATCCGCGCACGGCGCGTAAGTTCGCGCACGAAGACGGAATCTGCTTGTACATCCTGGAGTACGAAAACGGCGTGCGGGCCTCGTCCTGGGACGACGTTTGGACCGGACCGGCCCTGGAGGGCGCCCAGAAGGACATCGCGATCCGCTGGCGAGTCGAAGGGCTGGACGGCCTGGCCCGCGGGACGATCGGCTGGCCGGAGTACCCGAGTCCCACGCCCAGCACGCTGGATTTCACGACCACGCGCCAGCCCGGATACTGGCTGCAGCCGCGGTGGCCCGAGGTCTGGTTTCCCGACGCCTTTGTCGGCACGATGGCCCAATTGCTGTGCGCGCTGGAGGACAACACCGAGCCGGAGATCAGCGGCCGGGACAACCTGAAAACGATGGCCCTGGTCGAAGCCTGCTACGTGTCCGCTCGCGAGCACCGGGCGGTCGAGATCGCCGAGATCGAAGCGGCAGCGCCGGGGCTGGACGCACGGTAACCGTGACGATGCTGACCAACCATCCCCTGGTCCCCCCGGCAACGCGACCTGCGGTGCATGTCACCCGGGGCGACGGCCCCTACCGCAATACGCGCCGGGCATTGGAACCGTTCGACCTGGCGGCGGTTTGCGGCCGGCGGGTCTTGCTGAAGCCGAATGTCGGCCGAGTTGCCGCCGCGGGTTCGGGGATTGTGACGCACCCCGAGGTCGTCGCCGCCGCGATCGACGCGTTTCGCGAAGCCGGCGCCCGGGTGGCGGTGGGCGAGAGCCCCATCGCCGGCGTCAAGGTCACTGAGGCATTCGAAGCCGCGGGAATCAGCGCCGTCGCCCGGCAACGCGATTGTCCGCTGCTCGACATGGACCGCCGCCGGTTTGTCGAGCTGCCGGTGCCCGCCGGGCAGGTGATCCAGACTCTCCGGGTGTGCCCGGATGTGCTCGAGCACGATTTCGTCGTGTCCCTGCCGGTCATGAAGATGCACATGCACACCGGCGTCAGCCTGGCGGTCAAGAACATGAAGGGCTGCCTGTGGCGGCGGAGCAAGGTCGAGTTGCACATGCTGCCGGCGGTCGAAGGCAGCGCCGTCAAGTCCCTGGATGTGGCGATCGCCGACCTGGCCTCGGTCCTGCGCCCGCACTTGGCGATCATCGACGGCACCGTGGGCTTGGAAGGACTGGGCCCCAGCGCGGGGCGGCCCAAGCCGCTGGACGCCGTGGTGGTCAGCGCGGACGCATTTGCCGCCGACGCCGTCGCCTGCCAATTGATGGGCGTCGCCGCGGAGGCCGTCCCGCACCTGCGACTGGGCGCCCAGCGCGGCTATGGAGTCATTGATCTGGACCGCGTGACCGTCACGCCGGACCAGTGGCGGGAATTTGCCGCTCCGTTCGAGCCGCCCCCGCAGAACCTGACGATCGAATTCCCCAACATCACGATCCTGGACCAGAGTTCGTGCAGCGCCTGCCAGTCGACCCTGTTGCTGTTCCTGAATCGCTATCGGGAGCGCATCTTTGATTACTTTCCAGCCCAGACGCCGATCCACGTGGCGATCGGCAAAGGCCACGCGGACGTGCCCGCAGGAACCCTGCTGATCGGCAACTGTACGCGGCAACATGAAGACCAAGGCATTTTCGTTCCCGGCTGCCCGCCCGTCGGCAGTCAGATTTTCGCGGCGATTTCCGCTGCGCGAGACCGGAAAGCCGAACCGTAGCGTTCACTCGGTTGGCGGATTTCGGGCGGGGTGCCTGGGGTCGAGCCGCGAGGGGAGAGCGGCGAGCCCCCAGATCTGCAGCTGGGGGCTCCTGCACTCGACCCCAGCCACCCCGAGCGTCTCGTCGTCGTGGCGGTGTCCCGGACCGCAATCAGGGGATCGCCGGTCGCCGCGGGCCGAGCGGCAACAGGCTGGCCAGCATGCCGGCCGCGGCGCCCACGATGAACGCGGCCGGCATCATCCAGACAAAGCTCAGCCCGAAGACGCCAAAGTATCCCACGGCCACGGCGACCGCCGCACTGCCTGCGGCCCCGACCAGCGTCCCGAACGAACTGGCCCACGGCACGAACATCGCCATGAAGAACAGCAGGAACAGGGGCACGGACAGCAGGTTGGCGATCTTGTAGCACAGTTCCAGCAGGTTGCCTTCGACCTGTCCGACCAGAGCGCCCAGGGCGACGACCACGAATCCGACCGCCCACGAGACGTACTTGGCGATCCGCAGGTGACTGGGCGCCGCGCCCGGTTGCCGGAACAGGCGATCGATGAAATCGGTGGTGATGACCGAGCAGGCGGAATTCAAACCCGAGGACAGGCTGGACATGGCAGCCGCCAACAACCCGGCGATCACCAATCCGGTGACTCCGGGCGGCAGGCCGCGAACAATGAAGATCGGCAGCAGCTGATCGGCATTTTCCTCGACCGACAAGCCGGCCGGGAACATGTCCGGACGGGCGCGAAAATAGGCCAGCAGCGCCAAACCGACGGCGGCCAGAAAGGGCCACAGCAGAACGTTGGCCAGCAGGGAGATGTTGAACATCCGCCGGGCCGCCGCGGCGTCGCGGGTCGCCAGGTACCGCTGGATCGCCATCTGGTCCGAACCGGCCGTGCAGATGTACCACGTGAACATGGACAGGAACCCTCCGACAAACGTGAAACGCACGTCGGGGCTGTACCAGAACACCGGCGGTTGCCAATGCGCCGGCCACTCGGTCGGCCACCATTTACCCACCCCGCCCAGATCCACGGAGATCACGACCAGGGCCAGGATTGCGCCTCCAAACATGATCAGGCTCTGCAACACGTCCGTCAGCAC
>CAIYOB010000215.1 GCA_903927685.1 uncultured Planctomycetaceae bacterium
GGATCGCACCACCCCAATTCGTGCCCTTGGCGCAACGCAGCCCTACCAGCAAGCCACCGGCGGGCGCCGCGTCGTCAAATGCCGTGCCAGCGGCCGCTCCGGCCCGCAGCCGCGGGCGGGCGTAGGCTGCCTTACGGTACTCGGGCGGAAGCTCGGCGGTGGCCGCCAACTGGACCGCACGCGGACCGACGAGCACCAAGCCAAGGCCCAGAATGGTCTCGTCAAAGTAGCCGGTCAACCCCACCGCAAAGCGCGCGTCCGCGGACGCTTCCTGGCCCGCATCGTCGAATTCGTAGCCCAGCCACGGCGACTCGTAGGCATCCTCGGACGAGGGACCGCCGGGCGATAGCTTGCCGTACCGCAAACGCATTCCGGCGGTGTCCCCGAAGACGTTGAAGGCGACGCCCAGCACGGCATAGCCCGGCCGGGCCACGGTCAGCCAAGGCGTCTGCCCGCCCCGCCCCAGCCGCTGGCCTTCCACGTAGCGCTCGCCGGCCAGGTAGATCGGCTGTAGAGATCGCAGGGTCTGAGGCGATTCATCGCAGAACGCCCGCACGCCCACGAGCACGCCGCCGGCAGGCGCGGACTCGCTGAACGCCGTACCCTGGGCCAAGCCCAAGAGAACTCCGGCCCGCAGTTCGCTGTCCAGGTCGGGCGGATCGGCCGTGGGCACGGGGAGCGGCTCGCTCAGGGCCGCGCCGGGGGCCAGCGTCAAGGAGACTAGATCATCCTGCCAGGTCCCGGAAAGGCCGGTCAACGGAACGCCCCGGGCGTCGAGTTGAAACAGGCCGCCACCGTCGGACCCCACCCAGGCGGATTCGTAACGATCGCCAGGATCGAGCTGTTGGCCGGCGACGCGGTAGAACACCAACTGCACCGCGTTCAGGACCAACCCCGCTCGCGCGTTGACGCCGCCGACGGCGTAGCCCGGTTTGGCGAGCAGCTGGCATTCATCGCCGCCCGCCCGGCCATGCCGGAGGCCGAGCGCATAGCCCGTTCCCACTTGATAGATCGGCTGCACCGCCTGCAAGGCTCCGCCCCAATTCGAGCCCTTGGCGCAACGCAAGCCCACCAGCACGCCGCCGTCGGGAGCCCGATCCGAGAAGGCTTGGCCCTGCTCCAGGCCCGCCCGGAGAGCCGGGGGCTCGGCAGGCGGCTCCGTGGGAACGGCCGCCGGCGCCAGGGGGACTGAAGGCGTCGAGTCGCCCGGACGAGCGGCCGGCTCCACCCGATCCGCCGGGCTTGGGCCGCCGGACGTTGCGATCGAGTCGGGCAATCCCCGTTCTGCCGACGGTCCGCTGTCGGCCCAAACGCCCGCCCAAAACGGCCCGGTGACGGCCGCTAGGAGCAGAAGTCCGCCGACGGCGCATTGCCCGCTCCCAATGACGATGGCGGCCCGGCCGCTGACCTCCTCGATTCCCAGCAGCCGAAGCACCAACCGCAGTTTGTGGGGCACGATCGCTCGCCCCGTGGTTACCCCGTACACGCCCATGCTGACGAGCATGACGCTGATGGCGCCGAGGAGGAGAAAGATCCACCACGGCGGAGCTGCATTCTGCTGGGCGGCGATGAGACAAGCCCCGGCGCTGACGGTGTCTGACATGCGAATAGCCCCGAGATACGGTCACGAAAAGAATGGTCTGGACGCCGAAGACAATTCCATATCAAATCTCGGTGTGGTACGCAATCGGCTGACGCACCTCGTCGGCTCGAAACCTTGACCGAGGTGAACGGAGTATGGCACGGGCAAGAATCCGGATGCGCAGGTTCGCTTTGTGGGGACTGGGCTGGCTCGCCGTCTGCTGCGGTCAAGCTCGCTCGCAAGACCTGGTCGGCAAGTGCGGCGATGTCTGGCGGTGGAAGATCACCGGCGCCGTCCAAGTGGGCGAAGACCAGGTGCGGCGGGCGGTCAGCAAGGACTTGCACGCCCAACTGGCCTGCCACCCGTTGGCGCCGCGGAGCGAACTGGCCGACGCCATCGCGGGTAGAATCTTGGCCGCTCTGCAGCAGGCCGGCTATGGCGAAGCGCGGGCCAACGCGACGTTAGACCTGCAAGCCGAGCGGCTGTGCCTGGAGA
>CAIYOB010000216.1 GCA_903927685.1 uncultured Planctomycetaceae bacterium
GGCGCTCTGATCACACTCTTCCGGACTGGAATCAGGTTCTTGATCACATCGCTATCGAAGCGGATACTCCGGTCCGGCGGATGCGACGCGGTTATCGGTCGACTAAGCCGATACTCGAATTCGCCAACCGCTTGCTCCCAAGGCCGGAGCGGAAGATCAACGCGTTTCAACAGATCGGCCCCGAGCCACGGATTTTGTCGCTAAAGAACAGCAGTGAAGTCAGCGACACGGTGGTGCAAGAAGCCGATCGACTCTTGGGCGAATATCCGCGGGGAACGCTCGCTATCATCTCCCAGAATCCTAAGACTGCAACTTCGGCTCTCCGCAAGCGTGGATGGTCGGCCGATTCGGTGTCCATGGACACGTGGTCGCGCGACGGCAGAGAAGTGAGAGTTTTCACCATCGACGCGGCCCGCGGTCTCGAGTTTGATGCAGTCATCGTTGTTGAGCCGTCCGAATTCCCCAAAAACTTTGGGAGGAATGGTCCATTGTATACCGCCCTAACAAGGGCAAACCGAGAATTGGCGGTCGTTTATTCCGGGAAGTTGCCTCGGGAACTTCTGAAACGGTAATGACCACGCCGGATATCGTCCTCATCGCGCGCGTCAAAACCAAGCGTCGCCAGCCGTGTGCTGCACAGGATCTCTACGTGTCGCCGCTCTTCGTCAAGCAGCGGGTGTACGCCGAGAAATCCGGCGTTCCATGGTCTATCTTGTCCGCTGAATATCGCCTCGTGGTGCCGGACGAGTGGCTCAATCCGTATGAGAGATACCTGCCTGATACCCCATCGGCTTTTCGTTCAGCCTGGGGAACTTCGGTCGCCGCGCGCCTGCAGCTACTAGCGGGCCCGCTGTCTGGACGGGTGATCGCAGCTCATGCCGGTAGGGCTTACATCAAGGCAATCCGCCCGCAGCTCAAGGTCCATGGCGCCAATCTCATCGATCGACTGAGCGAACCCAGCATGGGGGAGAGGCTGGCCTGGTACGGCGTGAAGGCTGGATGCGCAGAGCAGGATCACGACGTTGATTGATTCAGAGATGCTTGCTCGGCTGCTCTGTAAATCTGCTCTGCCGTATCACCGGATGAATTCCTCGAGGCGGGAAGGGAGGTGGCTGATCGACCGGGCCTCTACAGCTGGTGGGTCGATGAGGTTGGCGCCAGTGCGTTGAGCAGTGGCCTCGGTTTGGTCATCGAGTCAGGCCTGATTTACGCCGGCCTCGCCGGAGCCACTCGTTGGCCGAGCGGCAAGCCCTCGCAAAACACGCTGTGGCTTCGCATCGTGACCATGCATCTCGCAGGCAAACACGAGTTTTCAACTTTCCGTCGGACGCTCGGCGCAATCCTGGCTGCGGATAGCGGATCGACTGCTGTCGATGAGCAGGCGCTTTCTGACTGGATGAGAGCGCACCTGCGGGTTGTCACGGTCTGGTTTGACGACCGGGATGAATTGGGCCGGCTGGAGAAGCGGGTTCTGACAGCGCTCGATCCGCCGCTGAACTTGCAAGGCATGGCGCCAAGTCCAGTTCGTCGCCGACTCAGGGAGCTACGGCGCGGATTGACGTCATGAATGGAACATTCACCATTGCGAATTGGAATAACCAATTCCGGGGTAGTTGGACGTTAGTCCGCCGCGGAACCCTCGGGTGGACTTTGCTGGGGCTTCGACATTCTCTTTTTCCACAATGCGGCGAGCTCAGTCTTGGCCTGGCGCAGGATCGCTTCCGGCTCGGCGGGTGCTTCGATGGCATCTGCATCATCAACACCGTCGTCAGCGACAGTTTCAGGCAGGTACTGGTGTGGATGTCGCTCCGCCTCGTCCAGATTGCCCGCCGCGATGAGCTGGTACTGGCGTGACTTCGCCCAATCCTCAATCTCAACGAATCTGATTGCGGGCCAGGGGTGAGTGTTCATGGCGTCCTGGAGCATCAGTGACGAAGTGTAGAACTCAATCCTGTTCCGGATTGTTCCACGCTTGCGCGCCTCGACCGTCTTCCGAAATTCCCTCGCCTGCCGGCGAAATTCGTCGTTCGACAGTTCGGTATGCAGACTTGAGGCGCCGCCAGCCA
>CAIYOB010000217.1 GCA_903927685.1 uncultured Planctomycetaceae bacterium
GGCCCGTTTAACCGCGACCCAACGGGGAGCGCGTCGCCCGAGCGCTTCCCGTTGGGGCGCGGTTAAACGACGTTCGACGAAGGTGTCATCCTCAACCGCGTGCGGTACATCAACAGGGGACGCACGAATTGAGGTGCAAGACCCATACCCAGCCCGCATTGAAGGCTCCGCATCTACCGGCTAAACTAGCCCCTTTCGCGCTCACCGGCTTGCCAATCCCGGCGGCACGGACGCGAGACCGTCGACCTTGGACGCATCGAACCAATGCGGCGTCAGTCGCCGCCATTTCCAGTGAGGGGAGCAACGCGATGAGCGAGTTGTGCGATTTCGGCTTGATCGGCTTGGCCGTAATGGGCGAGAACCTGGCGCTGAACGTGGAGAGCCGCGGCTACAGCATGGCCGTCTTCAACCGCTCGGTCGAAAAGGTCGACGCCCTGATTCAGGGCCGGGCGGCGGGCAAGCGGTTTGTCGGCTGTCACAGCATCGAGCAGCTGGTCCGCAGCCTCAAGACGCCGCGCAAAGTGATGATGCGGGTCAACGCCGGCCCGGCGGTCGACGAGTTCATCGACAAGCTGATCCCCCTGCTGTCTCCGGGCGACGTGATCATCGACGGCGGCAACACCCACTTTGCCGATACCGAGCGGCGGACGAAGTATGTCGAGGACAAGGGACTGCTGTACGTCGGCACGGGCGTTTCCGGCGGCGAGGAGGGGGCGCTTAAAGGGCCCAGCATGATGCCCGGCGGGTCGCCGGCCGCCTGGCCGTTGGTCAAGCCGATTTTCCAGGCGATTTCGGCCAAGGTGGGCCCCAACCACGATATCCCTTGTTGCGAGTGGGTCGGTCCTCGGGGCGCCGGACACTACGTCAAAATGGTCCACAACGGCATCGAATACGGGGACATGCAGTTGATCTGCGAAGCCTACGCGATGCTGAAGGGCGTGCTCGATTTGAGCAACGACGAGCTGTACGAGGTGTTCGATGACTGGAATCGCGGCGAGTTGCAGAGTTACCTGATCGAGATCTCGCGGGACATCTTCAGCGTAGTCGACGAGGAAGCCGGCGGGCACCTGGTGGACAAGATCCTGGACGTGGCCGGCGCCAAGGGCACCGGCAAGTGGATGAGCCAGTTGGCCCTGGATTTGGGCGTGCCCAGCACGCTCGTGACCATGGCCGTGTTCGCGCGCTGCCTGTCGGCCCTGAAGCCGGCTCGCGTCCGTGCCAGCCAGATTCTCAAGGGCCCGACGGCGAGCAAGGTCGACGTCGGCGGGCGAGCCGAATTCATCGAACAGGTTCGGCAAGCGTTGTACGCGTCGAAGATCAGCAGCTATGCCCAGGGATTCGTCCAGCTACAGGCGGCGGCCGCTGAGCACAAGTGGCCGTTGAACTACGGCGATTGCGCCCTGCTGTGGCGCGGGGGTTGCATCATCCGCGCCCAGTTCCTGGATCGGATCAAGGAGGCATTCGCGGACAATCCCCAGTTGGAAAACCTGCTGCTGCACCCGTATTTCACGGAAGCGGTCCAGAAGGCCCAGCCCGCCTGGCGGAACGTGGTCATTACGGCGACGCAGCTGGGCATCCCCGTCCCGGCCTTCAGTACGGCCCTGGCCTACTACGACGGCTACCGAAGCCAGCGGCTGCCGGCCAACCTGCTGCAGGCCCAGCGGGACTATTTCGGTGCCCACACCTACGAACGGGTGGACAAGCCGGGTGTGTACCACACGGAATGGCTGGAAAAGCGGCGTCCGCCAAGAGCTTAGCGTCCGCGCAGAAATAACTTGCGCAATTTTGTGTAGGACGGATTGGCAATCCGTCCCTGTTTTTCCGGACGGATTACCAATCCGTCCTACGGTTA
>CAIYOB010000218.1 GCA_903927685.1 uncultured Planctomycetaceae bacterium
TCGATGAGCACGTTTCCCCGGTCGCCAAGCTCGCCGCGCCAGCGGGCCAGCCGCTCGTATTCCGCCCGTTCGGTGATCTCCCGAGGCGTCAGACGCAGCAGCTCCTCCCGGCTGTAACCCAGGCGCCGGCAGGCCGCTTCGTTGACCTCCAGAAAGCGTCCGGGCCGCCCTTGCTCATCCAGCTCGTGCACGAATGCGGCGTCGCTTAGGCTGTCGAACGACCCCCGATACCGCTGTTCGCTGTCCCGCAACTCGCGCTGCCGCGCCGCGAGCAATTCCTCGGCCCGCAAGATCATCCGCTCCCGCCGCGCCTGGGCGCAGAGCTCAAGGAGCTGGTGCGGAGCGCAGGGTTTGCGCAGGTAGGCGGATGCGCCCCGTTTCATCCAGTCCAGGGCCCGCTCCGGTTCCGGGTTGTCCGTCAGCACGACGCAGACGCAGGCGGGCCGCCGGGCACGAACGGCATCGAGCAGCGGCTCGCCAGTGCCGTCGGGCAGATGGTCGTCCAGCACGACCAGGTCATAGGCGGTTCGGGCCAGGGCCTGCTCGGCTTCGCGGGCTGCGGGCACCGTGTCCGCCCGGTAGCCGTGAGAGGCGAAGGCGTCCGCGAGCCGACGCACGAGTTCGTGTGTCTCCGCGACGAACAGGACGGCCGGCCTCCGGCCGGCCTCCCGGCCCTGGAGCAGGGCCCGCACCCGGGTCACGAATTCCGTCTCATCGACGGAAGCCGGCAGGATCGCGTCGGCTCCGACCGCGGCAGCGGCGGCGTTGCGTTCGGGGCAGTCGCCGGGCGAACCGCCTGAGACGAGCAGGATGGGCGACCGGTTCCAGGCCGCGTACTCGGGCGAGCGCAGCAGGCGGCAGAACTGCCAGCCGTCCAGGCCCGGGCTAGTCAGGCCGGTCACGACGAGCGCCGGCGCGGCGGCGGGATTCAAGGCGGCCAACGCCGCCTCCGGTCGGGCAAACGGCAGAGGATCGAGATCGGCCTGACGCAGCAGTCCGCACAGCAGCTCTCGCTGGCGCGGATCGCCGTCGATGACCACGGCGGCGGGGCGGGTCTTCCGGTCTGGCATCATCGTCCTCCCGAAGCGGAGTCTCGCACTTCTCCTGCTGGCCGGGTCTTATTATTGGCGATTGCGAGCCGCGCGTATACAGCGCTGCCCGGGCGCGGAACGGGGGGACGAAAGAACGAGTCGGCCGCGGTCTGGGCCGGGCCGTGTCAATTGGGCACGTTGCCCCAGGCGGGCGGCGGGCTCATCAGGCCCAGGCGTTTCATCTTCTTATACAAAGTAGTGCGATTGATTCCCAGCTGCTCGGCCGTGGCGTTGCGATTCCAGCTCAGTTGCTGGAGTGTTTCCAGGATGATCTGCCGCTCGGGGACTTCGAGCGCTTCCTTCAGCGTCCGCCCCGTGCTGCGTTTGGGGGCGGCGGGGGCGGCCAAAGCCAGTTCGCGAGGCAGGTCCGTGGGGGTGATCAGCGGCGTCTTGCCCAGCAGGACCGCGCGCTCGACGACGTTCTGCAATTCGCGGACGTTGCCCGGCCACGAGTATGCCTGCAAAGCCGCCAGCGCTTCGTCGGTGAAACCTTCGACTTTCTTGCGCGTCTCCTCGCGGACTCGCGACAGGAAGTGCTGGGCCAGCAGGGGGATGTCGGTCAGCCGCGAACGCAGCGGCGGCAGTTCGATGTTGATCACGTTGATGCGGTAGTACAGGTCCTGCCGGAAACGCCCGGCGGCGACGGCGCGCGCCAAGTCTTCGTTCGTCGCCAGGATGACTCGGGTGTCCACGCGCACGGTCTTGTTGCCGCCGACAGGCTCGAACTCCAATTCCTGGAGCACGCGGAGTAACTTGACCTGCATGCTGGGCGACGCGGTGCTGATCTCGTCCAGGAAGATCGTCCCGCCGTCGGACTGCTTGAACTTGCCCGTCTTGTCGCCGGTCGCACCGGTAAAGGACCCGGCCACGTGCCCGAACAGTTCGCTCTCCAGCAGCGTTTCCGGCAGGGCTCCGCAAGCCACCTCGACGAACGGCTTGTCGCGGCGCCCGCTGCGGCGGTGGATCGCCCGGGCAATCAGGGATTTCCCCGTTCCGCTTTCGCCCGTGATCAGAACGGTGGCCCGCGTGTCGGCCACGCTGTCGATCATGTCGAACATCTTCAGCATCCGGTGGTCGTGGCCGACTACGTTCTCCATGCCGAAACGCAAGTCCAACTGCGCCTTGAGCTTAGCATTTTCCTCGATCACGCGGCGGTGGGACAACGCGCGGCCGATGGCCAGTTCCAGTTCGTCGTCGATCAACGGCTTGGTGAGCAGGTCAAACGCGCCGGCGCGGAGGGCCTCACTGCCGGTCTCGGCCGTCGCATAGCCGGTGAGCAGGATGACCGGGGCCTCTGGGTGGCGATCCCGGCAATGGGCCAGGACTTCGAACCCATCGCCGTCCTGCAACCGGATGTCGCTGAGGATCAGGTCGTACGGACTCGCGCTGAGCAGCGAACGGGCCTCGCGGCAACTGGCCGCTTCAGCAACGTCAAACCCTCGCCCGCGGAGCCAGTCCGCCATACCGTCCAATACCAAGCGATCGTCGTCTACGAGCAGCAGAGAGCCTTGTTTCATTTTTGCCTCGGACGGGGGTAAAAAAAGTTCCGCAGGTGGTCATGGATGCCGGTCACGGATGCCATGCGGACACAGGTATCTAGGTCATGGGTGGCACGCCGTCAACATGTTGCGTTTGCGGAACTTGAGGCAATTTTCGGAGTTGCGATTACGCTCGCCACGCGCCGCCGCACTTTCGGCAGCGGTGTTACAATCCGACCGCCTCGTCGGCGGTGTCCCCATTAGAATGGGGCAAACCGCTGAAAAAATCCTCTCCAACTGTTTGGCAGGGTGGCAGAAAACCGTTATGATAGCTGTCAGGTTTTCCCCATTAGAACGTTCTTTCTAATACCGATAGGAGTTTCACGTGGGCATTCGAGTTTTGATCGCAGACGATCAGGAAGTGGTTCGAAAAGGGCTGGGCAGCCTGTTTTCGGATACGGACATCGAGGTGATTGGCGAGGCGAAGACGGGCGACGAGGCGGTGGCCAAGACGTTGAAGCACAAGCCGACGGTCTTGTTAATGGACGTGATGATGCCCGACACCGACGGCCTGGATGCGCTGGAGCGGCTGCGGATGAAGCTGCCCCACATCCACGTGGTCATGATGTCGGCCCACGACAATCCGACCTATGTGGCTCGTTCGGCGGCGTTGGGTGCGGACGCGTTTGTGATGAAGGACGCACCGGGGCAGGAAATCGTCGCCGCAGTCCGCCGATCGGCCTTCGGCGAGTGCTCTCCGGAGGACACCCAGCTGTCGGAAATCAAGCAGCGGCTGACGACGCGGCTGGACCCGTCCGAGGACGAGGTGCCGCTGACCAAGCGCGAGTACCAGGTGCTCCGTCACTTGGCCTACGGACTGAGCAACCGCGAAATCGGCCGGTCCCTAAGCATCAGCATCGAGACGGTCAAGGAACACGTGCAGAATATCCTGCGCAAGCTGGATGCAGCCGATCGGACCGAGGTCGCGGTCTGGGCCGTACGCCGCGGCTTGGTCTAGGACGCCTGGGGCCCTCGGGGCCTCACAACCCGTTTGCTGTGCGGCCGCGTCATTTGGCGCGCGGATGGGCTTTCTCGTAAGCCTCGCGCAGGCTGGCGGTGCTGACGTGCGTGTAGATCTGCGTCGTGACCAGGCTCTTGTGGCCGAGCAGTTCCTGCACGCTGCGGATATCGGCGCCGCGGTCGAGCAGGTGGGTGGCAAAGCTGTGCCGCAGGGTGTGCGGCGTCGTGCGTTGGTCCAGTCCGGCGATTTTCAGGTGCTTTTCCAACATGCGCCCGACGCTGCGCGTCGTCAGCCGGCGCCCCAGGCGGCTGACAAATACGGGCGCTTCCGCACCTTGCGGCTCGCGCGGTGACAATTGCCGCACCTTCAGCCAGCGCTGCACGGCTTTCAAAGCGAACGAACCCAGGGGGGCCAAGCGTTCGCGGCGCCCCTTGCCGCGGATCCGCACCAGTCCGCCCGGCAGATCCAGATCGCCATCGTTGATGCCGACCAGTTCGCTGACACGCAGGCCGGCCGAGTAGGTGGTCTCCAGGATGGCGCGGTCCCGCAGTCCCGCAGGCTTGTCATCCGGCGGGGTCTCCAGCAACCGCCCAATGTCTTCGGTCGACAGGAAATGCGGCAGTTTCCGGTCCGGCCGCGGGTTGCGGAGCGGTTTGGCAGGATTGGCCGCGGCATTGCCCTCGCGCTGCGCGAAACGGTAGAAGCTGCGCAGCGACGCCAAGCGGCGGGCAATCGATGTCTTGGCGTACCCGGCCTCGTGCAGTGCCGCCACGTAGCCGCGCAAGTCCAGCGAGGTAATCTCCGCGGGCTCCGGGGGCCGCCCGTAGCTCTCCGTCAGGTATTCGTGCAACGCCGTCAGATCTTCGCGGTACGACTTGATCGTCAGCGCGGACGCATTGCGTTCGACCAGGAGATAGCGGAGAAAGCGGGAGATGGCTGACTGCATGCGCAGGCTCGTTGTGGGCTCAGACGCCGGCCTCGCCGTCAAACCCGTCCATCAACACGTCGTCCGTGACGGGCAGACTGAACCGCGAGGACAACTCGAAACGCCGGGGGGCGGGAATTTGCCGTTCCGTCGGCCGTTCCGCTTGCTGGGCCGCCTGGCGGACTTTCTGGCTCATCACGGCCGCGTCGTACCAGGTGAAACTGAGATCGGGATTGGCCGCAAACCGCCCGAATTGGCGCAGCATCTCTACGCGATTGTCGTCGTCAAACAAAAAGACGTAACGCTCGTCGCCTTTGACCAATGCCAGCACGTTGATTTCCGTGGTCACGTCCGCGCCCCTCCGTCAAGCCCTCCTGGCTCTCGAACTCCCTGCGGGCCGTCACTAGGGGAGTCCAAGCATCGAAACCGCTTACGAGGTTATCGGCAGCCTTGATACAACCGCGTTACTTGCATTTCGTGAACCGGTTTATGACGGCATCGCCGTCTGCATGCTGTAGGCAAGACGCCCCGTTGCGGCAAACTGGCGCGAGGACATGGGCAGCGGAGCATACGAATAGACAAGTCTGGGAGTCCCAGGTTCGCGGGACCAGTCAAGCCGACGCCTTATGGCCGGGGCTGGCCACTTGAAAACTCGATCTTGGCGAGCCTGTGGCACGACTGGTTAAACGCCAGCTCTTGCAGGGGTATCCCACGGATGGCAATGCCGGCCCACGGATATATACTCCGCGCTTTCCCTATCCGTGGGACGGCTTTGCCATCCGTGGAAGAAAACAGAACTTGAAGGAGCAGAATTGTCTGCCAAAACCAAGTTTTCAACTGCCCGCGCCGGGGCCGCTTGGCGTTGTCGTCCGCTCGAGCGGCGGAGTCGAATCCAGCGAATTGGGGCCCCGGCGCCTCCAGGGCCAGCGGCGTTCCCGGGAGATCCGGAAGACGATGCCCCCTTGGGCGAGCACGATGACGATCACCACGCCCAGTGCTGCCAGTGCATCCAGAGCCAGCTGCCGGCCCAGCTGCCGGACGGGATCCGTGGCCGCGGCGGACTTGACCTGGACCAGGATCAGCAGATCGGTATCCTGCCGCGAGCCGTTGCCGTTGGAACTGCGATCGGGCAGGCTGACCGGCTGCGTCGCCGCAATCCAGTCGCCGCGATCGACGTCGCCGCCCGGCCCCTCCTGCCTATTCCGGCTCGCGTTCCTCCGTTGACTGGGCATCGTATCCCGATTCCGCTACTTGCCCGTGCTCTCGCCTCCGGCCGGAGCGGAACCGATTCTTCGGGCCCGGATCGAGGCGCCGCCATTTTTGATAAACGTGTCCCTCGCACCCACACCGCCAATGACCACCCAGTAGTTAATGTCGGCGACACCGAGGTTCTGAGGGTCATCGACGTCGCTGACGAGCGTCTGCCACGCGTTCCCGCCATCCGTCTGCCCCTGCCCCGGTTGCTCTGTGTTCAATTGTTCGATCGAGAACCCGTGCCTGCCCGAGACGGTGACATGATGGGTGTTGCGGTAGCTGCCGACCCGGGCGAAGCGCGAGGCATGATGGGCCTGGAGGAACTCCAAGCCGTTCACGTTGGAGGCCACTATAATATTGTCCCCATCATTCAGCAAAGGGAATGATCCGATTGTCCCAAACACGGGTGTCGGTTCGCTTTCACCTACGATTTCCACCGTGATCCAGCTCGGAATCGTTTTCGGAACCGCGGGGATCACGATGTGGCCGCGATAGACTCCATCCGGCACGTACATCCGTCCACCACCGGCTTCGACGACCGCCTTCAAGCAGGCTGAAAACGCTTCGGTGTTGTCCGTCTTGTCGTCACCCACAGCCCCGTAACGAAGAACATTGAACACCCGTGATTTGGCAATACCGGCACGTGAACTCATTTCCTCGCCGCCCTCCGCTGAAGAGGCAGCGCTGGTCACGAGGCAGCCACATATCGCCATCAGAATAGGTATCTTCCGCATGGGCTGTCGTTTCTCGTCGCCATGTTCAATCCGCGGCGGCCCAAGACGTTGACCGTGGAAGTTGGCAAGGCCCGCCGCTCGCTTGCAACATCTCGATGCTCGTCGGCACGGTTCGTCCCCGGCCGGTCTGTCCGTGGACGACCAGCGCCCGTCCGGACGGCGGTCATCTTACCGCATCGCTCGGAGGGCGGCAACCTTTCTGCGGAGCCGGTCTGCGGCAGCGGAGCCAGGGCGGGTGCGTGCGTCTTGTTTCTCCGGGCGCCACAGTCGTCAGGTATCGGTTCGGCAGCGGTTGGCAAAAAGATGGAGGGCAGAAAAATGGGGACCAGCTCAGAGAGCGGAGGGAGCCACCCCACTGTTGTTTCGCCCACGGATGGCAGAGCGGACCCACGGATAACAAATCCCGAGGGGACCATCCGTGGGTCCGCTTTGCCGAATCGCCAGAAACCACGACGGCATCGGGGAAGGGGAAAAAGCTGCTGGACCGGGCTTGGGAAGCCTTGTGGGGGCGGGATTCATCGTGTTTCACGGATCGTGAAAAACGCCGTGCAGCATTCGCTGGGGCACCGTCTCGCGACGCATCCACTGGAGGAGGTTGCTGGCAGACATCCGGACCGTCCGGGAGTTGTTGGGGCCTAAGGATGTGCGGACGACGATGGTCCATTTGCACGTGATGAACAATCCGAGACTGGCGGTGCGGAGTCCGGTGGATGCGTTGACGTAGATGGGGGAGGGCTGGGGGCTCGTGGCGATCAGCCCCGGGCGCTCGCCCTCCCCGGCCGCTACCGCGTCCGACCCTCCCGCGGACGGGAGGGTGAAGATTGGCCTCCCCGGCCGCTACCGCTCGACATCGTCGTCAGCTTGTGGGGGATGACAGATCCATCGAGTTGGCCCCCTTGCGTCTCCAGGGCCAGCCGCGTTCCCGGGAGATCCGGAAGACGATGCCCCACAGGGCGAGCACGACGACGATCACGACGCCCAGTGCGGCCAGTGCATCCAGTGCCAACTGGCGACCCAACTGGCGGACGGGATCCGTCGCCGCAGCGGACTTGACCTGGACCAGGACCAGCAGATCGGTATCCTGCCGCGACCCGTTGCCGTTGGTACTGCGATCGGGCAGGCTGACCGGTTGCGTCGCCGCAATCCAGTCGCCGCGATAGACGTCGCCGCCCGGCCCCTCGGCCAGCGGATCGTGGAAATCGTACACCGGTTCCGTCTTGACCCGGGCCAGGCACTCGGGGGGCACGCGAAAATCCTGCGCCGGCGCCCGCTCCTGGAACATCGGGTGCTGTAGGACCGTTCCTTGACGCTCCCCCGGGCGGTTATCGACCAGCACGGCAAAGTAATCGGCGCGCGCCTCCCGGCTGCGGAACACGGCAAAATCACCGATGTTGAACGTGATCGCGAGGATGCCCAGGAACTGGGGTTCGGCTGCGGAGCGGTCGTAAACCGGCGTCGAGACGGCGACTTTCCACTTGGCGGTCGCGCTGCTCCGGAAGGCCGCCGACAAGTGCGTCCGTTCGATGTGCGGTGGCGGCGAATTCGGCCGGGTTCGGGAAGCATCGACCTGGCCACCGCGAAAGTACGTTCGCCAACTGAAATTCAGACCGATGGGCACTGCAGCCACTTCGTCGGCATAGGCCCCGGCGATCCAAGTGCCCATCGCGTCCGCCACGAAGACACTGGCGAACCGCGACGCCCGCTCCTCGGGTTGGCGGCTCAAACCCGCCAGCCGCTGTTCGAGCCAGGCCTGAAATTGCCGCCGCCCGGGATCGTTCAACAATTGGGTTCTCAGTTCCCGCAGCCGTTGTTCGTCCAGCCGCTGGTCGGATGCCTCCGGAGCGTTGATCGCGCGCAAGGACTCGCTGCCCAGGGCGCGCTGGAACTCGGCCAGGAACTCCGGCGACGCGGCCATTTGCTCCAGCATCGTGAAATCGTCGGCCAGTTCGCCTTCAAAGCTCTTGGCAACGAACTTGGCGGCAAACCGGTTGGCCCGGTAAGCCTGTTCCTTGACCATCTGCTCGGACCGTCCGACAGCCGCCGTGAACGCCCGCCAGGAAGACAGGACCATGACGGCCAGCAGCAGCAGCGGGCCGACCAGGCCCAGAATCAGCAGCGGGCGCCGGCGCCGCGCCCGCTCGCGGGCCTCCAGAGCATCCAGCACCAATTGGGCGTTGGCGTACCGCCGGTCGGGATTCACCGCCAGGCAGCGCGCGACGATGTCCGCCAGGGCGCGGTCCACTCCCGGCACAAAGCGGTGTCGATCCGGCGGCGGCGATTCGGCCAGCAGGCGGCGATAGCACGCCAGCCGGTCCGCCAGTTCGCCGGACCGGTCCAGGTCCCGGACCGCATCGTCGTTGCGGTGCGGCGGCTCGCCGGTCAGCAGGCAATACAGGATGGCGCCCAGGGCGTAGACATCCCAGCGCGCGTCCGGCAGGGCGCTCAAATCGGCTTGCTCCGGCGCCATGTAGAACAAGGTGCCCAGGGCCGGCGCCTGTTCGGTCGACAGCCGCGACTGGCCAAAGTCGGCCAGCCGCGGGCGGCGATCCTGATCCAGCAGGATGTTGGCCGGCTTCAAGTCGCAGTGCAGCACGCCTTTGCCGTGGGCGTGCGTCAGGCCGATCGCCACCTCGCGGAACAGGGCCACCGCCTGGTCGATCGGCAGCGCCCCGCCGCGGCTCAGCAAGTCCTCCAGCGAGCCGTTCTCCACGTACTCCATCACGTAGTAGGGCGGCTCGGCATGCCAGCCGACGTCCAACAGTTGCACCACGTAGCGGTCGGCCGACAGGAAGACCAGCTTCTCGACCTCGCGCGACAACAGCGTCCAGTCCAGGCCGCCACGATGCAGGTAGAACTTGATCGCCACTCGCCGCCCGGTATTGCGGTCCGTGGCCACCCAGACTTCGCCGTAAGCGCCCGTCCCCAGGCAACGCTGGATTTCGTACCCCGGCGCATCCCCCGGCGGACGCGTGCTCTGCAAGCTCAGCTGCCGCGCTCGCCGCTGTTCGTCCGGACTCTGGAATTCGGTCGCGTCGCTGCTCATGCGACTCATCGTAACATCTCGCACCAAACGGGATATCGGGGGTTCGTAGGGATCTCGGTGAAATCACGGTTCGGCTCAATTCGCGCACGAGCGTGACGGCATCAACGACACCCTGGGAGGCGTGTTTCCCGTTTGGTGCTATCCCGCACGCGATTGGGGATGGCACATTCGTCGATCGTGATTGGCTTCGTCAGCAGATCGCCTGAGATGTTGCGGGCGGCAGCGTCAGGGCTTAAGGCCGTTCCAAACTCATCACATCCCGCCGCGGGTCCGCCCACAGCTTGTCCACGGCCGCGCGGACCAGGCCTAGGGCGGCTTGATAGCCGGGGTCGGTGGTGTCCGAATAGACGGGCGAACCACATTTTCCCGCGCCGGCGGACGGCTTTGCGAGCGGGGCGGTCAGGAACAGACTGTGCTCGGGATGCCGGATGTCGATCCAATCGGTCCGCGTGACGTCGGCCACCGGATGACAGTTGGCACAGCGCTGCTGGTGGAGGGCCGTCAAGCCTTTCAGCAAGTCCTGATCCGCCGGCAGGTTGTAACCGGCCTGCTCGGCCCGCTTGTTCACGAACCGATCGTGATACGGGGCGTTGGCGTCAATCCAAATCGCCAAACGCAGCAGTTGGTCGGCGTTCAGCCGGACTGCCTCGGCGTGGTCCTTGTCGGACAAGGCCAGGAGCAGCCGGCTGTTGTGCGCGCCGTAAGCGCGGGGCGGCGTGATACTGGCGTCCTGGGCCCGGGCGGGGGAAAGCGAAACCAGTTGCTGTTCCAGGATCGTCTCGAAGGCCCGGTTATGCCCATAGTGGGCGACTTCGCCGTCATGCGAGATCAGCCCGCCGATCAGGTCGATTCCGCCGGCCGGCTTCAGGCCGGCGTGGCAGCGCACGCAGTGCTGGTCCAGGATCGGCTGGATGTCGCGGAGGAAGCTGACCGGCCGGTCGCCCCAGGGCGGCGGCACGGGCACACTGGGCTCGCGAGCCAAGGCCAGCGTATCCCACTTCTGTCGTTCCAGCGGGGCCACGGCGCGGGTCTCGTGACAGCCGACACAGGCCCGGCTCTCGCCGCGCTGAAAGCTGATGAAGCTCCGCATCCGCCGCAATTCCAGCCGGTTTTCGTCCAGCAGTTGGAAGTACACAGCCGTGTCCGCGGGCACGCGGAAGTGGACGCTACCGTCGGGTTCGACCGGCACGTCGCCCAGGATCCGCACGGGCGTCCAGTTGGTCAGGTTCTTCCGCTCCGCGCCGGGGCCGCCATAGCGGTGGTCCTCGCCATAGCGGTGGCCGCCGTACTGGTTGTCGTACGGCCAGCCGATGGGCTCGGCGATCCGCAGGTAGCGGACTTGGGCGGGATCGATCCCGTCGCAGCCATACGTGATGTCGCTGACCGCGCAGACCGCGTCGTCGATCGTGGGATCGGTGACATCCGGCAGAATCGGCGGCTTGGGACGCGGCCGCAGGGGGATCGGGAACCAGCAGGAAATCGCCGGATCGCGGTAGACCAGTTCCTTGTTGCCAAAGACGTCGACCAGGTACAGCCCGTACCCGTTGGGAACGGTGGTCGAGGCGCCGTAGGTGTAGTTCACCAGGAAGTACTTTTCCGACAGGGCCCACGGCGTTCCATAGAATCCGCCCGGATCGCAGACGCCGCCTTGCGGGACGGTAACGCCGTCCATGCCACCCTCCGGCGGCCGGATGTTGGGCGTCACGATCCCGATGCCCTGCGGGTCGTTGATGCCGACCGAGGTGTCGATCACCACCAAGGGCCCGACGGCCAGCGTGTGATGGCCGGCCGCAATCGCGACCAGCTTGTTGCTGTGCGGAATCGAACGCACCTCTTCCAGCGCCCACGGGTTGACGAAATGCTGTTTGAAGATTGCATCCGCGCCGGTCCCGTCGGGGCGGACGACCCACAGCGATTGGATGTAGGCCCAACTGCGTTCATGGTACTCCCACCGCGTATAGCCGATCAGCCCGTTGTCCAGGCAGTGCGGCAGGTAATCGCCGTCCTTGTTGACGCTCAACCGCCGCAGGTTGCTGCCGTCGGGCCGCATGACGTACAGGTTGCAGCTGGTTTCGTCCTTGTCGTACTCGTTGCATTGCAGCGAGGTCCCGCAACGCTCGGAGACAAAGGCGATGTCGCCGCTGGGCAGGTACGTCGGATCCAGGTCGCTCCACTGGCCCTGCGTGATCTGCCGCACCCCCTGCCCGTCGACGCCGACTTCGAAGATGTGGATTGGCTCCTCTTCCCGCCGCAGCCGATAGCTTTCGCGGCGGTCCAGCCAGCCGGCAGGCGGCTGGTCGCTCTTGGCTTTCGCATACCCGAACACGACCCGGTCGCCATCGAACCAGAGGTCGATTCCATGCACGTGGCCCGGGCCCAGGGCGTTGTTCAGAACATAACGCAGGTTGGCCGCCGGCTGACCGGCGGCGTCCGTCGGCGGGTCCGCCAGCGCGGCGAACAGCGGCGCGCCGTCGGCAGGCTTCTCCAAAACGCAGATATCGCCGCCCGGCTTGGAGACCCAGGGCATGTGGTTCAAGCACACATCCGGATACGTCTCCTGCGTGAACCGCTTGACCAACAGCAGACGCTCGAAATCCAACAGGGGATTGGCAAACACAAGTCGCCGGATGATCCAGCGGGTGCGCAGGTAGACGTCGCGCTGAGCTTGCGCACTGGCGTCCGCTGGCAGGGCGGCGAATTGCCCCGCGGCTTCGTCCAACTGGGCCAGGTACGGGGCTACGTTTACGCCCTCGTGCCGGAGGTCCTCGGCCATGCGCCGGGCGCGAGCGATGCAGTCCGCGGTGGGAAAGGTGACGCCGAGCGACTTGGGGGTCGACCACGGGCTGAGGCTGCTCTGGTCCGTGGGCCGGTGGAATGCGATGTTCTGGGCGTCGGGGCCCGGCCCGTAGATTTCGACTTCGTCCAAGTGGAAAAAGATCGGCTGGGGACTGGGCAATTGCAGACGCACAAACCGCGCCGTCAGTTGGTTCTCCGGAAACGTTACGTCCAGCGGCTCGGCACCGCTGATCCCGCCGAAGTGCTTTCCCTGGTTGTCGTAACACGCCCGCCAGCCCCTGCCGTCGTCGGACACCAGGATCCGGAGGATGTCGGCGTTGTGCAGGCCCGGGGCGTAGTCCAGGCGGTTGTAGACGACGATCCGGCCGATCGCTGTCGGCTGGCCGAGATCCACCTGCCACCAGGGATTCGGCTCGAGCCCGGTGTGAAAAGCGTACTTGCCATCCTTGACGCCGTCCACCGCGCCGGCCGCATCGCTGCGCGTCGACAACGGCTCGGCAATCGATTGCAGCCAGTCGTCTTCGATCGCCTGCCGCAACTCGCTGGCCGGCACCGCTTCGACCCGCGGACTAGCCGCCGGCATCGTGGCCACGACGCCAGCAGCATCCTGTGCCCGGGCCGCCGGCTGGGGACCCGGCAACAGGCTGAACAAGCCTGCCGCCAGGACAAGTTGCCGAGTTCCAAAACCGTAACTGCGCAGCCCCATTGGACGGATGCGAGAAACCATGATTCCTCCCTTTTCCGCGTAACCGCCGGAAGACCGACAACTGGCCTGACACGGCCAGATTGTACCAAACGGCGGACATCTCGACAGCCATGTCAATACGAGTTGTCGAGGCAACATGTCGTTTTGCGGGCCTCGCTCCAACTGGGCCGTCGCCATAGAATGCCCTGGACCGTCGTGTGGCCGAGGTGTCTGCCCCCCCCCTTTCTTTAACCGGGGTCCCTATGCTTCGTGGTTGCCTGTTTGCCCTTGGGTTGTATGCCGCGTTGGCCGTTGGCTACTTTCTCTGGTTCGATCGGGTCTTTGAGCCGCCGGAGACGTACCTGGGTGCGGGAGTCGTGGGCTTTCTGATCCTGTGTTGCCTGGGTGCGTTGAACAACGCGCGGACGGCGCGGCGGGATTGGTCGTTGATCTCAGCGGCGCGGCACGCCCTGCCGCCGCGGGACGGCGAGTTGATTGGGGTGGCCGGTACGATCCAGCCTGTAGGCCAACCGCTGCTCGCCCCATTCAGTGGTGCCGAATGTGTCCTCTGCGAATACGACTTGGCCGGTCCGCAACGCGTCGCTGACGCCCCTGACCGCGAGACAACCGGCTCGGACTACGCGGGCTTTCTCATGACCCCGAGTGTGATTCGTTCCGCCGCCGGCGACATCCGCTTGCTGGGCTTTCCGATCCTCGAAGGCTTTGACGACTTGCCGTGTTTCGGCGCGGCGGCCGCTCGCAACGCCCGCGACTTCCTGGCCCGCACCTCTTTCGACGACCGCGCCGGCCTGAAGCTGGTCTCCGTGTTTTCCGTGTTCGGCGACGTTTGGAGCGACGACGACGGCCTGGTCGAAAAGAACTTGAAGCTCAGCGCGGCGGATCCGCAGACGATGTTTCCGTTGGATTTTGACGAGGCACTGGCCCAGCAGGAGCGATGGGAAGCGGCGCCGCCGGACGAGCGAACGGAAGGTGCGGACGCGGGCGACCGCTGGGATGGTTCCGAGAGCGAAGACTCCGCCGACATCGCGGACGACGATGGTTCCGGCCCACTGGCGGCCTGGCCCAAGCTGACCGAAAAGCGGGTGGCTGTCGGCGAGCCGGTCTGCGCCGTGGGCATCTACAACGAAATGCGCCGCGGGCTGTTGCCGCCCGGCCGCGGGCGCACTCCCAATCGGCTGCTCCGCGGCTCGGTCGAACAGATCGAAGACAAGTCGCGGAGAGCCTTTCTCCGCAACCTGATCGGCAGCCTGGTGGCCCTGGTCATCATCCACACCGCGATTTACGGTGTCATGCAGGCGTACCTGAGAGCGGCGCCAGGCTAGAGACTGATCCCGCGCCGTGCGGCCCGGACGCGCAGGCCGGTCTCGAAATAGGGGAACGGATAGGGCCTCTTCACGCGGGCCCACAAGAAGGTGCTCTCCACCAGGTCCCGCGGCAACTGGTCATTGTCGACCATGCCGACCACCTGCTCGATGAACGCGAACTCGCGCGGCAGGCGGGCTTTCAGTCCCTTCTCCAACTGGATCTTCAGATCGACGGCAGGGCCGCTGACTCCGGGAGTGGGATTCGGTTGCTGGGCGGCCGGTACTTGGTTCCCTGCCAACCCCAACAGGCAGCTGGCCAGGACCCAGTTCAGAAGCGTTCGCGGCTGGAACATCCGTGTTCTCCACGAGGGGTGCGAGAAAAGACCTGTTGCGGCGCCGCGAGTCGATCGGAGTGCGAGCGTCGTAACCCGAAGCGCTAGCGAGGAAATGCCGCGGAACTTCGCTGACGCGTCGGGTTGCGAGGTTCTGCTGCTAGCCTCCTGCGTCCTACTCCGCTCCTTGTCCGGAGCCGTATTTCGCTCCGGCCTCCGTCGGGAGAAGTACGGTCCGCGCAAGACTTGTAGCCAAACGTCCCCAGCGTGGCAAGAGCGGATTCTCCCGACAGCGGATTCTCCCGCTATTGCCACAGCGTGTCGACCGACAGCCGGGCCAGCGGGACGAAGATCAGCAGTGGGCACCAGGCGGCAAAGTCCGGGGAGATCAGATAGCTGTTGCCTGCTGCATGGCAGGCCAGGATGACCAGCACGAACGCCGCGACCACCAGGACGCACGTCCCGGCCGACACGAAGATGTTTCGACTCTGGCGTGCTAGCACAATCGGCAGTCCCAGGCAGAGCAAGGTCATGTCGAGGAACGGCTGGACGATCCGGGAATGGACCAGCACGCGGACATCGGCCGCCAGGTCCAGGCTGGGGTTGTGCAGACCGGCGATCAGGTCCGCGGTCGACGAGTACTGCCGCCAGGCATTGCCGGCGGCCAGCTGCGCGAACGAAACGTCGCTGACCACAAAACACTGGTGGGCCTGCAGCCAGGGCGTATCCCCCGGGCTCAAAACGACCGGCGTTCCCTGCAACTGGAACGAGGCGACCTGGCTCAAGTCCTTCGGCACGGTGACGCCGTCCAGCAGGTAGCCACCGGGGCGATCGGCGGCGGCGGGACGATAGAATGCCTTATCGGCGGCCAGGCTGGAACCGAAGGCCCCCAGGTCGGGTTGCCGGCGAAAAACCGGCTGGATGATGCACTGCTCTGCCGCCAACGTATGGCGACCACCGATCAGGATGTCGGTGCGGTTGTCATAGCGCGGATCCAACCGCATTTCGGCTCGGCCATCCCAGTTGCGGGAATCGCGCATCAGTTGGTCGCGGTATTCGGGGATCCCGACTTCGCGGTTCACCGCCGCCAGCAGGCTGACCGCCAACGCTGCGGCGATCAACGGCGCGACCACGCGGGCCTTGGGAATGCCCGCCGCCATCAGGGCCGGCAGTTCGTTGGACCGCTGCAGCGACGTGGCGACGAAAGTGGCCGCGACCAGTGTCATCAACGAGCTGGTGCGGTCGAAGAAAGCCAACACGCGGGCCCCGTAATACTCGGCCAGCACCCCCAGCAGACCGCCGCGCTGGTCCGCGATCTCCAAAAAGTCATCCAGGTGCGTAAACGTGTCGATGACGATGTACAGTCCGGTCAAGCTCAAGAAGCAAATCACGAGCACGCGGAGGAACGACTTCAGCACATAGCGATCGATGATCCGCATGAGAACTCCGTTTCCCGCGGTCGAAAGTGTCCGTCCACTGCTAGCACAAGTGCGCGGTCAAGGCAAAACGGTCTCGATCGCCCGGGCCAGCTTTTCTACGCCTTCGCGGATTTTCGCACAAGACTGAACGCCGAAACTGAGCCGCAGCGAATGCCGACAAACCGGTTCCCCGGCACTGGGATAGCAGCATTCGCCGGGGACGTACAGGACGCCTGCGCGGACGGCGGCTGGAAACAGCGGACTCTGCATACCCGCGTCCATGCCCGGCGGCAGACGGACCCAGACGTACAGCCCACCCCGAGGCCGGAACCACTCGACTCCGGGCAACGGCCCCAAGTGAGCGTCGGCGGCTGCGAGCATGGCGGTCAGCTTGCGAGAGTATCCGGCCCGAATCCGCGCCAGGTGCGGTTCCAGCAGACCCAATTCCAGGACCTTGGTCATCAAGTGCTGGTTGAAATTCGGCGAGCCGAAATCGACATTGCCCTTTTGTTCGTTGACGGGCCCGATCAGATGTCGGGGCAGGATGCTCCAGCCGACGCGAATCCCGGGCGAGAATGACTTGGAAAACGTCCCGGCCACGATCACGGTGTCCGCGTCGTCGTCCCAGACCCGGAGGCTCGGCAACTCCTCGCCTTCGTAACGCAGATCCCGATAGGCCTCGTCCGAAATCACATGGATCCGGGCTTGCGAGGACCAACGCTTGGCGATTTCCA
>CAIYOB010000219.1 GCA_903927685.1 uncultured Planctomycetaceae bacterium
CAACTGGGGGAACCGATCGCTTACGAGCGAAGCTGGATGATCGGCGACAAGCTCAGCGATCTGAGATTCGGCCAGGCGTTGGGAGTCCGGGTGGCGCTGCTCCGCAGCCGCTACTGGGACGAGGGCCAGCTTGCAGAGCCTCCCACGCTGATCGCGGACTCGCTGTACGAATCCGCCCAGGCCATCCTGGCTTGTCCCATCGGATAGTGGACAGGGAAGTCCCGCTGGAAAACGGTGCTGGGGATCCTGCGTCGATCCCCCTGGTCAGCCATCTGTGCACATCATGGCCCTTGTCGTTTTCGGCGAAAGCACCGCATGTACGCTGGCGCCTTCGGCTGGCGGTTAAACGAGGTCACCGGCCCGCCAAGTATTGAGCAAACACCTCGGCACGGGACAGCGCCCGGCGGTAGACGCTCGCCTCCCGAACGCTGCCGTTGAAATAGCCGTACGAGCCCAGCCAGCCGAATCGTAGCGGCTCGGCGTTGGTGCGAATCGTGGTGGTCACCGCTTTTCCGTCGCCCGCTTCGCGGCCGTTGACGTAGACCCGCATGGTGGTCCCGTCGTAGGTGGCGGCGACGTGGCACCATTCCGCTGGCGTCACGCTGCGGTCGGTGGGGTTGTGAATGTGGCGCGTGCCATCGGACGCATCCAGCTCGAACCAGACGGTGCCGCCGGGGCGAAGGTGCAGCCCGTAAGTCCCGGTGGCTTCGTAGCCCTTGCCCAGTAACGCTGGGTACCACATTTCGGTCGGCTCGTACTTGACCCAGACCTGCAGCGTCAGCGGGCCGGTGAGATCGAACGCTGGCGAGTTGCCGAAGTCGACGTACTGCCGCCGGCTGTCCTGCAGCTGGACCACCGCCCGCGCGCCCTCGGTCTGCCAGGCGGCGGCGTTCATCAGCATGCCGGTCAGTCCGCCCACGGGCGAGTGCACGGTCACGCCCTGTCCCTCGTCCAAGCTCCAGTGCGCCACCGGATCCAGGGCGACCAGGCGGCGGAACTCGGCCAAGGCGGGCAGATCCGAGGGGATGGTGTCGGCCGTGTCCAGCACCAGTTCGCGCAGGGCCGCCGGAGCTTCGAACTCGCCGAAGCTGGGCGACCATATGGGCTGGTCGTCCGACGCCGCCGATCGGCGGACGACATTCAGGTAACAGGGCCCGCCGGAGGTCAGCCCCAGTTTGGCCAGCGGCAACGCCAGCCCGACCGTGCACTCGCCCGGGTCCGTGCCGATAGACACCGCGGCCTCGCACGGCGCGCCGTCCAGCCGGCGTTGTCCTGCGGCGTTAACCAGCAGACTGTGTACGGGTCCGCCGGACTGACCAGCGAAGAGCAGTTGCCAGTAGTCTCCGCTGACGATGTCGGGCGCGGACACCAGACTCGCCGGATCGCACCGTTCGCTAAACCGCAGGTACAGGTAGGTCCCGTCATGGACGATCCGTGCCGAGACCTGGCGCCGTGTCGGTTCGGCGATTCGGGAACGCCAGCGGGCCAGCGCGAGCGACTCGGCCGGATCGAGCTTGGCCGGATCGCCCTGCAGGGAGCCTCGCGAGGAGAACGGCACGCGCAGCATCGAGACCGGCTCGCCCGACCGCGATTTGACTCGCTCCAGGTACTGGTTCCGCCCCGCGGTCATGTAGTCCCAGACGCCCAGCTCAAACAGCGTCACCCGCCGCTTCTGCTCGGCGGTCTCCGCGGCCGCCTTGGCCTGGTCCAACAGCTGCCCCAGGACCCGCATGCGTTTCTCATTGCCCAAGTAGCCCCAGGCGACCTCCTCGGTCTGATGATGATGGCCTTCGATCGCGCCGCTCGCGATCGGCTCGGGGTAGTTCTTGGGATCTCCGTAGGCCTGCTCGACGGTCTCGTAAAAGGCTCGTAGCGGAGCCGCCGCCGGGCCGTATTGCCGCGTAAAGTACTCGTCCAGCAACGCGTCAACACGCAACGTCGGGTCATCCATTAGCCGGTACGTGAGGTACGCTTCGACCTCTTGTCCGTAGCCGCAGTGGAACACGCCGCGATAATCGTATTGCCGGAACAGGTCGAACTGTTCGCCCACGGCCCGGGCAAAGAACCCCGGAAAACAGTGGAACCGCCCGTTGTTGGCGATTTCGACGGGGAACGTGTCGTAGAGCCACAGGTACAGGTCCCGGTTCGGATACTCCCGCCGCCAGGCCTGGAGCAGTTCCACCTCGTGCTCGTACGACACGCGGTCGAAGTTCAACCGGTTGCAGGCAAAGCAGTATTGGACCAGCACGTTGGGCTCCAGGCGGAATCGCTGCGGCGGCTGGCCGTGGGTCATGTACGCGAGGCAGACGATGCGTTTCTCGGGATGCTTCGGGCCGACCAACCTGGCGACCTCGTTGACGAACTGGAAGAAATAATCGCTGTGTCGGCCGTTGGTAAAGTACGGGCTGTCGGCGTCATGGCCGGTGAGCCAGCTTTGGCAGGCGGCGCACTTGCAGAACAGGTCGTTGTCCATCGGCTCGACACAGAAGCAATCGCCGCCGGCCTGGGCTCCCGGGTAGCTCTTGCCCGTCTCGAAGAACTCGCAGGCATCCTTGGCGACCTGCTCGACCAGTCCGCGGCTGGTGTAGCACATCTGCGGCGGCTGGCCTTCGTAGCCTTGAGCGAACCAATCGGCGTGCCGGCTCTCGAACAACTGGTCCTGGCCCTGCTCCGCCGCCCAGAAGCGGCGATAGTAGCCGTACAGCGAGTGGTTGCCGGGACACGGCTCGCCGCCTTCGCGATGCCGCAGGCGGAAGAGCGTGTTCCAGCCGCGTTTGGCCAGGGCATAGCCGCCGCTGTCAAATTGCCGATGCAGTTCGGCATAGGCCGCGGCTTCCCATTTCTGATAGCCTGTGCTGCCCGCCGGCCACAAGCCCGTGTACTGGTCGTAATTCTCGCTGGACGGATAGGCGGCATAGCGGTACCGCATGAACGGCGCCCGCCGCAACTCGCTGCCAGTGACGGTCAGTGTCGCCTGCCGCGGGCAGTCTGCCCCGGCCTCGGTGGGCGTGAACCAGCGGACGTTACAGTGACGTTCCAGGAAGTCGTACACGGCGCACATCGTGCCCTGCTCGTCCCAGATGCCCGGCCACGTGTCCAGCGCCTGCTGATCGGGCGTCGCGGTGTATTGCACCGTGCCGCGGTCCTCTTTGTCGCGTCCAACCAACACGAGGGCCTGGGGGTTGAAGCGGATCAGGTATTCCTGCTTGTTCAGTTGATCCGGCCGGACTTGCAGATCGCGGACCGGTTGGCTGTCGCCGACCAGGATGCGCAAGCCCTGCACCGGCTGGTCATCG
>CAIYOB010000220.1 GCA_903927685.1 uncultured Planctomycetaceae bacterium
ACGACGCCGCGGATCGTGGAATCGCTGAGTTCCTGATAGCCAAAGTCCAAGCCAACGATGTCCTGCCCGTTCCGCAACGCCAGCGATTGGATGCCGGAGCGAGGTGCGGTCGGCCGCCACCCAGCCACGGCCACGGTCACGACAGTGATCGACCCGGGCGCAAGGGAAGGAAACGCATAGGTTCCGTCGGCCGCCGTCGTGGCCTGGGGTTCGGAAACGTCCGGAATTCCATCGGCGTTGAGATCGACGTACAGCGTCCAGCCGGCAAGTCCCGGTTCGGTGGGTTCGCCGGTGACCGGCGAGACATCGCGCAGTCCATTTCCATTCACATCGTTCCAGACGGTACCCTTGACGGCGCCGGGCACGGCCGTCGCCAGATTGAAATTGGCAAAGTCCGGGGCGACCGACTCGGTGCCTGAGAATACGGTGACCGCTTGGCTGTCTCCGAAGCCCGTCGCGACCTCCCAGCCCGTCGGCAAGATCTCGCGGACCTCGTAATCGCCGACCTGCAAGTCGGCAAACGAATAGCTGCCGTCCGCCGCCGTTTGCGCGGACGGTTCCAGGGGATCGACCGTCTGATTCCCGTTCAAATCCAGGTAGATCGTCCAATCCGCCAAACCGGGGTCGGTGAACTCGCCGGACAACGCCGTATCACGAATCCCGTTCCGATTCACATCATTCCAAACCACGCCGCGGATCGACCCGTTCAAATTGCTGAAGTTCGCAAAGTCGCCGGCCATGACATCGATTCCGGCGGTCACCGTCACCGTCTGCCGGCTGTCGAAACCGGGCGAGACGTCCCACCCCGGGGGCAGAACCTCCGTGACTTCGTAGTCGCCTTCGGCCAGGCTGATAAACGCGTACTCGCCGCTCGCGTTCGTCAAGGCCGTGGGCTCAGTCGGGTCGGCGATCCTGTCGTTATTCAGGTCCAGGAACACCGTCCAGTCCGCCAAGCCCGGTTCCGTGAACTCGCCCGTGCTGGTGTCCACGTTGCGGACACCATCCAGGTTCACGTCGTGCCAGACAGTGCCCCACAGGGAGCCTAATCCGCCGCCGGTGTTGGCGAAATCGAGAACAGTCTGTTCAAGGGCCGCGACCGCCGCCGTCTGTTTGCGGTCAAAGCCTTTGGTGGCTTCCCAACCGTCGGGCAAGATCTCGAACACTTCATAGTCGCCCGCCGGCAGTCCACCAAACGCGTATTCGCCTTGCGCGTTCGTCCGTGTCGCCGGTTCGGACGGATCCAGCGATTTGTTATTGTTCAGGTCCAGGAATACGGTCCAATCCCGCAGACCGGGATCGAGATAGGCCCCCGTGTCCGGATCGCTGTCGCGGACTCCATCGCCGTTCAGATCGTTCCAGACCGTGCCGAGAATCTCGCCCCCGCCGAAGTCAAAGAAATCGGCCAGGGCATCCTGTCCCGCTTCGACCAGGACATCCAGGGAAGCCGGCGAGGTGGGCAACCAACCGTCCTGCAGGACCTCGCTAACCCGGTAGGTTCCCGGCTGCAAGTACCGGATCACGTAGCCGCCGTCGCCATCGGTTACGGCCGCAGGTTCGACAGTGCCGACTGCATCGGAATTCCATGTGCCGCTCTGATCCAAGTCCAGGTAGACGGTCCAGCCCTGGAGTCCATTCTCGCCGGCGGTCAGCATCCCGTTCGCATCCAAGTCTTCGTATACGGTGCCCGAGACCGTCGTGTCCCGACTGCCACCGAGCACGTCCGAAACGAGGGGGGCCAGCAATGCGCGGCCCTCCAAGGCTTCCAGTCGCAACGGCCGACGAAGACGTCTTCGCGAGCCTCGGCGATCTCGAGCCATGAACAGTTTCCGACTCAGCCGGGAGTCTTGCCGGGTCAAACCGACCAGAACCGATTCCATATTCACCACACGTCGTTCCTGAGAAAACAGAGGAGGCCTCCAACGCCGAAGGCACACAAGACAAGTCTTGGCGAGATGCCAAGTCTGCCCATCATACCGGCCCAGTCTGCAACGTGAAACGTGCCGAGGGACAAAAACAGCCGATGGACAAAAGCAGCCGTCCCCGCGACCGCAGCGTGTCCCGCTCCATTCCGGCGAGAGCATTATCTCGCCCAGGACGCGTGCACCGACAAACAGACCATGTCGCCAATTTATCCAGGGAAAGCGTCTGCCCGGTCTTGTGGCTTTCTCTCGACTCCGAGCCCCAACCGCGGCAACTGCGCGGATGAGGGACTTGAATCCTTTGACCTTCTTGTCCGATAATTAACGCATGCCTGCGCTCGATCCGGCGCGCGGTAGACTCGAATCCCGTGCTGGGCGGTGCGCGACACCCCCCTTTGTTCGGTCGGTTCCGATACGCCGTCATCCGGCGAGCCTGGCGGACGCGCGGCAGCGGCGACCCGTACGAGGTCTTGACGACATGAATGACAAGCCAATCATCCTGGCGGTTGAACAGCAGGCGGCGCTGC
>CAIYOB010000221.1 GCA_903927685.1 uncultured Planctomycetaceae bacterium
GACGATCCCGGTCCTATTCCAGCCGGCAGCACAGGCACCGTTACTGCTGTTAGAGACTGCGGCTCTGGCCCGGCCGCCTGGTTCCAGGTGGACGTGGACCGGGACAACGGGCGCAAGCTGATGCTGAGCATGCCACCCGACCAGTTCGAGGTCCTGCCCGGCGGCGTAACCAAGTACGCATTCCGTCGGCATGCCCGTCCCGAAGCCATCCCATCGCCCGCCAGGCCAACCAATTTCGCCGATGTCGCGTTGGCCCGATCATGTTGGGGATATCGGCTCGCAACGTTGGTGCCATTGAAACCATGATCACTCTCGCGTTGCATCTCACTTATATCTGGCTGGAATCGTGGCCACCTTCCTGCCACCGGAGGACGCGACCAGCTTCGGCTTCCGCTCCTCCCGAACGATCGGCACCGTGAACGAGGTTGGCAGGGGATTGCCGGTCCGCAGATACGGGGCGATTTGCTGCAGGGCCAGGCCGATCGAGTATTCGTCGCTGCCCAGCTCGAACTTGCCGAGATCCTGGGGAATCGTGTCCAGGTCGGTCCCGGTCTCCCGCTTCCAGACCTGGCGAACCACGTCCACCATGCCGTCGCGGAACTCGTCGCTGGTGGCGTCGAACCGCTGGACTTCGCAGCGGCGGACGAAGCGGTCGGTCAGTTTGTGGAGGTTGTTGGTGGTGAACACGACGACCGTCTTGGCCGGGAGCTTTTCGAGTCCGTCCAGCCACATGACTTCGGCCTGCGGGGTCATGCGGTCGGCTTCGTTGATGATGATGACTTTCCAGCCGCTGCCGGCCATCGGGCGGAGGTGCATGCGCCGCAGCAGGTCTTCGACCGCGCGGCCGTCCTGCGTGCCGCTGGGGATCTCGACCACGCCGCCCCAGTCCGGATCGCAGCCCAGCTCGTTGGCGAGCGCCCAGGCCGCGGCCGTTTTGCCGACGCCGCTGGAGCCGGCGAAGATGAAGGCGTTGGAATGAGGGGCGGCGGCGAAGGCGGAGAGGCTGCGGACGATGACCGCTTGGCCGTGGATGTCGGAGAGACGGGCGGGGCGGTGGCGGGAGAGGAGGTTGCCGGGGCGAGGAAGGGCATGGGAATCATGGGACGCATGGTAAGCATGTTGGCCGGGGGACGGGGAGCCGGAAGCGGGCTCCTGATCGTTGCGGCGTTCTTTGTCCTGTTCCGTCGATTGTTGGGGGCCGCTGGGATTCGCTGTGGCTGCGTGGGATGCGGCTGGGGGTTCTGACTGCTGGTTTTCGTTGGGATGCGTGGGAACCGACGTTTTGCTCGGGGAAAACGGCGGGGTTGGGGTGCTGGTTTCCTGCTGGGCGTTGCTGGCCGCTGGGGGACGTTTTGAAAACGTCCTGAACGGCTTGGAGGTTCTGCCCTGCCGGGTGGGCGGGATGCGTGGATGGGGCGGGGGTGATCGTGGAAACCGACGATGCTGGGCTCTGGCTGGAAAGCCCCCTCACCCTATCCCTCTCCCCCGCGGAGCCGGGGGCGAGGGAATTTTGGGCGGCTGCGTGGGGCCAGCCGGGTTTCTGGACGGTGACCATGACGGCCTTGACGCCGGTTCGGCGGAAGGCGTTGGAGCCGTTGAAGGCGTCCTCCGGGAGGTCGGTCACGTCGGCGTCCAGTTCTTGCAGCCAGGCGCGGAAGCCGGTGGCCCGGCTGGTCTGGCGGAAGCGGAAGCCGTTGGACATGATGGCGACCAAGCGGCCGCCGGGCTTGACGTGGTTGAACGCCTGCCGGACGTGGGCCATGTCGGCGCCCTTCTCGAACGGCGGGTTCATCAGCACGCGGTCGTACTGACGGCCGTTGCCGTTCCAGGCGGTGAAGTCGCGGCCGACGATGGCGTAGCCTTTGGCTTTGAGGATCTTGGCGAGGGCATCCCGCAGTTCGAC
>CAIYOB010000222.1 GCA_903927685.1 uncultured Planctomycetaceae bacterium
GATTTCTCATGCGAAAACAGTTGTACATCGACGGCGAGTGGCGTGACGGCGCCGCGGGACGGACTTGGTCGGTAACGAATCCGGCGACCGGCGAACCGCTGGCCGACGTGGCGATCGCCGAGGCGGCGGACGTGGACCGCGCGGTGCAGGCGGCTCGGCGGGCGTTCGACGAGGGGCCGTGGCCGCGACTCGATCCGCTGGTCCGCGGCCGGATGTTGTCTCAGCTGGCACAGGCGATTCGCGGCCGGCTGGACGATTTCGCGATGACCGACACGCTGAACGTCGGCAAGCCGATTCGCGATACCCGCGGTTTCGACGTGCCGTGCGCGGCGGACCTATTCGAGAGCTACGCCGGGTTGGCCGACAAGATTGCCGGCAAATGCTACGGAACGCTGCCGGACAACGTGACGATGCAGTTTCGCGAACCGCTGGGCGCGATCGCGGCCATCGTGCCCTGGAATTTCCCGCTGACCAACGCGGCCATCAAGCTGGCGCCGGCGTTGGCCTGCGGGAATACCGTGGTCCTCAAGCCGTCCGAAGTCTCGCCGCTGTCCGCCCTGATGCTGGCGGAACTGGCTCAGGAAGTCGGTTTTCCGCCGGGCGTCTTGAATGTCGTCCACGGGACCGGCGCGGAGACCGGGTCAACGCTGGTCCGGCATCCGGGGATCGACAAGATCACGTTCACAGGCCGCCACCAGACCGGCATCCAGATGCTGGAAGCCGCCAAGGTCGGCATGAAGGGGGTGATGCTGGAGTTGGGCGGCAAGACGCCGAGCATTGTCTTTCCGGACGCCCCGCTGGACCACGTCGTCAACGGCGTGATCACCGGCATCTTCTATAACCTGGGGCAGGTCTGCGTCGCCGGCTCGCGTCTGCTGGTTCACGAAAGCCAGCACGACGAGTTGCTGGCACGGATTGTCGCCAAGGTCAAGTCGTTGCGGCAGGGAGACCCGACCGACCCGAACACCCAGCTCGGCTGCCTCGCCACGCCTGTGCACTGTGCAGCCGTGCGGCGTTACGTCGAGCAAGCCGGGCAGGAAGGAGCTCGCTGTGTGCTGACGGGGCCGCTGCCGAGCGGCCCGCAGAATTGCTTCCATCCGCCGACCATCTTCGCCGGCGTCACGCCACCGATGACCATCGCCCGCGAAGAGGTGTTCGGGCCGGTGTTGAGCGTGTTGACGTTCCGCGACGAAGACGAGGCCGTGCGGATCGCGAACGACTGTGAGTTCGGCTTGATGGCCAACCTGTGGACGTCCGACGGGACGCGAGCCCTGCGGGTGGCACGGCGGCTGCGGGCCGGGCGGATTGCGATCAACGGCGGCGGAGCCCTGCGGCCCAACGTGCCGGTGTTTGGTTATAAACTGAGCGGCATCGGAGCCGAATTGGGCTATGACGAGGCGGTTCACGAGTACACGAACTCCAAGGCGGTGCTCTATTCCCTGGCGACGGAGAAGACGCCATGGCCGGAGTGAGCGATTGCGACTCGCGGATCGGGAGGCCGCTGGCGGAACTGGATACGCCCACGCTCCTGTTCGACCGTGCGGCGAGCGACCGCAACCTGGCCAAGTTGGCGGCGTTTTTCCGAGAACGTTCGGCCAAGCTGCGGCCGCACTTCAAGAACCACAAGTGCGTCACGCTGGCCAAGCGGCAACTGGCGGCGGGCGCCGTCGGCATGACCTGCGCCAAGCTGGGCGAAGCGGAAGTGTTGGTCGAGCACGGGGTCCGGGACGTGTTGATCGCGAATCAGGTGGTGGGCGAGGCCAAGCTGGCCCGGTTGACACGGCTCGCCACGCGCGCGGCGATCGGGGTGGCCGTGGATCACGAGGGCCAGGCGGCGGCGATCTCGCAAGCGGCGACCGCCGCCGGCGTGTCCATCGCTTTGCTGATCGAAGTCGATATCGGGATGGGCCGGTGCGGCGTGCCGCCCGGCGCGCCGGCGGTCGAATTGGCGCGACGGATCGCCGGGCTGCCCGGCGTGCGTTTTGCTGGCTTGCAGGCGTTCGAGGGGC
>CAIYOB010000223.1 GCA_903927685.1 uncultured Planctomycetaceae bacterium
CTTGTTGGTTGGGACAAATGCTTCAGGCAAGAGCAATCTGCGGGATGCTTTCCGGTTTCTGCACGGCATCTCGCGGGGTTATACGCTGGCCGAGATCATCGGCGAGAAGTGGATTGAGGGCGGTACGCTGCAGTGGAAAGGCATTCGGGGAGGGACCCGGGAGGCGACGTACCTCGGTGCGGCCACCTTTAGCATGGAAGCCACGTTATCGCCGAATGCGGGCGGTGGCACCTACTCGATCGAGGTGGAAGCGGGCGCGAACGGGCGCCCGCCTCGCGTGGTGCGAGAGTCGCTTTGGGGCGGAGCGGCGACGTACCTGTTCTGTTCCCACGGCGGCGACGATCCTCCCGAACAGGGCGACCCCCGATATTTGTTCGTACGTCTGCCGCGCGACCACTGGAACCGGAAACACGGCAAGCGGCTCCAATTCATCTCCAACCAACCGGTGCTGTCACAGATCGTCGCCCATGGGGAGACCACTGGGGAAGTCCGGGCTGCGGCCAAACGAGTGCTCGAATCGCTGAGCTCGATGCGGTTTCTGGATCTGGCTCCTGACGCCATGCGGTTGCCATCCCTGCCCGGGCAGGACATCCTCGGTGACCGCGGCGAGAACCTATCCTCCGTGCTGCAGGCGATCTGCGAATCCGAGGCGTCCAAGCTCGCCATCCTGGAGTGGATTCGAGAACTAACGCCGCTGGATGTGATGGATTTTGAGTTCGTGCCCGACCAAACGGGGAGAATCCTCGTCAGCTTCGTCGAAGCCGGTGGGCAGAAGACCTCGGCTTACAGCGCGTCCGATGGAACATTGCGGTTCCTGGCGATGATTGCAGCGATGTTGGGCGTCAAACCCGCTCGGTTCTACTTCTTTGAGGAACTTGAGAATGGAATTCACCCCACGCGTCTATACCTGTTGCTGCAATTGATCGAACAAAAGGTCGCGGGCGGCCGAATTCAGGTCGCGGCGACATCGCATTCCCCACAGCTCTTGGGTTTCTTGGGCGAGAACGCCAAAGGCTGCGCAGCGCTCGTGTACCGCCTGTCGAATCAGCCGGATGCTCGGATTCGCAGGATCTTGGAGATACCGGAAGCTGAGCGGGTGCTGCGAGAACAGAACTTGGCTCGCCTACACGCCTCGGGGTGGCTGGAAGATGCCGTGGCTTTCTTGGAAGGAGGCCAAGCATGAACGTGCTCATCGTCCCCGAAGATTTCCGCAAGGATCAGTACATCCTCAAGCCCATCGCCGAAGCCATGTTGGCAGCGATCGGCAAACCGCGAGCCAACATCCGTGTCTGCCAAGATCCACTGCTGGGAGGCATCGACCAGGCACTGAACTGGGAACGGATTGAAGAAATCCTCCAACGATACAAGGGCATGGTGAATATCTTCCTGCTGGTCGTGGATCGAGACGGGCGCGAGGGACGACGGGCATCGCTGGATTCCCTTGAGGAGAGGGCGGCAACGTGCTTGCCTGCCGATCGTGTGTTTCTATCCGAAAACGCATGGCAAGAGGTCGAGGTCTGGATCTTGGCTGGGCATGATCTACCCCAAGACTGGGCTTGGCGCGAGATCCGACGAGAACCAAATCCGAAGGAAGTCTACTTTGACCGGCTGGCGGCCGCGCGGGGTTTGGTTGACGAGCCGGGTCAAGGACGCAAGACGCTTGCGCGAGAGGCGGCGGCCAACTACAAACGCGTCCGAACACTCTGCCCAGAAGATGTCGCGGCCCTTGAACAACGACTGTCCCAACGAATCTAGGTGGTACAAAATGACGCTCAAGCCGTGGTACAAACTCGTCACGCCCCGCGAGGATCTGCGCGAAGGCAAGCCGCTCGACGCCTCGGAGTTCGCCGTCCACCTGGACCATGTCCGCGATGGACGTGCTCCGGCCGTCTATCAGGACCCCAAGCAGTTCTTCGAGCGGACCTACTTGACGCAGAGCCTGTGCAGCTTTGCAGCCGAGGTGATTCGCCGGCTGTCGGGGGAGAAGACCGAGACGTCGGCCGTATTCAACATGTCCACCCAGTTCGGCGGTGGCAAAAGCCACTCGTTGACGACGACGTATCATCTGGCGCAAAACGGCCCGAAGGCAAACGGCTGGATGGGCGTCAACCGGCTACTGGAAAAATCGGGCATGTCCACCGTGCCGAAGGCCGCTACGGCGGTGTTCGTCGGCACGGAGTTCGATTCGCTTACCGGACGAGGTGGGGATGACGGCACGCCGAACCGCAAGACGCCGTGGGGTGAGGTCGCCTTCCAGTTGGGCGGCAAGAAGGCGCTGGCGGTCCTGGCGAAGCACGAAGCGGAGATGACGGCTCCCGGCGGTGACGTGATCCGCAAGTTTATCCCCCAGGATCAACCCTGCCTGATCCTGATGGACGAGTTGATGAACTACGTGAGCCGAAACCGCAAGAGCGGGATGGCCGCTCAGCTCTACGACTTCGTGCACAACCTGTCCGAGTTCGCCAGGGGGCAGGACAACCTGGTGCTGGCAGTCTCCATTCCGGCATCGGAGATGGAAATGAACGCGGAGGATGAAGCGGATTTCACGCGATTCAAGAAGCTGCTGGACCGGCTGGGCAAGGCGATCATCATGTCCGCCGAGGCTGAGACCTCGGAGATTATCCGCCGCCGGCTGTTTGAGTGGTACGGGTTGCCCGATGAGGCCAAGAAGACCGTGGCGGAGTATGCGGACTGGATCGGGGACCACCGGCAACAGATCCCCAACTGGTTCCCCATCGACAACGCTCGTGAGGCATTTGCGGCCACCTACCCATTCCACCCGACTGTGCTTTCGGTGTTCGAGCGGAAATGGCAGGCCCTGCCCCGATTCCAGCAGACCCGTGGCGTGCTGCGGATGTTGGCGCTGTGGGTGTCCAAGGCGTATCAGGAGGGCTACAAGGGCGCCCACAAGGATCTGGTGATCGGGATGGGCACGGCGCCGCTGGACGACCCGATGTTCAGGGCGGCGCTCTTCGAGCAGTTGGGCGAGTCCCGTCTGGAGGGCGCCGTCACCACGGATATCTGCGGCAAGAAAGAGGCCCACGCCAACCGGCTGGACTCCGAGGCTGTGGACACGATCAAGAAGGCACGGCTGCACCGCAAGGTGGCGACGACGATCTTCTTTGAGTCCAACGGCGGCCAAGCCAAGGGCGAGGCCACCGTGCCCGAAGTCCGCTTGGCCGTGGCGGAGCCAGGATTGGATGTCGGCAACATCGAGACCGTGCTGGAGACGCTGGGTACGTCATGCTACTACCTGACGGTCGGCAAGAACCGCTACCGATTCAGTTTGTCACCCAATCTGAACAAACTGCTGGCCGACCGGCGGGCCAGTATCCAACCCGACAAAATTGACGAGCGCGTTCGTGGCGAGGTCCAGAAGGTGTTTGCGGTCGGCGCTGGGATCGAACGGGTCTTCTTCCCCGACAAGAGCATCCAGATTCCCGATCGTCCGGCGCTGACGTTTGTCGTGTTGTCCCCCGACCAATCCATGGCGGAGGAGAAACGCACGACCGCGCTGGTCGAGGCCATGACTAAGGAGTACGGCGCGTCTTCCCGCACCTTCAAGAGTGCCTTGATTTGGTGCGTAC
>CAIYOB010000224.1 GCA_903927685.1 uncultured Planctomycetaceae bacterium
CAGCCAGCCGCTGAGTCCGCAAGCGCCGCTGATCGCCCAGCAGGCACAACCGAATCAACTCGCCGGCGGCAGCGAGCCAGTTGCCGCGGCGGCCGCCGCTTCGCCCGGGGATGTCCCGGTGGTCAACGCCAGCCTGATCCGTGAGTCCGGCGCGGGTAGCTGGTACGCTCGCCAGCGGGATGCGGCCCGAGATTCGAGTCCCACCCAGTTCGTCGCCACCGGCCAAGCCCGTTCCGAGGAAGCCCCGGCTCACGCCACGCCGAACGCCGCCGAGCCGCTGATCCACAGCTCTCTGACCCGCCCCCAGGATCCGGAGACGCTGCAGCCCACGGTCATCCAGTGGCAATCCACGCCCCCGGCCGTGCCGGTCACCGGCGCCGTGCCGCCTCCGCTGATCGATCTGCCGGCGCATGGCCGGTACTGAACCCAGGGCTCAATCTCGTGGGACGGATTGGCAATCCGTCCTACGTGGGAAGTGGGACGGATTGGCAATCCGTCCCACACCAGCCACGCCGGCGTATGCCCGGTACTGAACGGGGGCTCAATCCCGGAACTCAGACGCACAGAATCCAAAACTCGCGGGGCATCATCCCGCGGGAATCAGCACGGTCTGCCCCGCGAGTTTTGAATTCTGTACGGTCGAGCCTTCTGCCCTTGCCCCACCATTCGACAAAGACGACAATTTTGGACATGCCAGCCGGGATGTGCCGGTCTGGCCGTTTTGCTTGGACTCTGTTTTTAAGGAGCACGACTGATGAGCGACAAGACGAACGCCTCCCGACGCGATTTCCTGAAGGGATCCACGGCGGTTGCGGCAGGCGTAGCGTTGGCCAGCCAAGCCAGCATCGCCCGGACGGCCCACGCCGCCGGCAGCGACGTGATCAAGGTCGCCCTGATTGGCTGCGGCGGGCGCGGCAATGGGGCCATCGAGGACAGCATGAACGCCGATCCCGCCATCCAAGTGATCGCCGTCGCCGACGCGTTCGAAGACCGCGTCCAAGGTACGGCTCGCCGGCTGCGCGAACAGCGCAAGGACCGCGTGGACCTGCCGGACGACCGCGTGTTCTGCGGCCTGGACGCCTTTGAAAAGGCCATCGCCGCCGGTCCCGACATGATCATCACCGCCACGCCTCCGGGCTTCCGGCCGATGATCTACGCCGCGGCGATTGCGGCCGGCAAGCACGTGTTCATGGAAAAACCCTGCTGCGTCGACGCGGCGGGCTATCGCAAGCTGATGGAAGCCAACCAGATGGCCGAGGACAAGGGCCTGAAGGTCGGCGTCGGGTTCCAGCGGCGGCACCAACCGGAGTATATCGAAACGATCAAGCGGATCCACGACGGGGCGATCGGCGACATCAAGTTGCTGCGGGCCTACTGGAACGGCGGCGGCATCTGGAACCGGCCGCGCAAGGAAGGGGCCACGGAGATGCAGTACCAGATCGACAACTGGTACCACTTCTGCTGGCTCAGCGGCGACAACATCTGCGAACAGCACATCCACAACCTGGACATCGTCAACTGGACCTGGGCCAAGGACGGCGACATGAAGAAGGCGCATCCGGTCGAGGCCAACGGGATGGGCGGCTGTCTGCAGCGTTACCTGGGCGGCAACAAGGGCACGGGCCAGATCTTTGACGAGCACTTCGTCGAGTTCACCTATGCCGACGGCACCAAGATGTACAGCCAGTGCCGGCACATCCCCAACACGTTCAGCAGCGTCAGCGAGTACGTCCACGGCTGCAAGGGCGAATCCAACTGCGCCGGCTGGATCAAGGGCGAGACCGAGTGGCGGTTCCGCGGCGAAGGCGTCAACTCGATGGTCCAGGAGCACAAGGACCTGATCGCGGCAGTCCGCGAAGGCAAGCCGTACCACGAGGGCTGGCATGGCGCGTCCAGCAGCATGACGGCCGTGCTGGGCCGCATGGCGACCTACTCGGGCAAGACCGTCAAGTGGGATGACGCCGTGGCCAAGGGCAAGAGCGAGTTCCCGGAAAAGCTCGCCTGGGACGCCCCCGCCCCGGTCAACAAGAACGACAGCGGCGACTACCCGATTCCGATGCCGGGCCAGTACGAGCCGTACTAGTCCTTGCCAGGCGTCTTGGTTGCCCAGTAGCCGGACTGGGCCCGTCCGGCTACTGGCGTCTTAACCCGCGCGCGGTTGAGGCTGCCACACGTGGCGGTGCCCGACGGTAGCCCGACGGTAGCCCGAAGCGCCAGCGAGTGGGAAGTCAACCTCCTCTCGCTGGCGCTGCGGGTTTCAATCAGGATCCACTGTCACCCATCAACGCCTTGCCGAACGAACCCAACAGCGAGCCCTCGTCTTTGCCGCCGGTTCGCGAGGCGTTGGCCAGGACGCGGCCGGCCAGGCGCGAGAAGGGCAGCGACTGGCACCAGATCTTGCCGGGGCCGGTCAAGCTGGCCAGAAACAGCCCCTCGCCGCCAAACAGCGTGTTCTTGAAACCACCCACGAATTGGATGTCGTAATCAACCGTCGGCGCCAGGGCGACCAGGCAACCGGTGTCCAGCTTCAGCCGTTCGCCGGCCGCCAACTCGCGGTGCATCAGCGTGCCGCCCGCGTGGACCAGGATGATCCCGTCGCCCTGCAGACGCTGCATGATGAAGCCCTCGCCGCCGAACAGCCCGACGCCGATCCGTTTCTGAAACGCAATGCTGATTCGGGTCCCGCGGGCGCCGCACAGAAACGAGTCCTTCTGGCAGATAATCTCGCCGCCCAGTTCGTTCAGGTGCAGCGGCAGGATCTTGCCCGGATAGGGCGCGGCAAACGCGACGACCTCCCGGCCGCGGCCCGCGTTGCTGAACATGGTCATGAACAGCGATTCACCGGTCAACACGCGTTTGCCGGCCGAAGCCAGCTTGCCCAGGAAGCCCTGATTCTGCTGCGAGGGGTCGCCGAACACCGTCTCCATGCGGATGCCGTCGGTCATGTACATCATCGCGCCGGCTTCGGCGATGACCGTCTCGCCGGGATCCAGCGTGATTTCGCAGTACTGCATGTCGTCGCCAAACAGCCGATAGTCGATCTCATCGGCCCGCGGGACGCGCCGCGGATTGACCTCCGGGACAACCGCCGCGTCGACGATCGGCTCGCCGGATTCCGGGACCAACGCGCCGCCGCACGTGGGACAGCGCCGACTCGTTCCCGCTCCGGCGCTGGGCAGGCGATACTTCTGTCCGCAGGCTTGGCACTGCAGAATCGACATGGACGGATCTCCCTGATACGATTTCGGTTACTGGTTGGAACGGACAGACCACGGCGCGCAAGTATTCGCTGGAAACTCGCGAATGTTGCCGTCGCCTGGCCTGCCAGCTTTTTATCCGCCCCGAGCGAATCCGGGAAGATACCTCCCGGCGTCAGGTCCTGGGGCGACGCCACGTTGACATGCCTTGCAGCCGCGCACGATGAGCACCGCCGTCCCGAAGTCCGCCCGCGCCGCCGTGACCGCCGTCTGCCGGCGGCTGCGCAACGTATACGGCCCGGTCGATTGGCCGGAGCGAGCGCCCGTGCTGGATGAACTGGTCGCCACGGTGCTGTCGCAGAACACCTCGGACAGCAACAGTGGGCCCGCCTTTGCGGAACTGCGGCGACGGTTTCCCGACTGGGACCAGGTGCGGCGAGCGCCCGTGGCGCGGATCGCAGCGGCGATCCGACAAGCCGGCTTGGCCAACCGAAAAGCGCCTCGCATCAAGGAGATCCTGCGGCGAGTC
>CAIYOB010000225.1 GCA_903927685.1 uncultured Planctomycetaceae bacterium
GGTAGGTCTGCTTGATCTGGGTCGAAACGTTCATTTTCGCTGCGCCGGCTTGAACCAGTTCGCGGACCACGTCGAACGGCAGCCCGGTGCCGCCGTGGACGACCATCGGACACTCGGTGGCTCGGGAGATCTGCCGCAACGTATCGATGTCCAGCTTGGGGGCGACCTTGTAGAATCCGTGCGCCGTCCCGATCGCGGCGGCCAGAAAATCGACGCCCGTCTGCCGCTGGAACTCGAGCGCCTCGTCGGGCCGGGTGTAGATCGCGGCATCCTGGCGGACCACGATATCGTCCTCGACGCCGGCGACAATCCCGATTTCGCCCTCGACCGCCACTCCGGCCGCGTGGGCTTCCTCAACCACCGCCCGCGTTCGGACGACGTTCTCGGCGAAGGGATATTTCGAGCCGTCGTACATGACAGCCGTATAGCCCGCCCGGATCGCCTCGCGGATCACCATCGGGTCGGTGCCGTGATCCAGGTGCAAGGCGATGGGCACGGGGCTGTCGTCCGCGACCAGGTGGGCCATCGCGGCAATCGTGCGCAGGCCCAGTTGCTTGACGGTGGCCGACGAAGTCTGCAGCATGACCGGCGACCGCTGCTCTTGGGCCGCCTCGATGATCGCTTTCAGCGTGAGAAAATCCACCAGGTTGAAGGCACCAACACAGTACCCGCCGGCGCGGGCCGCTTGCAGCATCTTGACGGGGTTGACGAGGGGCATGATGACTTTCCTCCGATCGTGTCCGATAGGACAATTCCGCGTGGACGTCCGCCCTACAGGCTCCATCCGGAACGGTACTCGTAGTGCAAGAACTCGTTCGCCCGGGCGACGTTTGTGACCTTCAGCTGTTCCGCATCCCAGCATAGCTTTTGTCCGCCCAGTCGTACACAGACGGTGCCCAGCAGGACGGCTTCGGTCAGGGGACCGGCGAAGTCGAAACTCGAACGGGTCGGCGTGCCGTGCTTGCAGGCGGCGAGCCATTCCTGATGATGACCGATCGAGCGTGACAGCGACTTGGGCGGGCGCTGGTACTCTTGCATACGCGTTTCCGGGATCAGCCGCGGGCTGTGGCCACCCCAGCCTTCGACCAGCATCTTGCCTTTGTCGCCGACAAACAGGATGCCGTCCTCGCGGTTCAGTTCGCGGCCCTCCTCCAATTCTCCCGGCCGCTCGGGCACCAGCCCGCCGTCGTACCAGTGCAACCTCACCGGCGGCAAGTCGCCGCGGGCCGGAAAGTCGTAGTGGACGCAACAGGCCAGCGGTAGCGTTTCGTCATAGACCGCCGTGGAACTGGCATCCACAGCGGTGGGGGCGGTCAATTGCAGAGCCGAGAATACCGGCGCGATGTTGTGGATGCCCATGTCGCCCAGGCCGCCGGACCCGAAGTCCCACCAGCCGCGCCAGCGGAAGGGCGCGTAGGCCGGATGATAGGGACGCTGGGGCGCCGGCCCCAGCCACAGATCCCAGTCGAGCGAGTCTGGAATCGGCGGCTGGTCCTGAGGCCGTTCGATGCCTTGGGCCCAGTACAGCGGCAGCTTGCCGCTATGCGTCGGGCGGTCCGACCAGACGTGCACCTCGCGCACGGCTCCGATCGCCCCGTCCGCCAGCCATTCGTTGATCAGCCGGTTGCCCTCGAAGGCCATCCCCTGATTTCCCATCTGCGTCGCCACCTTGTGCTCCCGCGCGGCCCGGGCCAAAGCCCGGGCCTCGAACACCGTCCGGGTCAGCGGCTTTTCGCAGTACACGTGCTTGCCCCGCTTGATGGCCGCCATCGAGACGACCGCATGCGCATGGTCGGGCGTGCCGACGACCACCGCGTCGATGCTCGGTTCCTTGTCGAACATCTCACGAAAGTCTTTGTACTTGGCGGCGCGGGGGTACTTGTCGAACGTGTGCGCCGCGTAGCCCCAGTCGACGTCGCACAAGGCGACGATGTTCTCGCTGGTGACTTGTTCCAGATCCCAGCCGCCTTGGCCGCCGATGCCCACCCCCGCGATGTTCAGTTTGTCGCTGGGCGGCGTCTGGCCGGGACCGCCCAA
>CAIYOB010000226.1 GCA_903927685.1 uncultured Planctomycetaceae bacterium
CGACGCCGCTCGCTCCTGCCGCTGGCCAGAAACAAGGCGCATCAATATGAAGTACACGCTGATCCTGCTCGTCACCTGGATGTTGGTTCCGGTCACAACGTTGCACGCTCAGCCACCCCTTCCGGCACGCCCGGCAAAGAAGCTGATCGAATACGGCTGGGACGTCCCCTATCCCGATCAAGTGCGGAAGGAAATCCGCGGCATGGAGCAGAAGCCCTTCGACGGGATCATCTTCCGGCTGCGCGAGTGGAACCACGCATTTGATCCGCGACCTTGGGACCCGGCGCAGCTCCAGCCGCAGTTCGACGACTTGGCCGCGATCGAATGGCAGTCGTTCACGGACAATTTCCTCTGCCTGTATGCAGCCAATAACTGGAAGATGGATTGGTTCGACGACGAGCAATGGACGAACATCACAGCCAACTTGCGGTTGAGTGCGAAAGCAGCGCGGATCGGACGCTGCGTCGGCCTGGTGTTCGATCCCGAGCCTTATGGCGACAATCCGTGGGCCTACCCGGGTGCGAACGGAACCCGCAGTCTTGCTGAGGTTGAGGCCCAGGTTCACAAACGGGGCGCTCAATTCATGGCCGCCATCCAAGCGGAGCTGCCCCAGGTGCGACTGCTGACGTTCTTTCATCAAAGCCTGTTCGGCGACTTGCTCGAGAACCCCGATCCCCACGACCGCCAACAGCGGTTATCGCAACAACACTGGGGTCTGCTGTCCGCGTTTTGGAACGGGGCGCTCGAAGCCGCCACTCCGGATGCGCGGATCATCGACGGATATGAATTGGCGTACTACATGACGAATCGCGAGCAGTTCTTCCGCGCCTACCACACGATCCGGCAACGTTCGCTGAGTCTTGTCCCGGAGGGCCTGCGAACCAAGCACGCCGCGACCGTGCAAGCCGGAATGGCGCTGTACGTGGACCAGGTGCTCGACTTGCGTCCGCCGCAGGAGCAATACCTCAGCCACTACCTGTCTCCCGCCGAGCGGTTGCGGTTCTTTGAGCACAACGTCTACTATGCCCTGACGGCCAGCGATGAATACGTCTGGTGCTACAGCGAACGGATGAGCTGGTGGCAGAATCAGGTCCCGGACGGCGCCGAAGCGGCCATCCGGGCCGCTCGCGACGCCATCGCTCAAGGCCGAACCGATCAAGGCGACAAACTCAGCGCCGAACTTGCCGAGTCCATTGCCGCCGGTCAGAAGAGAATGTCCGAACGGGCGAGAAAGCAATGAACGCGCGCCGCGGGGGACCCGGAACCCGGTGCGGCGTCGTGATCCCGCGGTACGTCCGCCGGTCCTCCTCCACGTACCGGGCGGCCACAGGGAGCAGCCTCGGACCGGCGTAGCGTTTATAGGGAAGGACGAAAGTCGGGGTAATCGGTAAAGACGAGGCCGCACTCGTCGCACTTCCAGCGAGCCAGCCAAACGGTCTTGCAGACCGCGCAAGGCGTGCCCAGCCGGGCATATTGGATCAGCACACGCAGGCCCCGACGACGGACGTCATGCGGCCGAAACTTCCTCGAATTGAAGCATCGTGCGCAACACTTGCGATAACAGGCACGATCCGCCCCCCGTCGGCACATGGCCTGGTTGTGATCGTCCACTTCGCTGTCAGTCGTGGGGACCAGCAGTTCGAGAGAGAATTTGGCGGGGCGGGGAAAATGGCGGGCTACGGGGCGGGGTTCCCCGCGGCCCCAAACCGAGTTTATGCCCGGGTATTACGGTCAGTCAAAGTTCGACGCCGCACGGGCTGAAGCTGGAAGTCTCCTTCCAGGTCCCCCTCGCCCCCGACCAAGCCGACGCCGAAGCCAACAAAGCACGGTCCGGCTTGAAGGAGTTGGGCTTAGGCGACGAGGTCCGTACCGATTGATCTCGCTCGATGGCACAGACTGGACTTAATCAGGAAGTGACGTAAAGTGAACACACTTACGAAGGACAAACGCCGAGCCATCATCCAGGCCGTCCGCCGCAAACGGACTCGGCCAGAGGAATTGCTGGCTCTGCTGTTGCGCAATGTGGAAATCGATCCTGGGGAGAAGACGCATGCGATACTACTTCCGTCTGCTGCTGTGCGTGCCGCTGTGCGGCGTTTCGCTGGCGGCCGAGATCCATGTCTCGCCGGCCGGCTGTGACGATCAGGCGGGAACCGTGGCGGCGCCGGTTCAGACGCTCGAGCGGGCCCGCATCCTGGCTCAAGCACTTCGCCAGGGCGACGCGGCCGAGGCGGTGCAGATCCTGCTGCACCCCGGCACGTACGCGATCCGCAAGACCGTCGCGTTCCAGCCGCAGGATTCCGGAACGGCGGAGGCCCCGCTGCAGATCCTCGCGTGGCGCGATCCGACAGCCCCCGAGGCGCGGCCGCAGCTCGTGGGCGGCGTGGTCGTCAGCGGCTGGCAGCCGTCCGCGTTCAATGGCCGCTCCGATGTCTGGGCCGCCGATCTGAAACCGCTGGCCTTGGCAGCTCCCTTCCGGCAGGTGTATCTGAACGGCCAACGCCTGACCTGGGCCCGCTATCCCAATGCAGACCCGGCGCATCCCTACTCCGGCGGCTGGGCCTACGTGGACGGCGTCCGCCCGCCCATGTACCAGGACATCGCGGGAGAACGCACCGACACGGTGGTCCTGAGGCCCCAAGACGCGCGCCCGTGGTCGCGGCCGCAGGACGGCGAAGTCTGTGTCTTTCCCCGCTACAATTGGTGGAATCGGATCGAAAAGATCGTGGCCTACGAGCCCGCGACCCGCACGCTCACGCTCGCCCAGAAAATGACCTACGCGGCCCGCCCCGAAGACCGGTTTTGCGTGCTGGGCATGCGGGAAGAACTGGACGCTCCCGGCGAGTGGTACCAGGACGTGGAAAACCAGAAACTGTATCTCCTCCCGCCTCCGGGCACGGACTTGACCAAGGACGTGGTGACGGTCCCCACGGTCAACAACATTCTGGCCTTTGACCAGACGCATCACGTCCGCGTCCGAGGACTCGAACTGACCTGTGCCGAGCAGGGTGCGCTCCGCTTCTCGGGCTGTGAGCACGCGGTGGTCGAGCAGTGTGCGATTCACGACTTGGGCTACTTCCACGGTTCCGCCATTTCCCTGGACGGCGGCGCGCACGGCGCGATCCGCGGTTGCGACATCTGGAATATCGGCGGGCACGGCATCTCGGTCAGCGGCGGCGACGCGGTCAAGCAAGAGCGCTGCGACCATCTGGTCGACAACTGCTATATCCATCACGTCGGCCAGTTCAACCGCCACGGCATCGGAGTGATGCTCAGCGGCGTCGGCAGCCGCGTCGCGCACAACCTGATTCACGACCTGCCGCGGTGCGGCATCTTTCACGGCGGAGTGCTGAACACCCTCGAGTACAACCGCATCCGCCACTGCAACCTGGAGATGGAGGACACCGGCTGCACCTATACGGGCGGCTGGTGCGGCGGCTGGCACACGATCCGCTACAACCACTGCAGCGACAGCATCGGGTTCGACAACCACGGCCGGTTCTTCGTCTTCGCCTGGGGCATCTACCTGGATGAAAGCGGCTGCGGCAACGACGTGTACGGCAACCTGGTCGAACGTTGCCAAGTCGGCGCCATGCACCTGCACAACGCGCGGGAGAACCACATCGAGAACAACATCTTCGTCAGCAACGCCGGACCGCAGGGCCAGACGCACCAGCTTTCCCTGCAGACCTGGAACGACTCGCCCAGCGGCGTGTTTCTCAAGGACCGGCAGCCGAAGATGCTCAAGGACTACGAACGGCTGATGACGAATCCCGCCTGGGCGGCCATGCGCGGCATGGACGTGTCGCCCGCCGCCCCGTTTCTGCCCGATGGTACGATCATGCGGGGCAATCGGATCACGCGGAACATTTTCTACTACCCCCACCAGCCGGAATCCCGCTATGTCCGCGAGAACGGCGTGAACTTCCAACACAACACGCTCGATTTCAACCTCGTCTGGAACGGCGGGACGGCGCCCGTGAAGACGGGCAGGCAGGCCTTCAAGAAGACGCTTGCCGACCTGACGGACAAGATCCCGAACGTGGACTTCTCGCGCCGCTCGACACCGGCGGAAACCACCGCAACCTCCGACCGCACCGTGGCCGCCGATTGGCGCTGGTACCACAAGACCTGGCCGGACCTCCAGGCGGAGATCGTCGCCACGGGAGGCAAGCATCGATTGCGGCTGCCCGGCGCGTTGAACAACGACAAGCCGTATATCAAGAACACCTGCGTCCGTTCGGCGCCGTTCGCCCTGCCGCCCGGCAAGCACTATCGGCTGAGCTTCCAGCTGCGGCACCAGGACGCGACGGGCGAGTTGATCGCGCGTTTCGTATGCGAAAACCAGGGGCTGTGGAAGGCGTTCGGATCGCGCGGTTTCTTGAACCGGGCGGACATGTCGGATGTCGCCACCGCGACCGCAGGGCTGGAATGCCAGACCGCGTTCTATCTACCGGACCGCGGCGAAGCCGACTACGACGCCCGTGTGACCGAGTTGACGCTGCAGTTCCAGTTCAACTCGAGCCAGGGCTGGGCCGAGATCAGCGACCTGCGTCTGGAGGAAGTGGAACCCGCGACGGAATGGGAGGCGTGGCAGCTGGCGGGGGCCGACCCTCATTCCCTCGTGGCGGACCCGCTGTTCGTCGATCCGGAACACGGCGACTTTACGCTCCGGCCGGAATCCCCCGCCTGGAAACTGGGCTTCGAACCGATCCCCTTCGCCGACATCGGCCCGTACCAGGACGACGCCCGCGCAACGTGGCCGATTCGCGAAGCCGAGGGCGTGCGCGAGAATCCGCACTGGCTGGAGTCGGTGCCCCGCGCTGCAGATTAACGCTCACCCGCATGGCCGTCGTTGGCGCGGTTCGGAGCCCGCCCGTGGACCAAGCCGCCGGGCGGTTAGTACACGGCGCTGAACCCGAGCAGCGACATGTGGGCATTGCCGCTGTTGTACGCGGCGGTCTGGTCCACGTACTCTTCGAAGCGATAGCGGTAATAGGCCGAGATCCGCTCGCGCAGTTGCCAATCCACGCCGGCGGTGACTCGCGTCCGATCAACGATGACCGCGGAATAGGTTGGCAGGTCGGGCCACTCGTCCAATGGCTCGATGGCATTGCTGCTGCTGACCAGATCCAGATTCCCGGACAACGTGACCCGCGGCGTCCAGACGTACGCGGCGCCCAAGCTCAGGACGCGGAACCGGCCGCCGTAATCCCAGACGCTGCGGTCCCATGTCTCGGTCAGCGGATCGGCGCTGGGGAACAGCATGTCCTGCTCGATCCAGTTCGAGTAGAAACCGTAGCCTGCCGAGAACGACCACGCCGGCGTGGGAGCGTACCACAGCGTCAGGTTCAGCGGAAAACTCGTCTCATCAAAGTTGGCGACCTCCGACTCGTGCAACCGGTTCTCCATCCCGACCGTCGCGTTGGCCACCAGATTGTCGAGCAGACTCCATGTCCCACCGACTTCGACCAGGTGCGTGTCTTCGGGCAAATTGGTGTTGGTCGCACCCTCGTACCGATTCACGCCGAACAGCGGATCCTGTTCGACGCGGACCTTGTAGCGGACGCGGGTCTCCAGACGCGGCGAGAATCTCATGGATGCCCCGATGTGTCCCCCGGTGAATACCGTGTGCTCCTGGTCGACGAACGTCTGCGCGTCCTCGATATAGTAGTCGGCATACTCGCGATCCAGCGAGCCCTGTTCACCGCCGGCGGTGAGCGCCAGGCCCCGGCCGAAATTGCTCCACGGAAACGGCTTCCAACTCGCCTCGGCGCCCGCGGTCGCCATGGAGTAGTCCAGCGGGTGGCGAAGTCCGTAAGGCGGCACCCACGAGTTGGGGACGCTCAGGTTCAGTTGCTCCTCGGGCAGCAGGAACGGCGGATCCTGGTTGGCTTGCTTGTTCAACTTCAAGTACCCGGTCAGCGTGAGTCCGTCCCAAGCGCTGTTGGTCAGCCGCAGATCGTAGGCCTGGAACTTGCGATGCGTGTCCCGGAACTTGTTTTCCGTGTCCCCGGAACTCAGGCGGGCGTACAGGTTGGTCTCGGCCGCCAGGTCCACCCCGACCTTGAGCCGGTCGATCTGCGTCACGTTTTCGGGCACGAACGCGTAGTTGCGTTCGGTCGGATAGTGCGGTCCGAACTCGTAGAACCGCCGCGTCACCAACTGGTCTTCCTGGTCCAGGAACCGCATCGGCCGCGAGTATTCCACGCGCACCGGCCCGTACTTGACCTCGATCGCCGGTTCCAGCTTGACGGTCAGCCAGTCGATTTCCTGGCGCTGGCTCAACACGTGGCAGTTGTTCTGGCGGATCTCGCAGAAGCAATGCTGCATGGCGTTGGCCTGGCGGTCGCCAAAGCGGCGCAGCGAGCGGAAATTCAGCCGCGCCTTGACGTGCTGGTTCAGCCGGCTCTCGAACGACGTCTTCACGTCCTCGACCCGGATGGCGTAGTCTTCGCCGACGTTCAGGTCCTCGCGAATGGTCTCCTGACCGCTGGTCATGTCGCCCATGTTGGTCAGGGGATCGTGGTCCAGGCGGTGCAGATACCGCTGGAGGTCGAACTCCGCCGCCAATCGCGGCCCGAAGTAGTCCAAGCTGGCCTGGTCGGTGTCGTTGTCCAGGAACGTGCCTGACAAGTTGACGGTCCGCCGGCCGTCGCTGAACAAGCCGTCCAAGTCCGCGAAGGCCGACGAGCCCAGTCCCTCGTACTCCGCCACCTTGGTCGGACTCCCGTCGGATTCGACGAACCACCAGCCGAAGCGCCCGGCGATGACCGAGCGGTACGGCGCCTCGTCCGGCGTGAACCACGGGATCTCGCTCAACGGTTCGGCGATTTCTTCCTCCGGGGGCAGATCGAGGCCTTCCGCCTCCGTGATTGGCGGCAGCCAGGGCACCTGGCTCTCGGCGGGATCGCTCAGCGGGCTCGCCAACGCCCCGTCCGCTCCGGGCGGCATCGTCGCTGCGGGGCCCTGTTCCGCCGGGTCAAGCCCCAGCGGGGACAGACCGTCGGCCCCCAGCGCATAGCACGCCGGGAGGACCAAGGCCACCAGCGTAAAACCCAGGTTTTTCCAGTTCATGATCGCCCCCCGCGATCGCTTCCTCGGCTCGGTCGAGTCCTCGAAAAAGGCCCCGGCCTATCGCAACCCCTTGTGTGCACTCACCATTCCCTCCGGCAAATCGCTGCCGTGAACTTGGGTGTGACATTGGGTGCAATCGGTGTACATTGCCCCGCGGATGGTACTGTTCGTCGGGATCATGGGATCGAGTGGCCCGCCGCCGACGTTGGTCGGCTCACCGTCCATCGAGTGACAGCGCTGACAATTGCTGGACCGGCCGTGGCTGGAGTGTCCGGCGTGACACCGCAGACAGAGGAACGTGACAGGCTGGCGCAGCAGATCGTTGGCTACCGTGCCGTGTGGCTCGTGGCAATGCGCACAGTTTTCCGTCACCGGCGGGTGCTCGTAGACGAACGGCCCTTCCTTCTCGGCATGGCATTCGTAACACTGGGCGTTGACGGACTCCTCCTTGAGGTTTCCCTTGGCCTGGCCGTGCGAGTCGTGGCAATCGGAGCACAGCAGCTTGCCTTCCCGGATCGGATGGTGGGAAGGCAGGTTGGTGAGTCCGTAGATCTTCGGGTGGCACTGGTAGCAGGCGTGCGGCTCGTCGACGCTCATCGGCAACCGCTTGGGACGGTCGACGTTGGTATGGATGATGTGGACGGTCTGCGGCACCTTGGTCTCCGGGTGCGCGTTGTGGCAATCGGCGCAGGCCACGCCGTATTGTTCGTGAATGGACGAGTGCCAGGCCATGGTCGGAGCGCCGTCATGGCACTTGAGGCATAAGTCTTTCCTGGTCTCCGCCTGGACTTTGCCGTGGGGGCGATGGCACGTGTTGCAGTTGAATCCCTGCGGCCCGAGGATCTGGTGCGGATGGGCGATCTGCTCCAACTGGCGCATTTCCGCATGGCAGCGGTAGCACGTCTCGGGCTGGTTGACCGCCATCGGCAGTCCCTGCTGCGGATGTGGATTATGGCAATCCGTGCAAGCGACGCCGGCCGCGTCGTGCGGTGCCCCATACCACTCCTCCATGTGCGGCCCGGTATGGCAGGTCAGGCAGAGTTCTTTCCGCGTCTCCGCCCGGACGTCTCCGTGGGAATCGTGGCAGGTCGTGCATTCGAACTGGGTTGGATGACGGTCGATCTGCTGAGGCGCTCCGCGCGGAGGCGGATCATGGCAGGCCGTGCAACTGAAGTCAAAGGGGACGCCCAACTGGTGCGGATGAACCACGTCCTCGAATCGCCGCAGGTCCTCGTGACAGCGATAGCAGACATCCGACGAGACTGCGGCCAGGCGGTTCTTGGCGTGCGCCGGCAGTTCCTGCCCCAGCGCTGGCTGCGGCCGTTCCCAACTGGCCGGGACCGCCTGCGAATGAGGACCGGTCTGGGCCGTCTCGTCGACCGTGGGCGTGCCCAGCGGCACGTTGTAATGGGCGCGGTGGCAATCCGTACAAGTCACGCCCTTGTTGGCATGCGCCGACGTCCGCCAACCCTGCAGGCAGGGCACGATCCGCGACTCTTGCGGCTGTTCGTGGCACTGCAGGCAGACCTCGGATCGCTCGGCGGGACTCAGCAACAGGCCGACCCGCGTGCCTTGTTCCGGCGTCGCAAAACTGAGGATCGAATTCCCCAGCGTGCCCCGCGTCTCCAGGTGGACACTGGCGGCGCCATGGCACTTTTCGCAGCCGATTTCCCGGTGCGCCGTGCTGGCGAACGATTGGGTGTACGTCTTGTGACACGAGCCACAGAATTCGTCGTTCTGAACGGGGACTGCCCCCGGTACTCCCGGGAGAGGTGCTTGCACGGGAGCACAATCCGCGGGTTTCCAGAAGCGGTTTTCGCCATTCCAGCCCACGGGCACAACCTGCGAAGGCGTTTCGTGCCACGCCGTCGCCGGCTTGGGCCACCCCCGATCCAGCTTCGCCTCGACCGGCCGCACGGGACTTTGGGACGACGTGCAGGAAGCCAGCGCGAACAGGCAGAAACTCGCCAACAGCATCCCTGCGCAAGAGGACGGGCGACGATCTCTCCTGCTCGACGTGTCTGGCACAGCCTCACCTCCTGGCAACGGCCCGTCAGTCGACACCGACACCGGTGCAACTGAGTTGATGTCTCTCTCCTAATTTCGCCCCCATCCACGTATGTCGATCAGAATTTCTTTGTCGTTTGCGCGAATCGTAGTGGATTTCCGGGATTGTCGGATTATCCAGGTTCTGCAGTCGAAATAGCGGCCGCATTCATCCCGCCTTATCGCGCCACCGGACTGCTAGCGTGGTAGCTCGGCAGGTAAGAATCTGTAGAATCGAAAGCCACGATTCTCAGGCTAAAGGAACTTGGATGCTCTCGTTCTCGCGGACTACCGGCTACGCGATCCTCGCACTCGGCTGCATTGGCAACGGGGAGGGCCAGCGGGTCCTTTCGACGCAGATCCAGACCTGCACGGGAGTTCCCATGCCCTATCTCCGCAAGACCTTGCTCACGCTGGCTCGCTGTGGCTTGATCCAAGCCAAGCGGGGCCACCACGGTGGATTTGTGCTGAGTCGTCCCGCGGCGGAAATCACGTTGTTGGATGTTGTCCAGGCTGTGGAGCACAGCAAGCCGGCGGATGACTGCCTGCTGGCGCTGCCCGGGTGCAGCGACGAGACGCCGTGCCCGTTGCGAGGGCTGGGGCGGGAATTACGGAGTCAGCTGGAAGCCGCATTGCGGCGGATCACTGTTGCCCACGCGACGGAGTCCATTCGCGCTGCGCGGGGACGGCAGATGGCGACGTGCCGATGCCTTGGCCCGCAGCTCGACCAAGCTGTACCCGCGACAGCTGAGCAAGCGGAATCGGCGAAAAATGCCCGGCGAGCCGATGGCAACGGCTAGCGCGTTGCCCAAGCTGAGAATTGGGGCGGGGTGGCTGGGGTCGAGCCACGAGGTACGAGTGGCGAGCCCCCAGTTCTTGGCACCGGGGGCTCGCGGCACTCGCCCCCAGGCACCCTGGCATTCGGCCGTGACGCTGCGCTAGCGGAGGATCCGGCACTTGAGCAGTTTCTGCTGGATGCGAAGCTGTCCCTGCTCGGTGATCTGCCGGGGAAGCCAGAGGGTTTGGAGGTTGGACAGCGTCTGCAGCGGCTTGACCGCCTCGTCGCTGAG
>CAIYOB010000227.1 GCA_903927685.1 uncultured Planctomycetaceae bacterium
CCCCAGAACGGACAGAGACTGTGGGCTCGCTGCACTCGACCACAGGCACCCGGACGGAACGATCATGACGACGAAGCCCCTTCCTCACGACGAATTCCCCGCGCAAGGCCGCTTGGCCGGAATCGACTATGGCACGGTGCGGATCGGCGTGGCCGTCACCGATCCCGAGCGACGGTTGGCCAGTCCGTACGAGATCTACCAGCGGCGCGGGCCGGCGGCCGATGTCGAGTACTTCCAGCGCCTGGTCCGCGAGGAGCGGATCGCCGGGTTCGTCGTGGGTCTGCCGGTGCACGCCAGCGGCGAAGAGAGCCAGAAATCGCTCGAGGCCCGGGCCTTTGGCGATTGGCTGCGTGCGACCACGGGCCGCCCCGTCCAGTACTATGATGAACGCTACACGTCGGTGCTGGCGGAGCAATTCCTGCTGGCGGCTCAACTGACCAACAAGCGGCGGAAGGCCCGCCTGGACAAAGTCGCTGCCCAGTTGATCCTGGCGGCCTACCTGGAATCGGGCCAGCGGGGCCAGCCCGGGGCGTTGACGTGAGGGAACGCAGCCGTGACGCCCTGCCTCCCTTGTCGTGTCCCACGGGGGCTGGTACCTTGCCGGGTTTTGAATGATCGTCCCCAACTTGTACGCCGGGTTCGGAGGCCCATGATCCCAGGAGTCGAAGCCGATTCAAGCTCGGTGGTGGAAGCCGCCGCGGGTGCGCGGCCTGCGGACGCGATCCGGGTCCGGGGTGCGCGGACGCATAACCTGCAAAACGTGGACCTGGACATCCCGCGCGACCGGCTGGTTGTGCTCACCGGCCCGAGCGGTTCCGGCAAGAGCAGCCTGGCGTTCGATACGCTGTATGCGGAAGGCCAGCGGCAGTACATCGAGAGTCTGTCCGTCTACGCCCGCCAGTTCCTGCACCAGCTGCCACGGCCCGACGTCGACTTGATCGAGGGCCTGCAGCCGACGATCTGCATCGACCAGCGGCCGGGTACGGCCAATCCGCGCAGCACCGTGGCGACGGTGACGGAAATCTACGACTACCTGCGGCTGCTGATGGCGCGGCTGGGCGAGGTCTGCTGTCCGCAGTGCGGCGAGCCGATCCGGCAACAGTCCGCCGAGCAGATCGACGAAACGCTGGCCGGGCTGCCGGACGGCACGCGGCTGATGATCCTGGCGCCGCTGGTGCGGGGCCGCCGGGGCAAGCACGACGAGGCCCTGGCCAAGATCCGCAAGGCGGGGTTCATTCGCGTGCGGATCGACGGCGAGTTGTGCGACCTGGAAAACCTGCCGGACCTGGACACGCATCGCGAGCACTGCCTGGACGCGGTGGTCGATCGGCTAATCGTCCGTAGCGAGGGCACGGTGCGGCTGTCCGAGTCGGTGCGGCTGGCCCTGCGGCACGGCGAAGGACTGCTGATCGCCTGCTACCAGGAGCCGGGGCCGACGGATGCCGACCGCCGGCAGAACGACTGGCGAGACCGCCTGTTCAGCACGCGGTACGCTTGTCCGAACTGTGACTTGAGCGTCGCCGAAATCGAACCGCGCACGTTCAGCTTCAACAGCCCCTACGGCGCGTGCCCGCGCTGCGGCGGCCTGGGCTGCATCGAGCCGTCGGCCCCCGAACCGGCCGAGCCGGACGCCCGCGTTGCAGCGTCCGACGAGGACGGCGCCGAAACGCCGGCTCGTCTTCGCGACCAGGTCACTTGCCCCGCGTGCCAAGGCTCGCGGCTGCGGCCCGAAGCCAACGCGGTCCGCGTCGGCGGCAAGACGATCCATGAAATCTGCCTGCTGCCCATCGCCGCCGCGGTCCCGTTCTTTCGCAGCCTGCAGTTTCCGGCCGCCCAGCGTCCGCTCGCCGATCCGCTGTTGAAGGAGATCCTCCAGCGATTGGCGTTCCTGGAGCACGTCGGCGTCACCTACCTGACCTTACACCGGTCCGCCGACACGCTCAGCGGCGGCGAATTGCAGCGCGTCCGGCTGGCCACCAGCATCGGTTCGGGGCTGGTTGGCGTGTGCTACGTGCTCGACGAGCCCTCGATCGGACTGCATCCTCGCGACAACCGCCGCTTGATCGACGCGCTCCGCAACCTGCAGCAACAAGGCAACTCGGTGCTGGTCGTCGAGCACGACGAGGCGATGATGCGGGAAGCCGACCAGCTGATCGACGTCGGTCCCGGCGCCGGTGTGCACGGCGGCCGGATCGTGGCCCAGGGCACGGTCGAGGAAGTTTGCGGGAATCCGGCGTCGCTCACCGGGCGCTACCTGAGCGGCCAGGCCCAGATCGCGGTGCCCCCGACTCGCCGCCGCATCTCCAAAACGCGGTCGTTGACGATCGAGGGCGTCACGACCCACAACCTGCACGACGTCGAAGCCCGGTTTCCACTCGAAGCCTTGGTCTGCGTCACCGGAGTGAGCGGTTCGGGCAAGAGTTCCCTGGTCAACGAGACGCTGGCGCCCGAGTTGATTCGCCGAACCGGCGGGATGGCGCCCCAGCCCGGTCCGTTCCGCAGTCTGCGCGGAGCGGCCCAGATCGACAAGGTGGTGGAGATCGACCAGCTGCCGATCGGACGCACGCCGCGCAGTTCGCCGGCGACGTACAGCGGAGCTTTTGACGAGATCCGCAAAGTGTTTGCGCGCACGCGGGAAGCCAAGCAGCGCGGGTTCGGCGCCGGCCGCTTCAGCTTCAACGTCAAAGGCGGCCGCTGCGAGGCGTGCCAAGGCCACGGGCTGAAGAAAATCGAGATGCAGTTCTTGCCCGACGTGTACGTTACCTGCAGCGAATGCGCGGGTGCGAGGTTCAATCGTCAGACGCTGGAAATCCGTTATCGGGACAAGTCCATCGCCGACGTCCTGGCCATGCCGATCGACGAAGCCACCGAGTTCTTTCAGAATTTCCCCACAATCCACCGGGGCCTGAAGAGCTTTCAGGACGTGGGCTTGGGCTACCTGACCCTGGGCCAGCCGTCCACGACGCTCTCGGGCGGCGAAGCCCAGCGGATCAAACTGGCCACCGAATTATCCCGCGTGGACACCGGGCGGACGCTGTACCTGCTGGACGAGCCGACGACCGGGCTGCATTTTGACGACATCCGGCGTCTGCTGGAGGTCCTCGGGCGACTGGTCGATCGCGGCAATACCGTGATCGTCATCGAACACAACCTGGAAGTCATCAAGTGCGCCGATTGGGTCATCGACTTGGGGCCCGAAGGCGGCGACGCGGGCGGCCGCGTCGTGGCCACAGGAACGCCGGAAGAGGTGGCCGCGAGCCAAGGCAGTTATACAGGCGTGTTTCTCCGGAGCGTGTTAAGGAGGTCCGGGCTGGACCGCTGACCGAAGGTCATCCCGCCCCTTAGCCGTTTGATCGCTTCGAAAGACGCGGAATATCTGTTTTGACAGTCGCTTGCGAATGCCATCTAATGATATTCTCCCTTCGACCGCTTTCTGGGACTCGTCTGGCACACCTGTCTCATGGGGTACTTTCTGCAATTCCCGAGCCATCTTCATTCGCTTTGCTGGCCGGGCTTGGCATGGCCATTTTCTTCGGCCGCCGCGTTTCTCGACGCTCCACCAAGATCGCCGCCTGAGAGAAAGGTCGATCTGCTCTCCAGGTCAGCGGCCCAGTCATTTGCTTAGCCCAGTCCGCCGGGCTGGGTATCCGAGTGCCCCAACTCCGCCGCAGGGCCAACTGCACGGTCGTTTGTGCACTTGCTCAATCCCCAACTGACACAGCCACAGTCCTTGATGTGCTGGGCCAGCATTGGGAACATCGGATCGCGGAGTGATTCCTTCTGGAGAAATCAATGCCGGTTTCTGGTCGAGAAAACGACTTGCAGCCCGACTTGAGCAGGCGATTGTGGCATGGTGTGACGATCCCGTTCTTTGCCGCAAATGGCCGGGCCGTTGGCCCTC
>CAIYOB010000228.1 GCA_903927685.1 uncultured Planctomycetaceae bacterium
CAGCCAGCCCTTGCCGCCGCGCAACGGCAGGTTCGACGTTGGCCAGCCCTCGCTGGTCGACAGGCCGCCGTTGTCGGAGGTAAAGACGACCAGCGTGTTGTCGCGCAGGCCCAGCTCATCCAACTTGGCCAGCACCTTGCCGACGGCCAAGTCCATGGCCTCGACCATTCCGGCATACACGGCGTGCTCTTGCACCAGGCGCACGTCCCGCTCGCCTTCGCGGCCCCAGCGGGCTTCCAGTCCCAGTCGCTGCCGCTTGGCTTCGTATTTCTGCCGCAGATCCTCGCGGGCCATCAGCGGCGTGTGGACGGAGTAGAAAGCCAGGTAGGCGAAAAACGGCCGGGTCTGGTTCGCCTCGATGAATTTCGCCGTCTCCGTCGCCAGCCGATCCGGCAAATGCTCGCCCGGCGGGCCATCTTTCAGACGCGGGTTCCCGTAGGGGGAAAAGTACTTGTTGCCACCGTAGGGGCCACCCCGGTCTGTTCCGCCCTGGTTGATGTCGAAGCCCTGGTTCTCCGGCCAGAAGCCCTCGGGGCCCAGATGCCACTTGCCGGCAAAGAACGTTGCATAGCCGGCATCCTGCATGGCCTCGGCCAGCGTGAGCTGCTCCAGCGCCAGGCGGTCGCTATAGGCAGCCGGCAGCAGCACCGTGTTGCGGCCCCACTTGTCCGGCGCGGGCGCGCCGATGTAATCCGTGATCCCCGTCCGCTGGGGCCATTGGCCTGTCATGATGCTGGCCCGAGTCGGCGAGCAGACCGGACAAGCGGCGTAAGCGTCGGTGAACCGCGCCCCGTCGCGGGCTAAGCCGTCCAGGTTCGGCGTCTCGTAGAAGGTGCTGCCGTAGCAGCCCAGGTCCCGCTGGCCCAAGTCGTCGGCGAGGAAAAAGATCACGTTGGGGCGGTCCGCGGCGACGGAGGGGAAATGAGCGACGCATGTCGCCACGATCGCCAAGCTGAGCGCGGGGGCAAGACCGGCGCTGCAAATGCCAGCGATCCGCGCCGGCATCGGACGATGTGTTGGTGATTTCACGGTGGTTCTCACGGCGTTGCCTCGTATCCCCATTTGTAATCCCCATTTATAACCAGCCCTTTCCGCCTGTCCATTCTTGTGCTCATTCTTGTTCTTCTTTATTTTGGACACCCACTTGGTAACCTAGCCTCTTGGGCCTTCGCCTCGCCCTACCGCGGCCGCCTGGCTCAGCAGGTACTTGGCGATCCGGTCCCGGGGTTCGTCGAACTGACGGCCCTGCAGGATCTTCTGGATACGTCCCAGCGGCGCGTTGCCGGCCGCCCACATGAAGTCCAAGGCGTTCAGGGCGGCCAGGACTTCGTATTGGTCCTCGCTGTCCAGCACGGCCGCGAGGGTCTCCAGGGCCAAGTCGGCCTCGCCCAGGTAAGCCAAGGCTTCGGCGGCGGCGACCCGGACATCGGCCCAGTCGTCGGTCAGCAGGGCCGACAGCTTGTCCTTGGCCCCCGCAGCCTGCTTCTGCAGCACCAGGCAGCCGACCGCGGCCCAGTAGCGGATCACCGGATGCGGGTCATCCATCGCGGCGATCAACTCCGGCAGCACGGCCGGGTCGCCCGACGACGCCTTTTCCGCCAGCGCCACAATCCGCGCGATCGGATAAGCGTCGCTCTGTGCGTACTCGTAGATCGTCTTGTCGCCGGCCAGCCGCACGAACATGCCTTCGGGAATGAAGCCGGTGTCGCGGCTGGCGATCGTGTCGGCCCGCAACTGTTGACGCAGTTTGGCCAACCGCTCCGCATGTTGCGGGTCGCCGGCCAGGTTCTTGATCTCGAACGGATCGGCGGCCACGTCGTACAGCTCCTCCGCCGGTTTCGGTTCCCAATAGCGGGCTTGGACCGGATTGCACTGCCCTGCGACGAACGCCGCGTGCCAGGATCGCATGCTGGGCAGCACCTGGAACGGATACGAATAGTGCTGGCCCCAAGGCCGGTGTGGGCTGTAGTTGCGGAGATAGCGGAACTGCGAGTCGCGGACGGCGCGCACGGTGTCGTAACGCTCGTCCATCCGGCCGCGGAACAGGAACACATGGTCCCGCGGGGCGGCCTTCTGCCCGCCCAGGAACGCGCGGCCTTCGTAATTCTTGGGAATCGGCACGCCGGCCAGACTCAGCAGCGTGGCCGCGAAATCGACGAAGCTGACCAGCTGGTCGCACCACTGGCCGGGCTGAGCCGGCGCGAGGTGCGCCCACTTCTGCGGAAAGCGGATGATCAGCGGCACGTGCGTGCCCGAGTCGTGCAGGTTCCGCTTGCCCCGCGGCAGCGCTCCGCCGTGGTCGGAATAGTAGAACACGATCGTGTCCTCGGCCAGCCCCGCCGCCTCCAATTCGGCCAGCGTCGCTCCGACCTGCTCGTCCAACTTGGTCATCTGGTCGTAGTAGTTGGCCCAGTCCAGGCGGATCTCCGGTGTGTCGGCATGGTATGGCGGCAGGACGATCTTGTCCGGCGGCACGCGGAACGAGTTGAGGTCTTTCCCGGCCTTGGGAGCCACCTGGCTCTCGTGGCTGGTGGTGAAATTGAAGATCGCAAAGAACGGCTGGCCCGGGCCGCGTTTCTTGTAGTGGGCCTTGGGGCTGCTCTCGTCCCACGGCTTGCCCGCGTTGGCCACGTTATAGTCGGTCTTCGAGTTGTTCGTGCAGTAGTAGCCGGCCTGGCGCAGCGGCACGGGGTACAGCGGGAACGCGGCGGGGATGGCGACCCGGCTGCGGTGATGCTGCACGCCCAGCGAGCAGGCGTACATGCCGGTGATCAGCGTGGTGCGGGCGGACGAACAGACCGGTGCGTTGGCAAAAGCGTTCCGATAGCGGACGCCCCCGGCGGCCAGCCCGTCCAGATGCGGCGTTTGGGCCAGGGGATCGCCGTAACAGCCCAGGTACGGGCTGTTGTCCTCGCTGGTGATCCACAGGATGTTGGGACGCGCGGCGGCACCGGGGGAATCCGCCGCAGCGGCGGCGGCGGCCAGGCCGCCGGCCAGCAGGCCGACGAACGGGCACAGGAGGGTCAGGAAAGGTCTCATGCTCGACAGCTCCTCTCTTGTTAGACAGTGCGGCGGTCAACGCGGCGAACGGGGTGGCTGGGGTCGAGCCAAGAGGAACGAGTGGCGAGCCCCCAGTCTTCGCCTCTGG
>CAIYOB010000229.1 GCA_903927685.1 uncultured Planctomycetaceae bacterium
CCCTGGATCAAGTCGGCCCAGGCACAGGCTTTCAGCCCGCCCGCGAAAACGTAGACGGCCGACAGGATCCCGATGATCCAGCAGCCCACGGTAATGTCACCCAGTTCCAGGCCGAACGGCGCGTAGCCCTGGAAGTTGCCCGTGATGACCTTGGCGCCGGAGTAGATCACCGAGGCCGTCGGCACGCCGACCAGGATCACCATCGTGCACAGGGCCATGACCGTGCGGGCGAACGTGTTGTAGCGGTACTCGAGGAATTCGGGGATGGTGTAGATGCCGCTTTTCAGGAACGTGGGCAGGAACAAGAAGGCGACGATCACCAGCGTGATGGCGGCCATCCATTCGTAGCTGGCGATGGCCATGCCCAGCCAGTCCGCCGCCTTGCCGCTCATCCCCACGAACTGTTCGGTCGAGATATTGGCGGCGATCAGGGAAAACCCGATCAGCCACCAGGTCAAGCCGCGGCCGGCCAGGAAATAATCCTGCGCCCCGTGCTCGCCGTGGGTTTCCTCGCCCTTGCTCTTCCAGAGCCCGATCCCGATGACCGAGATGACAAAGGCCACGAACACCAGAATGTCGAGCGCGCCCATAAATGCTCCCTTGTCCAGAGACCCCCTGACCACGTCGCGGCGTAGTATAACGTATGGGAACGGGCGTTGAAAACGTGGCGCATGCCGGAATGGCAAACGCCGCCAAGGCCCGGAGGCTTGGTGGCGCAACGGGGACGCCTATTTCCGCGGCGCGTGCCCCACCACCTCGAACGGGACCGCGGGCAGGAGTCCGTACGACCGGCGCAGCGGCTTGGGGGCCGGCGCGCTTTCCGTCGGAGCGGGGGTCCACTCCCGAAGCACTTCGAAGATCAGGTTTCCGGCGGCGCCTAGCGGGAGCGACTTGGCATCGGTCGCCACCGTCACCACCAGGCCGGGGGCCTCCGGTGCGACCTTCTGAACCGTGATTCCCTTGGGTGGGTCGACCAACTCGACGCGCAGCTCGCTGGCCGGCGGGTTCTTGTCCGTCAGCCGGGCCCCGACCGCCGTCGTGCCGCCCAGTCGCAGGTTGACGCGATCGACCGGGAGCAACTCCAGCGGGCACTTCGCGGCAGGCTGGCCGGTGACCAGGATGGCCCATTGTTCGGCGGGCACAATCTGCAGCCAGAGAAAGGCCTGCATCATGCTCTCCGCGGGCACGGCCGGACGCTCGAACCGTCGGTGCCGGCGACTGCCCAGCGACTGGCCTTCCAGCTCCAGGAGAAACGGTTCCTTGGCGGCCGCGGGCGGGACGGTCAAAGTCAACCGGATCTGGTCCGCTTTGCCCGGCACAACGGCGCCGCTGAGCTTGAATCCCTCGGGCGGTTTCAGCAGGGCGAGATGGATCGGGTCGTCAAATCCATCTCGTCGCAGCGCGTGCACGGTGATCGGCAGCGTGGCCCCGGGGCGGGCGATAATGCAGGAGGGGACGACGCGCAGATCGAAATCGGGGCGCGGAGGCCGGATGTACAAGCGATAGATGAAATCCTCGCCGCCGTTCCGTTGGGCGTCGCCCAGGTGCAGGCAATAGGGCCCCTGGCCGGACATGACGGCCGTCAGCAGGGAATCGGCATGGTGCGTGAGCAGGGGCTGGGCATCGTCCCGGAAATCATCGTTGAAGGCGATCTCCGCGCCGGTGGCATCCGTCAAGGACACCGCCGAGTCCACGGGGGAGCCGCCGCGGCGGGCATAGACCTCGGCGACCACCGTGCCGACGGCATCGAAGCGAAACAGATCCTGGTCGTCCGGCCGGTCGATGCGACCGTTGACGACGATCGGCAGTTCGACCTCCTGGGCCGTTTCCAGCTGGTCGTTCGGCTCCCGGTCCAGAACCTCGGCCGTCATATCGATCCGCAACGGGAAACGCACGGAGACCTGATCGGTTTGGGGAATGGAGTACCAGCGAAGCGGGCGATTCCGGTCGGCCAGGGCGCGGAGTTTCAGCTGGGTCTCGACCAGGTTCCAGCCCTGCAGTTCGACCGTGACCTCCTGGCCGGCGCGAGCCCCCAAGGGAAAGACCCCGGTCACGAAAGGCAATTCCCCCAGCGTGATCCGGTACACGAAATCCTCGCGCCCGCGGTAGATCGAGTCCCGGATTTCGACCACGTAGGTGCCGTCCGCGGGGACCTCGTAGTAGATCACTGGATCCTGCCGGTAGTAATAGGCCCCGGCATAGGCCAGTTCCTGGCCAGCGCCGTCGTACAGCGCCAGCACCGCCTGAAACCAGCCCGGCACGGCGTCTGCCAGGTAGGGCATCAGCTCGCGGGCATCCGCGGCAATGACCAGGCGGGCACCTTGACGAGCGGTGAACGAAAACCGGTCCACCTCGCCGGGCATGATCTGGCCGTTGACTACCACCGGAAGTGTCCCGCCGATGACGGGATCCGGAGTCTCGTCATTGGGCTCGGTCTCACGGCGCTCGTCCCACTGGCCGACCTGAAACCAGATGGGGTTCGACATCGCGCCGGCGGCGAGTACCCGCAGCTCGCGTTTCCCCAGGGGCGCCTGGGCGTCGATCGTGATCTTGAGCGTAAGCTCTTCGGCGATCTGGTCGTTGGGCTGCCGTTTGGGATCCGCATCCCGCTTGCGGTAAATCTCCATCTCCTTCAGATCATTCTCGGTAATGCCCGCCACCTGGTAGACCTGCTGGTCCGTGATCGGGTCGGTCGCGCCTTTCTCTTTCTGCTTTTCTTCCAGATCCTCGCGCGTAAAGCGGATTTTCTGGCTCAGCGCCACGAACTCGCCCTGCGTCAGCGGGCGATACCACTTGACGACTGCCGCCTTGACCCCGCTGCCAGAAATGAAGACCCCGTCGGCTTCCTTCACGAACTGTCCGCCCACGGTGACCTCCACGCTGGTGCCCTGCCTGCCGCCGGTCGGGTAGACGTAGCCGATGTGAGGGTCCTTTGCCGCCGTTTGGGCGGCCAGATCGCCGGCCGCGGCCAGCATCGCCGCGGTGGCCAGGAGGGCGTACGGTCCCAGTCGATACAGGGTGCGTTCCGCGATCACAGGAGTTCCTTTAAGGGGCCGCCGGACTTCAAGCCCTCTTCGGGGGCGGGGACGGCACGGACGAATTCGCCCATGGGGTGCGGCAAGCCGGCTTCCGGGTCAATGCCGAGCAGTTCGTACATGGTGGCGATCAGATCGCACGGATAGACGGGCCGGTCCTTGACTTGCTCCCCTTTGTCCGTGGACGAGCCGACGACCCGCCCGCCCCGGAAGCCTCCGCCGGCAACGACCGTCGAGAAGACGCTCCCGTAGTGATGACGACCGCCGTTCCAGGGCGATTTCCAATCGACCTGAGGCGTGCGGCCGAACTCGCCGCCCCACCAGACGATCGTACTGTCCAGCAGTCCGCGCTCGGCCAGATCGGCGAGCAGCGCGGACATGCCCTTATCCATTTCCGGCAGTTTCCGCCGCATGATCTGGAAATGGTCCTTGTGCGTGTCCCAGCCGTTATAGTTGATCGTGACGAACTTGACGCCCTTTTCGATCAGCCGGCGGGCGGCCAAGCAGGACTGGCCGAAGGTGTTGCGGCCGTAGCGGACCCGTAATTCCTCCTTTTCTTCCGATAGATCGAAGACTTTGCCTGCGTCGCCGAGAATCAAGTCATACGCCCGGTCTTTGGCCTGCTGGGCGGCAGCGATCTGCGGATCGCCTTCGAGGAATCGGCCCAGCGTGTTGATCCGCTGGAGCATCTCGCGGCGCTGCCGCTGCTGGTCGTCGGACAGCCCCGGCGCGACGATCCCCTCGACGGCAAACCGGTAAGCGTTGGGGTCGCCGCCGGTCGCGAAAGGCTTGTAGCGGATCCCCATGAACCCGGCTTCGGAAAACCGGCCCTGAGGCTCGGTGAGGACGATGTAGGGGGGAATCAGGCCCTCGGCGCCTTCGGCCAGACCCTTGAACGCGGTGACCACGGCGCCCACCGCCGGGTAGACCAACCGGCCGCCGGCCGCGCGCCCCGTTTGCACCATGTAGGACGCCGTCTCGTGGGCAAACACGCCGTGAGTCATCGAGCGGATGATCGAGTACTTGTCGGCCAGCTTGGCCAACTCGGGAAGCAAGGTCCCGACCCGGATGCCCTTGACGTTCGTCTCAATCGCTCCCGTCAGCGGCCCCGTAAAGTCGCTGCCCGCCTCCGGCTTGGGATCAAACGTGTCGGTGTGAGGCGGCCCGCCCCACATCCAGATTTGAATGACCGCCTTGGCCTTGGCCGGCGGTTTCGCCGCGGCCTGGCGCGCCGCGGCGGCGGCCGGAGTTGCCGCAGGTGTCCCTGCCGCGGGCTCGGCGCCGAGACTCAACCGCTGGGCCAGCAGCAGGCCCGCCGACCCCAGAACGCCGCGCCGGATCACCTCGCGCCGGGAAACGGGCCCGCCGCGGGAACCGGGAATCAAGCCATCGCGTGTTGCCGTCATTTTGCCTCGCTTGCCGTTCGGCAGGCCCTTAGTGCCGAAACAGGAATTCCTCACTATTGATCAGTGCCCACACCAGATTTTCCGCGCCCCATTTCGAGCCGCCTTGCCAGCCGGCATCGTCCCGTTCGCCGCTGGTGGGCGGGCGGGAAAGGATCGTCAAGTACAGGTTCTCCGCCATCTGCTGCGGATCGGTGGTTGTCAGCAGGGCTTGGATCTTGGCCCCTTTCTGGATCTTCTCCCGGATCTGGGTCGAGTTGAGCAGGTACAGGGCCTGGGCGGCCGTCATGCGGTTGTTGCGCTCCGACTCCAGACCCGTATCGCGGGGCGGGCGCCCGAACATCTCCAGCACGCTGCTGGTGATGCTGCCATCGGGAAGCGTGATCGACCGTTGTTTCTCGGGAATGAACGTGAATGGCTCGGGGATCATGCTGGAATAACTCTCGGTCGTTCCCGTGATCTGACAGAGGGCGTCGACGAGCACCTCGGCGTCCAGGCGACGCAGTGGATAGCAGGCAAAGTTCGCCGCGGCCTCGGGTCCCTTGGTCTTGGGAATGCACGACAGCTGGTACGTCGTCGAATTGAGGATCATGCGATAGACGTGCTTCAAGTCGTACTCGGCCCGGACCAATTCGTCCGCCAGCCAGTTCAGTAGTTCGACGTTCTGAGCTGGGTTGTCAGGCCGAATGTCATCCGGCTCGTGAACGATGCCCCGTCCCAACAGCCAGTACCAGACGCGGTTGACGATGTGCCGCGCAAACCAGGGGTTCTTGGCGCTGATCAGCCACGCGGTAAAAACCTCCCGGGGATCCTGTCCCGGAGAAAGTCGGGCTGGGGTCCCATCGGGAAAGACGGCGCCGGGCGGCTTGCCATCGGGCGGGGGTTTGGCCGCGCGAGGATCGAAGATGACGATCTCCTCCTTCCACTCGCGCGTCGGCTTGTATCCGATCTGTGAGAAGAAAACGGCCATCTCCGCCCACCGCTGTTTGGGCCAGGCTTCCGCCCGCACTCCCATAAAGACCAGGGCGACTGCCTGAGCAATCGACGTCGGGTCCTTGCTCTGCAAGGCTCGATAGAAATTGACCTGCGGCGTGCGGAAGTTGCTGCCACAGGCAGTCAGCAATTCGCGGACGAACCGATCGTAGGGCAGGTTCTTGTCCAGCGAAGTGCGAATCCAGCGGTGATAGGCTTGGGCGCCGTTGGGCCAGAGGTTGATCGGGAATTCGGCTTTGACCCGCAGCAAGTCGGACCACTTCATGGCCCAGTAGTCGGCGAACTCGGGACGCTCCAGCAGACGATCGATCAGCGCGGACCGCTTGTCGGGCGCCTGATCGTTCAGAAAGCTCTTCGCCTCGTCCGCCGTGGGCAGTGTGCCGATGGTGTCGAGGTAGACGCGCCGGAGGAAGACCGCGTCCGAGCACCGCTTGGCCGGCTCGATCTTCAGCTGCTTCCACTTGTCGAACACCAGCTCGTCGATCTTGCCTTGCGGAGTGACGGCCGCCTCGCTCTCAAACGGATTGGCTTGCTCCAGGGGATTCACAACGGCAGCCATGGCCGGCAGCCCGGAATCGAATTCCTCCCGGGTGGCCTTGGGAGGCGGCGGAGGTGCTCGCCTGAGCACCACAATCGCGAACGTCCGCTGGTCCGCGAGCGGCCGACTCCCGGCGCCGACTGCTTTGACCGTCGCCTGGTACGTGCCCGGCTTGTGCTCGTCGGGCGCCAGCCAGCAGAAATCCCCCGTGGACGGATCGATCGACGCCCCCGCCGGGGCCTTGATCAGGCGATAGGTGACGCTTTCCGAATCGATCCCGTCGCAACGAACCGAAATCGGCACCCGCAGCAGCTCGCCTTGCCGGACCGCCGGATCGGAGATCGGCAGGATGGTCAGACTGGCCGCCGGCCCTGACATCAGCCCCGGTCCGAACACGAGTAAGGCGGCGATGAGTGCCAGGACGACAGCCACCGATACCCAGATCATCCAGCCCGCCTTGGTCCGCTTTCGTTGGACGATTCGTGGCGGCAACGGACCGGTGTCGACCGTGAAACGGTGGTCTGCCGGGGGCTGGTTCGGTTCAGTCATCATCGAAGTTGCGTTACGGGAATTGATTGCCGCTAAGTTCCGCCTTAACTATAGAATTAGATTTTAGCGGCGTCAGGGAAAACTTGTCTATCGAGATCAGCTGTTTCCAGGGGTGTCTTAGAGAACCGGGACATCGAGTACAATTGTTTCGTCGCGGACCACCCCAGGTATTGCAGAGGTGCCTTTTTTCGTGAGCAGTCAGCCTAGTTCTTCGATTCGGTTCTCCTGTCCGCACTGCGGCGGGAATGTCAAAGTCCCGCCTCAACAAGCCGGACACAAGTGCCGCTGTCCGCGCTGCGATGTCGAGATCATCGCGCCGGGCGGACCGACGGCGGCTGCGCCGGAGCCAGCGAAGGCCGCCGCGCCGCCACCGACCGCACCGGCCCGACCAGCGGCCGCAGCGCCGTCGCCCGGCGCCGTGGTCCGCTCCGCCCCAGCTTTGAATCCGCCGAGCCCGGCCACGGCCCCGACGCCCGCCCCGACGCCCGCCCCGGCGGCAGTGCCTACCGATGCTCCCGCCGGACCGGCTGCCGCTGTGTATCCCCAGCCCGCGTTCGAAGCCGCGCCGCTGCGGCCGGCGCCGCGCGTCGGCATCCCCTTGGACGACGACGAGTACGGACTGGACTGCCATGTGTGCCGAACGCGACTGCACGTGCGCCGCTCGCAAATCGGCCAAACGGTGAAATGTCCCGACTGCTTCACGTCGCTGCTCGTCAAGCCGCCGCCGGTCCGCAAGCAGGCTCAGCCGGTGGACTACGAAGAGGCGGAGATGTTCAAGCTGAGCGAGCCGGTCGAGCTGCCCGTGATGACCTTCGAGTCGCTGGAGAAGCACAGCGAGGGCGCCGTGTCCGAAACGCCGGTCGGCGCGGCATCGCCCGACGTCGCCCAGTTGGTCGGCAAAGGGCGCACGGCCATGCAGAACGCCGCCCGGACGCTGCTGGAAAAAGCCAAGGCCCAGCAGGTGGCGGACGAGGCGG
>CAIYOB010000230.1 GCA_903927685.1 uncultured Planctomycetaceae bacterium
CGGCATGAACCCACCAAACCTGACGGCCATGCGGAACTTCACGATCACGGTGAGCGAGGTCAACGCCCCCCCGACCGTGAGTCTGAGTAATGTGATCGGCACATGGGCGGAGGATATCGACACCACGGCGCCGCAAAAGGTAGCCGACATCATCGTGACGGATGATTCCTTGGGCCTGAACAACTTGAGCCTGAACGGCGCCGACGCGGCCTGGTTCGAGATCGTCGGAACGGGCCTCTACCTGAAGGCTCACGTCGGGCTCGACTTTGAAACCCATCCACGGCTGGACGTGACGGTGGCCGTCGACGATCCCACAGTGGGCGCGACGCCAGATTCTTCGGCCACGCTGGCGGTGACGTTGACCGACGTGAACGAGCCGCCGACGGCGACCTTCACCAATCAAGTCGCTGGGCTGCCGGAGACCACGGATTTGACCAGCCGCGTGAGGGTCGCCGACATCGTCATTGTCGACGATGCCTTGGGCACCAACACCCTCTCTGTGGCCGGCGAGGACGCCGCGAGGTTCGAAATCGTCGGCGGTGCGTTGTATCTCAAAGCCAATACGCCCTTAGACTACGAGGCCAAGCCGTCGCTGTCCGTTGGCGTCTCCGTGGACGACCCAGCCGTCGGCTGGAGCCCGGATGCCGCAGTGGTGATGACGATCGACGTGATGAACAACGCCCCGACCGTGACGGTGAACCGTGCCGTCGGCCAGGCCGACCCAGCCAGCGACCCACCGATCTTTTTCACGGTCGTTTTTAGCGAACCGGTGACCGGCTTCGATGTCGCCGACGTATCGCTCGGCGGCACCGCTGGCGCGACGACCGTGGTCGTCACCCCGCAAGCCGGCGGCGCGACCTACCAGTTGTCCGTGTCCGGCATGGTTCAGAACGGTACCGTCCTTGTCTCTATCCTTGCTGACGCCGCCCGTGACGGCGCGAACGCCGGGAACGTGCCTTCGACCAGCACCGACAACGCGGTGACCTATGTCGGCGTGTGGCAGAACGTAATCTTGCCCTGCGACGTCAATGCCGACGGGATCGTTGGCGCCCTGGACGTGTTGCTGATCATCAACTACATCAACGTCCATCCCGACGACATCAGCCTACCCCCGCCGGGGTTATTCCCGCCGCCGTACTACGACGTGACTAACGACCGCAAGGTGACGCCGTCCGACGTCCTGACGGTCATCAACTACATCAACAGCCACCTGTCCACGGGCGAAGGGGAAGCCGCCAGGCTGCCACTGGTCGCCTCGCGGCCTTCGAGAACTGCGTCTTGGCCGACCATTACAAATCTGCGGCCGCCCCGGCCGACGTCCCGCGTCGAGCAATTCCCCGCGTTCGCCGTTGCGTCTTTCTCCGCCCAACGAGGTTCCCTCCTTGCAGAACTGGATGCCTTCTGCGACCTTGACTCTACCCTGGACGACATCGCCTCCAACGTCGCCGCCGCCTGGGCTGCACCGCTCACGTAAGGCAAATGCGAATGCCGCCCGTTGCCGGAGACAGTCAAGGTCGAGATCGGTGCGGAATCAGCAAGAACAGCAGGCAAGCCGTCGCCACAAAAAATTACTGCTCGCCTTTGCTGACAATTCGCGGGTTATCAAATAGATCAAGCCATCCCGCAATCGCTGCGCGATGGACACACCCAGGCTTACCGATCAAGCGGCCCTGTTGAGTGTCACTTTGCATTAACCTTAGGTTGGGGAGGCGCCTCATGTCATTCGAAGCCCGAAACCTATCGGAACCCGACGATGTGGCACGTGGAATCAGCGTGGCCTTGGTGGCTCTTAGGTGGAATGCCCAGCCAATATCCCGACAGCAACTTCGTGAGCGAGCAGCGACGGCAGTCGCAGCAATCGACAAGAGGTACGACAAAGACGTGATGGATGTAAACGTGATAGAAGTCAATGAGCAGCAGCAATACGTGCAACTAGCCGTACGCGCCAATTTCGCGTCTCAGGCCGAGTGTCGTCGCATGGCAACCGAACTCAAACAAGAATTTGGCGAACTCCCGAAGAGAAAGTGGTACGAGTTCTGGAAGTGAATGCGTTCGCACCGAAGGGATGCGAGTCAGTGCGCGTTTGCCGTGCCCACGATGGTTCGGCGTTACGATGCCCTGGCCGTGAAGCGATGAATCGCCCGTGAATATCGACTCTTACACAAGAAGACTCGCGAGATGGCAATTCGTTTCTCATGTCCATGTGGCAGGCAGTTTCAGGTGAAGGACGAGGAGGCTGGGAAGCGGGGAAAGTGTCCGTCGTGTGGAAGGAAGGTGCTCATACCAACTCCTGAACACGATTTGATGAAACGCTCATCTGCCGAACCTCCATCCAGGAAGAAAGGTATCCCCGTGGATGGCCGACGGCGACGTCCTGGCTCGAGTCGTGCCGTGAATCCGATCCTGCTAGTCGGTGGTCTGGTACTCACTGGAGTAGTTATTCTTTCGGCAGGGCTGTTTGTTCTTTCAGGCGTCCGAGCGGAGCCACAGCAGATTGTGGAGTCGAAACGCATCCGCTTCACGCCGATTCTAAGCTCCGCGGGCCTGGCTCGCGAGGACTCGTCAGGAGACGTCCTATGTGTGACAGTGAAGTTCTCCCAGGCGTTCTTGCGAGCAACGACCGGCGGCCAGGACAACGCTAACCTGGGCCTGCCTGATTTCCGTTTACTGACCGATGCGGGCGAGGAGATGCCGACGATGCTGGCCGGCGCGACATGGCCAGCTGACGCGATGGAGGTGCCGATTCAGTTCAGCGGACCTAATGATATCGCGCCGTGCCTTGGCGAGGGAAGCGAATCGTGGAGCGAAACGGATCGCGACGGACGCTTACAAAGTAGCGGCACACATGGCGTCCGCTTCCACGTCCGCGAGTCCGCTGATGGATCTTCCTGCCTTCCCACGCTCGGAAAATGCCTCGTTGAATCTCACGTCGACCTTCAGACGCGAGAGGTCGGTGGCGATCGGTACGAGACCACTGGGACAGTTCGTGCCATTGTCACAGGCGCGGCGGTCGGCACCTTGACGATGGTGGCGTTGAGTGGTCGCGCCGCGACGGACGGAATGTTGGATTCGGATCGAGCGTCCGGCCACCCCGTCTGGCTACCTTGGCGGCGCCCGGTGCCGGCCCACCGCGCCCGGATGTTCAATCTGTCTGGCACGTTGGAAAGCCAGCTAAGCGACGGAAGCAAGCTCCGTTTGGCGTACGGTCCGGAGAAGTGCCGCGTTTCATGGACGGGCGATTGGAAGGGCGTGGAGCTGTGGCGCACCCAATATCACGACACTTGGACGGTGGAATTCGACCGCGGCGCGATGGTCGACGGGACGATCACGATCTGCTGCCTCTTTCCATGTCCGCCCATGACGTCGCGGCTGGCCGTGCGTTACAAGGACGCGCCACCAATGGAACTCGGTGAGAGCGTGCTCCGATCGCTTGATTACGCAGTCCCCCCAGAGACGCCAGTCCACGTGGACGTCCAAGGCAAGTGACACTTGCAGCTCGGCACCGTTTGGGAGGCCCTTGGTGCGCAGATTGGACGGGATCGTGACAGCATATTCGGCCGATGTGGCTCTCAGTTCGCGTAGCCGCCAAATCTTTGCCCTAACCCTGGACACGATTCGACCAGAGGCTCCACATGTCTGAACAACTCTTCGTGAAAGTAAGAGACGGCGAGCGTGGGCCGTTTCCTACCGAGCAGCTGGCGAAGTTCTTGTCGCAAGGCAAGCTACGGCCGAATACGCTGGTGCGGGCGGCAAGTTCGGAAACCTGGCAGCGGCTCGAGGCGGTTTTGACGCCCCCCGCATCCCTGGAGAATTCGCCACATCCGCGTCTGACCGAGGCTACTTCAGCTGCCCCTGGTTTTGGGAATTCGCAGAATCCGGCGCCCACAACGCCAACAGCTTCTGGAGCGTCCGCATCGCTCGCGGTGCCCCCATCGCACGCCCCGGATGCCACGGACGACGAATATCGTTTGGCCGACGATTTGCCAACCGGAGTCGATCCGTCGCCGGGGCGATGCCCCCACTGCGCATCTCCTGTAGAGAAACGGGCGGCCCGATGCGTCCAGTGCGGCTATCATTTCTCCAAACATGGGGGGGGTCGGAGAGAAACCGCCCACGCTGCTCCACAAATCGCGACCGCCAGTTCCCTGACACGCAACGCCGCGCGCCTGGGCCGCGGTGCCGGGCCGGCAGTCCCTTCATTCATGGCGGGCCGCCGTACGCCGAGTCACGCGAGTTGGCGGACGGTGGCCACGGGGCTCCAACTGGCCCAGCTATCGGCCATGACGATCGCCGCGGCGACTGCGCTCATTGTCTTTCTCGCGATCAACGGCTCAGTCGGCGTGTTGTTGGATCGTGATCTCGCGACCATGTTGTGCGTGCCGTGTCTGGCCGTCCTCTTGCTCGCCCATCTGGTCTGGTTGGTAGGCTATGGCCTCTGCCTCGCGGCCCCGCGTGAGGCGGGCGTCGATCGGTATCGGACGATCATACCCGGGCTGATGTCGCTCTCCCTGGCGCCGCTCGCCGCCGTAGCGGGTACCTCGCGGCTCGACCCCAGGCACCCGCACTCCCCGCTGAGCTTGCTCGGCGGAGGCGTTGTGCAACGTCGAAGCCTGGGGCCGGTGCCGCAATACTCTATCGCTCGTCGGTCGGCACCGCGTTCGCACTGGGCTCGGAGTTCAAGCCCACGGTGTTCATGGCGCTCACGCGGTAAGTGTGGTGCTTGCCGGGCTCGACTCGACCGTCGATGAAGTGCATGGATTCGAGCGGCTGCGTGGGCGTGTCGCTGTACTGCAGGTTCTGGAAGACGGTCCGGCCGAACGGGTTCTTGCCCTGCTCGGGGATGCGGGCCAGGATCTGGCCATCGCGTTCGATCACGAACCCGGCCAACCCGCTTTCGAGGTCCGCCTCGGCCTCCCAACTCAATTCGTTGCCGCGGACTCGCAGGTTCGTTGGCCCCGGGGGCGGCGTGCTGTCCGTGACCGCGGTGTCCTTGACGTACTGCATCCAGTTTCGCGCCACCGATTCGTTGGGCAGCCACGCCGCCGCGTGCGGATCGCCGCTGTACTGGGCGGCGGGGACCGCTTCGAGGCCGGTGGGACTGGCCAGCCACACGCCGTCCCTCGACATGGCCCGTAGCGGTTCGCCGCTCGTCGTCGCCAATCGGGCGGTCAGGCAGGCATCGAGCCAAGGGATGGCGAGGTAACGCTGATTGCCGCACTCGTGGGCCGTCAGGGGGTCGATGGCCACGCCGATCAGTCCGCCTCGGCCACGCAGTTCGCGGAAGAATGCCTCGTTCGCGGGCCACACACCGGCGAAACGCCCCTCTTTGATCGTCACGCCTTCTTTCGTGCCCAGATTGCACATCACGGGCACCGCGAGCGCGGCGTCGGGCACGGCGTGCGCCTTGATCGTGGGACGTTCGGGATTCGGTTCCAGCAGCGGCACGCCGGATCGCAGCCAGGCCGCGGCAATGCGGTCCGGGTGCAGCAGAACCATGCCGCCCGCCCAATGCCCGCCGCCGCTGTGGCCCCACAGGGCCCACGGCACGGTCGCCAGTTCGGGATGGGCGAAGCGCTGGCCGAGGTCGGCCAGGCACTTCTGAAAGGCGGCGTCCGAGCCGTTCCGCGGATCGCACCACAATTGACAGTCGGCCTGCTCCGGCTGTTCGTACGCCGGCGCCAACAAAGCACAGGCGTGCTTCCTGGCCAACGCCTGCCAGTGCAGATCGTAGGCGCCCGTGAGTCCGGACTTGCACGAGCCCTCGCCGCAACCGTGTTGATGCACGATCACCCCGCGCAGATTCCCGACGCCCGGCGGAATCCAGAGCGTGTAGTTGACCGGGTAAGCCAATTCGCCCGGCTGAGAGGACGCCTCGTAGCGCACTCGGTAGTACGGCGGTTCAGCCGGCGGGAAGACGTCATACGGCGGCTGCTGGGCGGCCAGCGACGAAGCCAGGACGAGGAACAGCAGTTGGCAGAGGACACAAATCTTGGTCATGGATGAAAGCATGAAAAAACTCACGGGAAGGCGAAGTCGAGATCCGGCGAATGTCGAGCATTGTAACGCCCGGAGGTGGCTGGGGTCGAGTGCAGCGAGCCC
>CAIYOB010000231.1 GCA_903927685.1 uncultured Planctomycetaceae bacterium
ATCGCCGGTTCCGGCTGGCAGCGGGACGGGCGGATCTATGACGAGTTGGAGCCGTTCCTGGACGCCTACCGTGGGCGAGCGGCCGACCACCAGCGGCGTGGAATCTTCGATCCGGCGTTGGCCGAGTTTCGCTGGCTGCTGGAAGAGTTCCGCGTCTCGTTGTTCGCCCAAGAGTTGGGGACGGCCGTTCCCGTGTCGGCCAAGCGGCTGGAGAAACACTGGGCGAATGTGATGATCTGAGGATCATTGGAACCTCCCTGTGACTGCGGAGGTTCCGAAAGAACGACGCTCTTGGCAACCCCAACATTTAGATTGGACGACGCACTAGGCTAACGGAGAAACCCCATGACCAGCACCTGGATCGCCTTGTTTTTCGGCCTCATCGCCGGCGCGCAGGCTCAGGCTCAAAACCAAGATCAGGATCCGCCCGCCAGCGCCGTTCCCGGCGTCTCCTGGCCGGCGGTGGATGCGTTGGGGCGGACCCTGCCCACGCCCGACCAGGCCGGCCCGCCGCGTGCCGATCGGTTTGTCGGGATCTTCTATTTCCTGTGGCTCAACGAACGCCACAATCGCAGCCCGAACTGGGAGGGGCCGTACGATGTCTCGCGAATCCTGCAAGCGGACCCCGCGGCGATTCACAAACCGGACTCACCGCTGTGGGGCCCGATCGGCACCTCGCACTACTGGGGCCAACCGCTGTACGGCTATTATCTGACGACCGACCCGTGGGTGCTCCGCCGTCACGCCAACCTGCTGGCTGACGCCGGCATCGATACGTTGATCTTCGACACCACCAACGCCGTGACTTATCCCGAACAGTACCTCGCTCTGTGCGAGGTCCTCGAACAGATTCGCCGCGAGGGCGGCCGCACGCCGCAGTTCGCGTTCATGGTGAACACCAAGGCGGGCGAGACCGCGCGACGGATCTATAAAGACCTGTATCAACCGGGCCTGCATGCCGACCTCTGGTTCCGCTGGCGCGGCAAGCCGCTGCTGATTTGCGATCCGGAGCAGGCGGACGGCGAGTTGAAGGACTTCTTCACGCTCCGTCGCGCGCACTGGCCGTTCGAGATTGTCAACACGGCCCACGCGTGGCACTGGGAAGCGGCTTATCCGCAGGTGTACGGCTATACGGACGACCCCCAGCGTCCCGAGCAGGTGAATGTGTCGGTGGCGCAGAACCTGAGGATCTCCGACGGCTTGCCGACGAACATGAGCGCGGGCAACGCCCGCGGCCGCAGCTTCCACGGCGGCCGCCAGGACCCCGCGCCCGATGCGATCCGGCACGGCCACAACTTTGCCGAACAATGGGAACGCGCCCACCAGTTGGCGCCACCGTTCGTGATGGTCACCGGCTGGAACGAGTGGATTGCCGGGCGTTGGGGCCAGCCCCACGGGCCGATCACGTTTGTGGACCAGTTCACGGACGAGTACAGCCGCGATATCGAGCCGATGTCAGGCGGCCACCAGGACAACTACTACTGGCAAATGCTGGCCCAGGTCCGCCGCTACAAGGGCGTCCCGCCACTGCCGCAGGGATCAGCGCCGGCCACCATTGGGCTGGACGGTGACTTCGGCCAGTGGAGCGAGGTCGGCCCCGAGTTCACCGATCACATCAACGAGACGCTCCCACGGGACTGGGCCGGCGCCGGCGGATTGCACTACCGGAACGACACCGGACGCAACGATCTGGCGGCCTGCAAAGTGGCTCGGGATTCGCGGAACGTGTACTTCTACGTCCGCGCCCGCCAGGGGCTCAGTCCCCACACGGACCGCCACTGGATGTGGCTGCTGATTGACGCCGACAGTGACTCGTCCACCGGTTGGCAGGGCTTTGACTTCATCGTCAACCGGCGCGTGCCGAGCGCCACGAGCACGTGGCTCGAGCGGAACGGAGGCGGCTGGAGTTGGCAGGAGGCTGCCCTGGTGTCGTACCGCGTCGAGGGCTGTGAGTTGCACATCGCCGTGCCCCGCGCGGCCCTGGGCCTGGCGGATAACGCCGAGCGACTGGCCATTCAGTTCAAGTGGGCCGACAACCTGCAGACGCCCGGCGACGTCATGGATTTCTATCTCAGCGGCGACGTCGCTCCCGAGGGTCGCTTCATGTATCGTTATTCGGCGGACTAACTTCCGAGCTGCCCTTGCCGAGGTCCTCCGCCATGCGCGACGCCACGGTCACGCGGCGTTGCCCGCCGCTCGTACCGACAAACTGTACGCGGTCGGCCGACAAGAATTTGACATCCAGTTCCATTCGCAAGGGATTTCCGTTGCCGCCGTTGATTTCCGTCATGTCGGCGACAAGCTTGGCCGGATCGGTGGAATCGTCGTAGTACCACCGGCCGGAATACCTGGTTCTGGACGAGGTCAGGTAGTACACGACGCCGTCCCGGCGAAAGTAGAAGTTCGAGCGGCCCATGTCCCAGCGGCCCACGATCGTGCGGTTCTCATTGCACCCGCCGGCCGCGACGGCCATCGCCAGCAACAACCAAGAAACCGTACGTCTGATATGCATTGCACTGCTCCCTAAGTGTATCCGCCGGCCGCGTACCGGTCGTTGTCGTTCGGAATCGATACCACATGCAGCGAATCGCGTGCCCGAAACCAAGCGGACATGACTGGCCGTGGTTTCCGGAGTGGTGAATCGATGACTCGCCGTACTACTGGCTCAACAAGATTGTGTTTTCCAGCAGCGACGCCGAGCCCGATTCGCCGATGCCAGCCGCTTGCCGTGCAAGGAGGAGCTTTCACCTGATTGCCAAACTCCGGGACGTCCGCTCTACTGAACTCTTGGCCCAAAGGTACGAGGAGAAAACACCGCCATGAAGAAAAAACTCACCCGACGTGTTTTTGTGCAAACCGCAGCGGCAGGTTCCGCCGCACTGGCTTGGCTGGGCGCCGGCCGAGCCCCGCGTGTGCTGTCCGCCGAGGCGGATAAGCCGGCGGTGCTGGGAGGTGTCCCCGTCCACCAAGGCGGCTGGCCCAAGTGGCCGGACTGGCGCGAATCCTGGGAGCCGGAGATCCTCAAGGTCCTGCGCAGCGGCGTCTGGTCCCGGGCCAGCGGCGGCAGGCAGGTACCGGACTTCGAGGCGGCCTACGCCCAGTTGTTGGGTGCCAAGCGGTGTCTGGCCACGGCCAGCGGCACGACCGCGCTGATCACTGCGATGTACGTCGCGGGTGTGGATGCGGGGGACGAGGTGATCGTCTCGCCCTATACCTTCATTGCGACCTACAACACGATCCTGATGCACAAGGCACTGCCTGTCTTTGCCGACACGGATCCGGCCACACTGACGCTGGACCCCGCCTCGATCGAAAGCCGGATCACCGCCCGGACGCGAGCCATCGTGCCGGTCCACATTTACGGCCTGCCGTGCGATATGGACCCGATCAATGCGATCGCGAAAAAGCACCAGCTGGCGGTGGTCGAGGATGCCTGTCAGGCTTGGCTGGCCGAATACAAGGGCCGCAAGTGCGGAACGCTGGGCGATCTGGGCTGCTTCAGCTTCCAGAACTCGAAGCACATCCCGTCCGGCGAAGGCGGCGCCATTACCAGCGACCACGAGGACCTGGTGGATCGCTGCCAGGCTTTCCACAACTGCGGCCGCGCCACGGGGACTTTCCAGGGCAGCGGCTGCTTCACCCGCGGCAGCAATTTCAGGATGCAGCATTTCCAAGCGGCGATGCTGCTGCAGCAACTGGATAAACTGGTCACCGAAACGGCGCGGCGCCGCGAGAACGCCGACTACCTGAACGCCGGCTTGAAGGAGATCCCGGGCATACAGCCGGTGCGTTTGCCGGAAGGCAGCCGCCCCGTCTGGCACCTATTCGCCTTTCGCTACGATCCGCAGCAATTCCACGGCTTGTCCCGAGACAAGTTCTCCCGGGCGATGGGCGCCGAAGGCATCCCGTGCGGAGGCGGCTACCACGAGCAGTACCACGACGGGCTGCTGGATGAAGCGATCGCGTCACGCGGCTTCCAACGGCTGTTCCCCGCCCAGCGGCTGAAGGCGTACCGCGACAGTTTCCAGGAACTGAAAGGAAACAAGCTGGTCTGCGAAACGACGGTCGGCATGTCGCAGAACCTGCTGCTGGCCGAACGCAGCGACATGGACCACATCCTGGCCGCGATCCGCAAGATCCAGGCCCACAGCGCCGACTTGGCGAAATCCTGAATTCACGGGTTCACTCTACCGGCTTACCGTTGAAAACCACCTGCTTGCCGCTCAAGCTGGCGTTCGGCGCAAACGTCACGGCCGCGCCGGCGGGTGCCGCAGCCGTGATCTCGACGACGTCGTCCCGCACTCGCCAGGTGACAGTAACCGGTCCGCGCACCGTAGCGACTTTGCCCTGAGCCCACGTCAGGCCGGTCAGGTGCGGGCTGATTTGCACGGCGGCCGCGCCCGGTTCCGTGGCTTTGACACCCAGCACGATCCGTGGCAGGAAGTAATTCGGAGCCGAGGACCAGGCGTGGCAGTGGCTCCGCGTCGGAAACTGCCCGCCGCCTGTGGTCCCGCTGGGAAAACTCTCCCAGACCGTCGTCGCCCCGGCTTCCAGCATGGGCAGGTAGTTGCGGTAGATCTCCTGGATGATCTCGTCCTCCAGGTCGAGTTTCTCCAGCGCCTCGAACTGGTACAACGCGGCAAACGGCGAGCCGACGCGAACCATGCCCTCGGGCGGCGTCAATAGATTGCGTTTGGCCGCCTCGAGATTCTGCGGTTCGAGGATGTCGTACAGCACTGCCAGGAAACTGGTGTGCTGGCAGGTCGAGGGACTGGGCGAACCATCGCCGCGCACGGAATCCGGATAGGCTTGCTTCTGCGCGTCCCACAGGCGATTCACGCCGCGCACCAGACGTTGGCGCAACGCCTGGAGCCAAGCGTCGTGGCGATGGTCATCCAACACGTGCCCCAGCTTCAAGGCTGCATCGATGGCCCCCACGACGAACATGGAATTGTGCAACACGGTCTTCTGGTTGGAATCGATCGGGGTCCAGTCAAAGAAGTTCCAGAACGGAGCGCTGAACAAGTCCTGCTCGTTGACATACCGCTCGGCGCCCTGCAGGTTCTGAATCACCGCCGGCCAGAACTCACGCACGGCTTCCGCGTCCCCGGTGTACCAGTAGTAGTCCCAGACAGAGATGCCCCACAGGAAACTCCAGGCTGGAATCAGGACGTCCCAGGACGACGGCGTTTGGCACCCGGCGATCGGGTACCGCTCCAGCGACTGGGCCGAAATGCGGATGCACCGCCGCGCGATGTCGGTCGTGCCGAACGCGGGATAGGCCAGCAGTGACTCGTTGCGAGCGTCGCCCACCCAGTGCGTCTGTTCGTACAGCGGACAATCGGTGAACGTGTCCTCCATGCACAGCTTGAGCGTCCGCGTCGAGATGTCCCAGATGCGGTCCAGGCGGGCGTCGCTGCAGGCAAAGCTACCAATGTAGTCCAGCGGGTACGTGGACTCGATCAGGCGGAAGTTGCGGATCCGCACGGGCGTCTTTTGGTTCCGCAGAGTGATGAAGACGTAGCGGCCCGAGCGCCGCTTGAGCGACGTGAACTCGTTCGCGCCTTGCCGGGTGATATATCGCATCCCGTTCCGGTTGCTGATGGAATGCTGCAGCCGGCCGTCCGGCGTGATGTACTCGAGGCTGAAAATATCCACCGCGACCCCGGCGTCGGCGATCAGGTCGAAGCTGTAATAGCCCACGTTCTGTTCGCCCAAGTCGTACAGCAGTTCGACGTCCCCGTCGGGGCTCGGCTGAATCGTCGTGACCGTGGGCGACTCGTGCATCAAAGCCGCGGGCGACTGGACCAGCGCGGTGGCGTCGGCGACCTCCTGCCGGCCGCGGAATTGCCAGTGAATATCCTCGACGAACATCGCTTCCCGCGGCATGACTTCGGCCCGCGCGGCCAATTGGGACCGGAAGTCCTCGATGGTCTTGACGGCAGGCAGTAGACGTTGGGTGTCCGCGCCGTAGCCTTCGGCGGCCTTGGCCAACACGGGATCTTCCGCGGTGAACGGCATCCACAGCAGATCGTCTTTGAGCACCGCGTATTCGGGGAAGCGGAGGAAGCACCAAGGATTGGGATGCGCCGCGTCCAGCAGATTCTCCAGCTGCAAGCCGTCCGGATCGAGGAACCGCAGCGACTTTTCCTTGTCGTGCCCGTAAATATTGCGCACGAACGCGACAACCAGATGCCGGCCCGCCGTGAGTTCGAATCGCCCTTCCTTGGCCTGCCGCCCATCGATGGCGACCAGCAGGTTCTCGTTCTGGACGGTCACGGCGCGGGGGGCGGGCAGGTCCAGGATCGTAGCCATGCCGCAGGCACAGCTGACATGGTTGTTCGCTTCGATCACGCCCGGATGGACCAGCCGCGCGGCGGGCAGGCAGAAATTCAGCGCGTCACACTTCACCACTTTGGCGCCCAGGAACGCTTTCGGCGCCACGGGCTGCCGCGTCAACAAGGCCACGTCGCGCGGATTCAAGCCCTGCCACGGGCCGGCGTGAGCAGCGCACAGCACGCGGGCCGGACTGAATTGCAGCGGCTCGGCCAGCCGGGCATCGTACCATTCGGCGGGCTCCATCTGAATGCTGACTTTGGGTGTATTGCGGATCCAAGCCACCGCGTCCGCGATCTCCCAACTGGCGTCGCTGGCAATCGTGACCGACTGGCCGCCACAGACGGCATCCAATTGGGCCAGCAGGCCCGCCTGCTTGGGCACGCGATGGAAATCGCCGACGCCGTAGTACCGCGCGATGACGCGGATCTCATTGGCCCCGTCGCGGAGATAGGCGCTGACATCCAGTTCGTCGTATTGAAAATGCTCGGGCCAGCAGCGGCTGGGGCCGTCGTTGACCCATGCGCCGTTGACATACAGCCGATAGTAGCTGTCCGCCGTGATCCGCATCCGGCCGCTGACCGGATCGTCCAGCTGGAACGTCTTGCGGGCGATCACCGTCTGATTGTAGGCCTGGCAATCCGCCTGATTCCGCCAGATCCACTCCGCGGCCCAATCGCCGGACGGGATGTCTGCGGCGACGGCCAGGCAACGGATGGACAAGGTCAGCCAAACGCTGGCCGCAAGCGAAAGAACGGTAACTCGAGCAGCTCGCAGACGAGGAGAGGTTGTGTTCATGGGGACTCCTGGTGCTTAGGGAATCCCGTAATGATATCGAATTCCACGTGCCCGGCACAACCTCTCCCCGGCACTCATTCCCGTTGCAGGGCGAGCGTGTCCGCCACCATGACCGGCGGCTGGCCGTCGCCCGACTGCTTGGCCGCCAGCGATTGCAGGCTGTTCAGCCCGTCCCGGGCGGTCTGCAGTTGGGGATCGATTTGCAGGGCCCGTTCGAAGTTCGCCCGGGCGTCCGCCCAGCGGCCGGCCAGCGAAAAGGCCAACGCCAGATTGGCGTGCGCTTCGGCTTCGCTGCAGCCGGCCCTGGCAAAGGCGTCCATCGCCTCGGCGTCTCGGCCCGTCCTGGCAAACAGCAGCCCCAGGTTGTTGTGGGCGCGGCGCAGGTCCGGATCCAGGCCCACAGCCTGACGCAGCTCGTTCTCGGCCTCCGGCCAGCGTTCCTGCAGGTAGTAGCTGTACCCCAAGTCGCAGTGCACGTCGGCCCGATCCGGGACCAGTTCGAGGGCGTTTCGGTAATGCCCTTCGGCGACCTCGCACTCGCCCTTTCGGTCGTGCAGCAAAGCCAGGAAGTGGTGCGCGTCCGCCTGCCGAGGCGTTACTTTGAGCACCTCCTGGTACACCTTCTTGGCCTCGTCCGTCCGCCCTTGACGTTCCAGGCCACGGGCCATGGCCACCTGGATTTCGGCCTTCTGCTCCGTCGTCAGGGGTGGCGTTTCCACGGATGCCAGCGGCGTGCCCCGCTGGCCGAGCGACCCCCCTTTGGACCAGGGGAACCGGAAGCCCGACATCCCGCTGGGGGCCTGACAGCCGCCCAGCGAGACGAGCAGGAGGATCGCCATCAACCAACGGGCGGAGGAGAGTCGCATCAGATGGATACCTCGCATAACAATCAATCGGCAAGCAGCTTGAATCCGAAACGCCAATCACGAACCCGGGGACACGCGCAAGGCGGAGTCCCGCTCGCGAAATCTACCGACCGGGCATCGCTGCGGCCCCGCCGCCTGAGCCCGTCGTGGCGGACGAACCGCCCCCGGACTGGACCTGACGCTCGAACCGCTGGTACCACCAACGCGTCTCGTCGCCGAACGGAGCGGCGACCCGCGCCACATCGACAACGACTTGAGCGGGAGCCCCGAATTCCTCGAACCGCTTGGCTACCTCAGCGCGGCGGGCGGCGTCCAAGTCGGGGTTCCCGGTCGACTCGATCACGACCGGGTGATGAGCCCACACGGAGAACTCGGCGGCCAAGTCACGCACGCGCTTGTCTCCGGCCGGGTTCAAACCGGCTCCCTCGCCGCAGAAGTCATAGCGGTACAGCCACAGACGGGCCCCCCAGGCGTTGCAGATCTGGGCTCGCTGAGCCGCTCGGACCCGGGCGCCCTGCGGGACTTCCTCGAACTCTTCCGGGTATCCCCAATACTTGTATTGGAGCGCTGGCTTGAGTCGATTCCGCCACCAAGCCAGCGGGCCCGAGCCGGAATGGTACTCGGCCACGTACGTGGACTCCGCGCACGGGACGACTTCGGCAGCACTCGCGTCCGCGACCCTCTCCTCGACAACCGTCCTATCGCTGGGCAGGGGTTCCAGCG
>CAIYOB010000232.1 GCA_903927685.1 uncultured Planctomycetaceae bacterium
CACGCGCTGTCCCATGGAAATCGACATCGCCGGCGTCATGGACGCCCTGCGGATCATGGCCATCGACCGCCAGACGGCGCTGCCGGATGCGCACGGCAGGCAGTTCCACCGCAGTTTTCTGGGCAGCGTTCGGCGGCATGGCCGCGTGTACGAAATGGGCATGATGACCGCATACAAGCTGCGCACGGGCGACCTGTTGTCCGATGTCGGCAAAGTCCCCCAGATGCTGGCCAAAGGCAAACTCGCGCTGCTGCCTCACCGCAGCGGCAGCGTGGGCGAGGTGCGCGAAGTCTTCGAGCGGGCGGAAGGGGAGGGAAGCACCCAGTGAAATACGCGTATTTTCCCGGTTGCAGCCTCGAGTCGACGGCATGGGACTTTGACCGTTCCACCCGCGCCGTCTGCCGCGCGCTGGGCATCGAACTGCAGGAGATCCCCGACTGGGTCTGCTGCGGCTCGACACCCGCGCACGCCAGCAATGCCGCCTTGGCCGTGGCCCTGCCGGTGCTCAATCTCCAGAAGGCGCAGGCTGCCGGCCTACCGGTGATGACTGCTTGCGCCTCGTGTTACGCTCGACTGCGGACCGCCAATCACCACGTCCGGCACGAAGCGGACGAGCGGGCTACGGCCGAGCGGTTGACGGGCAGTCCCTACGACGGCGGCGTCGAAGTCCGGCATGTGCTGGACGTGCTGGTGAACCACTTCGGCCTGGACAAGATCCGCGCCAAGGTAAGCCGCACGCTCGCGGGACTGCGGGTCGCGTGCTACTACGGATGTCTTCTGACCCGGCCGCCGGAGATTGTGGCGTTCGACGATCCGGAACATCCTACGGCGATGGACGACCTAGTCGCCGCCACGGGCGCTGAGCCGGTTGCCTGGCCTTACAAAACGGAGTGCTGTGGGGCGAGCCTCTCGATGACACACACCGACGTGGTGTGCCGGCTGAGCCATCGGCTGCTGTCGATGGCACGGCAAGCGGGAGCCGAGTGCGTGGTCGTCGCTTGCCCCCTGTGCCAGGTGAATCTCGACTTGCGTCAAGCCGACGCGGCCGGGGCTCACGGAGCCATCCCGGAGACCCCCGTGCTGTACGTCACACAGCTGCTCGGGCTGGCGCTGGGACTGTCACGCAAAGAACTGGGCCTGGATGCCTTGACGATCCGCGCCGATCGGCTGCTCGCCGGCTGCTGCGGCGCGGCCGTCGGCGCAGCGGGAGGAAGAACATGAGCGCACATTCTGCCCCAACAGTCGCCCGGCCACCGCAGTCCGATCCCAAGCCGGCGGACAGGAATGTCCGTCCTGTGGATCAGGCCAACGGCAACGGCGATGGAAAGACGCCCTGCGGGGCGGTGCTGGTCTGCGGCGGCGGCGTGGCCGGCATTCAGGCCTCGCTGGATCTGTCCGCGGCTGGGTTCCGCGTCTACTTGGTGGAGGAGAGCCCGACGATCGGCGGCGGGATGGCTCGCCTGGACAAGACCTTTCCCACCGGCGACTGTGCGACCTGCATCATCTCGCCCAAGCTGGTCGAGTGCATGCGGGACTACAACGTCGACGTGCTGACCATGGCCGACGTGACCGCGTTGGAAGGCGAAGCGGGCCATTTCGTGGCCGAGGTCCGCCAGCGGCCGCGCGGCGTGGATGCCTCGAAGTGCACCGGCTGCGGCGACTGCTGGACCGTCTGCCCGGTGCGGAATACGGCGGACAGTCCGCCGCCGTTCCAGCCCAGCACGCCGCTGAACGAGGTTGACGCCGCCTACCTGTACGAGATCCTGGGCCGCCACGAAGACGATTCGGGCGCCATGTTGCCCGTGCTGCAGGAGATCAACCAGCGTTACGGGTACATCCCGCGCGGCATGCTCGAACATCTGGCGTGCCTGTGGGAGATGCGTCTGCCGGAGATTCTCCGCGTCGCCAGCTTCTACGACCGCTTTCACCTGCAGCCCGCGGGCCGCCACGTGGTCGAGGTGTGTGCGGGCACGTCCTGCCACGCCGGGGGGGCGCGGGCCCTGCTGAAGCGATTGGAGAAACAACTCAACATTCGCGCGGGCCAGACCGACGCGGCGGGGCGATTCACCCTGCGGACGGTCCGCTGCCTCGGGCTGTGCGCCTTGTCGCCGGCGATGAAGATCGCCGGCCAGAGCTTCGGCCGGGTGGACCTCGACCGGGTGCCGGAAATCCTGGAGCAATTCCCATGAATCGACGGCTACGCGATCTGGCCGACCTCGAACGGGCCGCGGCGGCGGGGCGGGCGACGCTGTCTCCCCAGCGTTTGAAAATCCTCGTCGGCTCCGCCAGTTGCGGAGTCGCGATGGGAGCCCGCGAAGTCGAATCCGCAGCCCGCCGCGCGGTTGAAGAGTTGGGCTTGGAGGCCGTGGTCTGCCGGACGGGGTGCATCGGCTACTGCTCGCGCGAACCGCTGCTGGATCTGGTACTGCCCGGCGGGCCGCGGGTGAGCTACGGGAACATGACGGCCGCCAAGAGCCGCGAGTTGCTCGCCGCTTACGCCGCGCGCGGGGACCTGAAGCCGGAGTGGGCGCTGGGCCGCTTCGAACGTGAAGAGCTGGTTTCCACCGGCGAGGTCCAGCAATACCCCGCATGCCCGGAGCAACTCCAGGCGGTGCCCGAATGGTCCGGGTTGCCGTTCTACCGCCGGCAGAAGAAAGTCATCCTCCGCAATTGCGGGTCGATCGATCCGTTGAGCTTGGACGAGACGATCGCCCGCGGCACCTATCGCGGGGCGGTCCAGGCGATCACGCAGCTGACGCCGGACGCGGTGATCGAGCAGATCGTTCAATCCGGCCTGCGCGGCCGGGGCGGCGCGGCGTTTCCCACGGGGCAGAAATGGCGACTGGCCCGCCAAACGCCGGCCGACGTCAAGTACGTGGTCTGCAACGCCGACGAAGGCGAGCCGGGAGCCTACATGGACCGGACGGTCCTCGAGGGCGATCCGCACGCGATCCTCGAAGGACTGCTGATCGGCTCGTACGCGATTGGCGCCAGCGAGGGCTTCGTCTATGTGCGCAGCGAGTACCCGCTGGCCATCGAGATTCTCGAACACGCCATCGCCCAGGCGGAGGACTGCGGGCTGCTGGGTGAGAACATCCTCGGCAGCGGCTGGTCGTTCCGCGTCACCGTGCGCCGCGGGGCGGGGGCCTATATCTGCGGCGAGGAAACCGCCTTGATCGAATCGCTCGAAGGGCACGCTGGCGAGCCACGCACGCGTCCTCCTTATCCGGTCACGCACGGCTTGTGGGGCAAGCCGACCGTGGTGAACAACGTCAAGACTTGGGCCAGCGTGCCCCCGATCGTCACGCGCGGCGCCGCCTGGTACGCCGGGATGGGCACCCAGCGCACGGCGGGCACGACGATTTTCTCCTTGGAAGGAGCCGTCAAGAACGCCGGGCTGGTCGAAGTGCCGTTTGGGATCACGCTTCGGGACCTGGTCTACGAGATCGGCGGCGGAGTGCGGGGCGACCGGCCGCTCAAGGCACTCCAGGCCGGTGGGGCCTCGCGCGGCTGCATCCCCGCTTCGCTGCTCGATCTGGCCATCGATACGGAAGACCGCGACGGGGCGACGATCATGATCGGCACGGGGGGCATCATCGTGCTGGACGACCGCGCCTGCATGGTCGATATGGCCCGCTTCCTGGTCGGGTTCTTCCTGGAGGAATCGTGCGGCAAGTGCGTGCCCTGCCGCGAGGGGACCAAGCAGATGCATGGCATTCTGGATCGGGTCTGTGCAGGCCGCGGCACGGCCGCCGACCTGGGCCTGCTGGAGCGGCTGGCCAGGACCGTGCGGTCCTCGGCCGTGTGCGGGATGGGCGGCATGGCGCCGGGCGCCGTGCTGGCCACGCTGGGGCATTTTCGCGACGAGTTCGAATCGCACATCCACGGCCGGGAGTGCGCGGCAGGCGTGTGCGAGGTGAGAGTATGACTATGGACGCAACCGCATCGGATCGAGTTCGCGTGAGCGTGGATGGCCGCACGGCGGAAGTCCCGCGCGGCACCACGCTCCTGAACGCCGCCCGCCAGATGGGCGTCTCGATCCCGACGTTATGCAACTATCGCGGCTTGGCGCCGTACGGGGCCTGCCGGGTGTGCCTGGTCGAGCTGGAAACGCCGCGCGGCGGCCAGCTGGTGGCCTCGTGCAGCTATCCCGCCGAGAACGGCCTGGTGGTGCGCACGGAAACCGACCGCGTCCGCGAAGCCCGCCAGACGGTGCTGGAGCTGTTGCTGGCCCAGGCCCCGGATTCGGCCGAGTTGGCCAAGTTCGCTGCGGAGCTGGGTGTCGCGTCGACTCCCTTTGAGCGGGCCGCCGACGACAAGTG
>CAIYOB010000233.1 GCA_903927685.1 uncultured Planctomycetaceae bacterium
CGCCACGGTGGCGAGCAGCGCGGCAGTAACGGGAAAACGTCTGCACCATCTCCAGCCCCGCGCGGCCTTCGTGATGGGGCGGGCCTGGATGGGTTCGCCGGCGAGCCATCGCCTGAGGTCAGCTCCCAGCTGCAGCGACGTGGGGTACCGTTTTCCCGGCTCCTTCTCCAGGCACTTCAGGCAAATGGTCTCCAGGTCCCGCGGCACGGCCCCGTTGAGCCGCCTGGGACTGGGCGGCTCGTCGTTGATTGTCTGGTGCAGCAACATCCGGATGCTGCCTCGAAACGGCCGTTCCCCGGTAAGCAGTTCGAACAGGATCACTCCCAGCGAGTACACGTCCGACCGACGATCCGCCGTGTGCGCCGATCCTTGGGCCTGCTCCGGCGACATGTACGCCGGAGTCCCCAAAACACGGCCCTCCAGCGTCATCGTGACCTCGCCGACCTCGCGTCTGGCCAGCCCGAAGTCCATGATGTTCGGCTCGCCGGCAGCGTTCAAGATGATGTTCCCCGGCTTGATATCCCGGTGGACGACCCCCGCCTCGTGGGCGTGGTGAAGGGCATCCGCAATCTTGGCGGACAGTTCCGCCGCCTCGCGTACCGAAAACCGCCGGGCCGTCAGGCGGTCGGCCAGCGTGACGCCCTCGATAAAGTCGCTGACGATGAACACCGTGTCCCGCTCGCGGCCGACTTCGTGCACGCTGACGATGTTCGGGTGCCGTAGCCGGGCGACTGCTCTGGCCTCGCGCAGGAACTGCTCCGTCTCGTCGGGATCGAGCTGGCCTTTGCGCGGAATCTTGACGGCGACCGTCCGATCCAACTCCTTGTCCCGCGCTTTCCACACGGATCCAAAGGAGCCGACCCCGACCTGTTCGAGCAGGTCGAAGTGACCGAGTGTTTTCGTTTCCTGTTCGTAGGGAACGGTCTCCTCGGCGCCAAGCAGGCTGAAACTGCCGCCACACGCCGGACAGACGATTTCCGACAGCTGGCCGTCGCCGGCCAGTTCGACGGGCGATTGGCACTGTGGGCAGCGGACTTCCATCACTTCCCCTTCCGATCCTCGTCGGCGGAGCGCTGGCAGGCCGCCGAGCGTAGACTCGCCGCAGCCACCAGGCCGGCGATCTCGCTCGCGATTGCGTGCAGCGAGCGCCCGTCGGTTTCGACCTCGTGATGAGCGATCCGGCGGTACAGCGGGGTGCGCCGCTGCAGGACTTCGTCGACTTCATCGGTAAAGCTCTTGGCGCCGGTCAACGACGGGCGCTGCGTGTCACCCTGGATACGGCTGACGATGGTCGCCGTCGAGGCTCTGAGCCAGACGACGGGGCCGGCTGCGCGGAGCCGTTCAAAGTTGGCCTCGCGTTCGATCACGCCGCCCCCGCAATCCAGGACTTGGCCGTCCAGCGCGGCGAACTTGGCCACGATCTGCTGTTCCAAGTCGCGGAAGCCGGGCCAGCCGACCTCTTGGACGACCTCGGGGATACTCTTGCCAGCCTGCCGTTGCAGTTCCGCATCCAAGCTGACCACGCGCAGCCCCAAGCGATCCGCCAGCAACTGTCCCACGGCGCTCTTGCCCGTGCCCCGATACCCGACCAGCACGACGTTCATGGCGTTACCCTCCCACCAGCACCTGCCGCATGACGTCCCGCGGCGCCTTCTGCCCCGTCCACAATTCGAACTGCACGTAGGCCTGGCCCAGGAACATTTCGATGCCTTCGATGGTCCGACAGCCGGCCGCGGCCGCTTCCTGCAGCAGCTTGGTGCGGCGCGGATTGTACACGGCGTCGAAGACCACCAACTGCGGCCGCAACAGCGACGCCGGAACCAGGCTCTCGTCTTCCTTGGGATGCATGCCAATCGGGGAACAGTGCAGCAACAGATCCGCATCCGCCAAGGCGGCCTCGAGCGACGCGGGCGTCAGCGCCGCTCCGGTGACCGCCGCCTTGCCCCGCTGGCGGACATCGCCCACCAACCGCTCCAACTCGTTGGCCACGACCCCCAGAATCGTCAATTGCGCAGGCGGCGCTTCGGACGCGACCGAAATCGCAATCGCGCGTGCCGCACCTCCGGACCCCAGGATCACGGTCCGCGTGCCGCTCGGTTCCGCGCCGGCATCCTGCAGCGCGTTCAGAGCGCCCAAGCCGTCCGAGTTGTAGCCGGTCAGCCGACCAGCGTCGTTGACGACGGTATTGATGCAGCCGATGCCCTGGGCGATGGCATCCACTTGGTCGACGCCCTGCATGGCTTCGACCTTGTGCGGGATGGTTACGGAAAGACCGCGGTAGCCCAGTGCCCGAATACCCTGCAGAGCCTGACCGACTTGGCCGGGCTGGACGTCATGGGCAACGTAGACGAAGGGCAGCTGCAGAGCCTCGAAGGCGGCGTTGTGAATCTCCGGCGAGCGGGAATGGCCCACCGGATGCCCCAACAGGGCACAGACCTTGGTCTTGGCATCAATGCGCGGCATGGTTGGACCTCGAGTTGGTAGGCATGCGTCAGGCCGGCCGCAGCGCCGCGGCGAGTCAGCCGACTCTGACGCCTATCCTACGAACTCGATGGTCACCTTGACAAGCACGGCAGCGGAGATGTCAAACCGCGTGTCCGAGCCGATGCTGGCTGGCCGTCAGCAGACGAGCCAACTGCTGCTGTTTCGCCTGGGCCAGATGCCGGCGCTCGTTCCGCTCGGCGCGGTCCCAACGCGAGCGGATGGCGCGAAGTGAGCCTGCAATTTCACGGGGCTTCGGTTCGGTCACGGGATTGTTCATAGTCTTCTCCTTCTTCAGATTCCTCCTCTGCCAACGTTACCGCCGCCACCCGGCGGCGATAACCGCCAACGATCGGAAAAACAAGACGCTGGTTACTGATGCTGCGTTGCGGGCTGGAATTGCCGGAGCACCCGCGTCAGGTCGTCTCGCAATCTCGCAGCCTGCTGGACGCTCAACGGAAAACTGAACGAGCGAAAACTGCGCCCCGGCTCGGGCCGCAGAGTCATGAACACGACGGGAGCCGCCGCCGTACGCTCTGGGTCGGTCAGTACCGCCGCCTCGACACCCAACAATTCGACGATCGGCAGTGAACCACTGTCGTTATGCCTCTCCATGTCCCCACCTCTTCTCTTGCCTGGTTTCGATTTCAGTCGAACATCCTCGTTCCCTTGGACGCTCGCCCAGGCGTTCAAGTTCGGCACAAAAACGCCCGCTGACTCGAACTTGTGCAGATTCGGTGCCAATCGCTCTTGACACAGCGATTCAGCCACCAACCGCCTGTGGAAAAGTCGGCCCGCAGAAATTCAAAGCCAAGTCAAGATTGTGGGTTACGTCACATCAGGCGACGCATGGCCGCGACGAGAACCTCGGATGCGATGCGGCCGCAGGATGCGGAAAAAATGACAGTGAATGACCACATAGTGGGCAATCTTGCCGCCTGGACACTAGGTCAGCTCAAATCCGGGCAGCATTCGCTGCCGCGGCGAATACTTGAATCGCCGGGGCTTGCGGAACTTCGGTGGTTTGAACTCCAGAGACTTGACAAACCAATGGCTCGCCGGCCTTGTCTGCGATGCCCGGCGAGTGGGGAAGCCGGGCAGGCTGGCGTCGCAGACCGGCTGCGCGCGAAAGAACCGCTCCAAGCCCAGCTTGTCGTCCGCGGCGTCCGCCCTGGTCCGGTACGGGCCGCAATCGGTGTATCGCTCGCTGCCAGCCACGGCCGAGGGAACGCCGATGATCCACCAGCCGTTGTCGCGTTTGACGATCCGCATCATTTCCATGGAACTCCGGAACTGCCGATACGCCTCAGTTGGCCTGCTTGGCTGCTTTGGCTTTCGCCTTGGCCTTGGGCTTCGGCTCGCGCGGCGCCAGTTTGGGCAGTTCTTCGGCCCGGGGAGCGACCTGGGCCAGGTTGGGCGTCAAGTCCGCATCGGCTCGTCCCAGAGCCCACTCGAATCCGCCCAGGATCAGGCTCTTGACCTTGGCATTGGTCCAAATGTCCTCGCGGTGACCGAAGGACGTGTAATACACGCGGCCCTTGCCGTGCATGCGGGCCCAAGTTGCGGGGAACGGCGGCCGCTGGTAACACTCGTCGACCATGCCTTCCGTCTCCTGCAGCAGGATCACGTGCATGTCCTTGGCAAAGTTCTTGAGGGCATACCACTCTTCGTGGAACCGGGACGCCTCGCCCATCTCCTTGACGCCGGGGAACTTGGGGCAAGTCACCCGCATGGTCGCTTCCTGCTGCCGGCCGTGAACAATGAACTCGCCGCCAAGCATGGCGATGTACGGGTCGAGTTCCGTTTGCACCTGGTCGCGGCCGCCCGCCGAGTGGAACGTGTCCGCCGCCGAATGGAAACCGACGAAGCCTTTGCCCGCGGCGATCGCATCCAGGAACCGCTGCTTGCCGTCGGCCGACATCGGCGCGTTGCCGTACATATCCTCTTTCGTCAAGTCGCCGCAGGTGTAGAACGCAAACACGTCGTACTTGTCCAGGTCCTGGTCGAACACGCGGCCGTCCTTCGAGCACTCGACTTCAAACCCGGCTTCCTGGCCCCACTCGACCAACAGTTTTTCCGAGAAGCCCAGTTCGCTGCCCGCACGTTTCACCGGGCTATGCTCGAAACCGACGCTGCGCGTAAAGTACAGCACGCGGCCTTTCTTGGCCTGGGCCAACAGCGGCCGGGCTCCAAACGCGGTGCACGCGGCGGCCGAGCCGAGCGTCAAGAGGAAATTGCGACGTTGCATGGCGAAGACTCCTTCAAGGGGTGGAACATGGATGGCGGACCAGCGCCCGCAGGCCTGGGCGGGACGCCGTGGAACGGAATCAGCATACTCTCGACGCGCCGGCGGTGCCAGTCTGGGCACCGGTCCGTGGGCACCGGTCAATCGTGGCGGCACCGGTCAATCGCCTGCCGCACGATCCAAACCGATGTCCGCAAGCGACGCCGGATCCTCGATCGGCTCGATATGCGTGATCACCGTTGCGTCCCGAAGGGCCTTGCGAAGATCAAGCTCCAAGCGTTCGAGCAACTGATGGCCCTGCCGCACCGTCCATTCGCCGGGAACCAGGACGTGCACCGACACGAATCGCCGCGAGGCGGCTTGCCGGGTCATCAACGCGTGAAACTGAATCCCCTCCCGTTCATAGGTTTCCAGCACTCTCGCGATCGTTTGCTGTTCTTCCGGCGGCAGAGCGGTATCAAGCAGCCCCAGTACGGAGCGGTGCAGCAACTGGTATCCCGACCACACGATGTTCAACGCCACGCCGATCGCCAGGAGGGGGTCCAACAACTGCCAGCCCGTCACGGTCACCGCGACCAGCCCGCCGATGACGCCCGCCGACGTCCAAACGTCGGTCAGCAGATGCCGGGCATCCGCTTCCAGGGTGATCGATTCGTGCTTCTTGCCGGCCGCCAGGAGGACTCGGGCCACGCCGAAATTCACTAACGACGCGAGGGTCGAGACCGCCAGTCCAACTCCCATCTGCTCCAACGGCCGGGGGCTGACCAGGCGGTGGATCGCGGCGGCCGCGATACTGATTGCGGCCAACAGAATCAGCGTTCCTTCGACGCCGCTGGAAAAGTACTCCGCCTTGCCGTGACCGTACGGGTGCTCGTCGTCCGCGGGCCGTGCCGCAATGGTCAGCATCACCAAGGCGACAATCGCCCCTACTAAATTGACCAGTGACTCCAACGCGTCGGATAGCAGGCCGACCGAACCGGTCAGCAAATAGGCCGCCGTCTTGAGGCCGATCGTGAGCAACGCCGCGGCGATGGAGAGCCAGGCGTACCAGACGAGTGACGAGCGACTTGTCAATTCGGGGTGTTGCACAACGGGCCTTCGTAGAGTCTTCTGTTGCCAGGAACACTGCTCGCCGACCGTGGCGCACGGAGCGTGAACCCGCGGGAGACGATGGTACCCGGAATGGCCGCCTCTCGCCAGGAGAAGTAGCCGCTTTTTCGCCAGCGTTTGTTCTGCCGTGAAAGCCAGGAGCCCACCCATGTGCAACGTCATTCTGGCACTGACGATGCCCTGGGTGACCGTCCGGAATCCGCGCCGTTCGAGATCGCCGCGGCTTGAAGCCGGGTGACGCTCGCGGTACGTTAAGGGCTCCAGTACGAATTACCTCTTTCTGCGGAGTTTCAGATGTCCAGATGGAATTGCCGTGTCTTGGCCGGCACAGTTGCGACGCTGGCTTCCCTGTTCGCCCTGGTCGGCTTGGCCGCCGACGAACCCAGTTTGTGGGAGACCAAGTTTGCGGACGCCAAGGCCAGGGCGAAGGCCGAGAACAAATTGTTGTTGGTCGACTTTACCGGGTCGGATTGGTGTGGGTGGTGCATCAAATTGAAGCAGGAAGTCTTCGATCAGGAAGCGTTCAAGAAGGAAGCTCCGCAGAAGTTCGTCCTGGTCGAACTGGATTTCCCCCGCCAGACTCAGTTACCCGCCGAGCTGAAAGCCCAGAATGATCAGCTGGCCCAGCAGTTCGACATCGCGGGCTTCCCGACGATTCTGCTATTGAACGCCGAGGGCGAGTTGATCGCCCGCACGGGCTATCTCCCCGGCGGACCCGAGGAATACCTCAAGCATCTGGCGGAATTCGTAACGGCTCATGAGACCGTCGTCCGGATGCGCACCCAATTGGCCGGCGTCCAAGGGCTCGATCGGGCCAAACTGCTGGATCAATTGATCGAGGCCTACGGCAAACTGGAAAACGAGCATCCGGACATCAAGGGCTGGAGTGCGGAGATTGTCGCGCTGGATGGGGAAAACCAAGCCGGCTTGAAGATCAAGTATCAGTTCCGGCAGTTGTTGGCCGAGGCCGACGGGCTGAAACAGGAACGGAAGTATGACGAAGCCCGTGCGGTGTACGAGAAAGCGGTGGGCCTGCCCGGAGTTGGCGGCGAACAGAAGCAGGACGCCTACTTTGCCCAGGGCGAGTGTTTCTTCTATGCCAAGGACTTCGTCTCCGTCGTCAAGTGTCTGAAGCAGGCCGTCGAGGCCGCCCCGGACAGCCCGCAGGTAGCGAATATCCAGGGCATGCTCGCGCGGTTCTCGCCGCTGGCCGAAGGGCAAGAGACGATCGCCAAGTTGCGGACCGAATTGGAGTCCGCCGCCGGTTTGGACCGTGCCCGACTGCTCGACCAGTTGCTGGAGGCTCGGACCAAGCAGTCCGAACGCGTCCCGGATTCGGAGCTGGCGCAAGACAGCGAGAAGTGGTCCCGCGAGATCCTCACGCTGGACGCCGAGAACAAGGCCGGGTTGAAGACCAAGTACGAGGTCACCATCTTGGTGGCCGAAGCCAAAGCCTGCCTGGGCGGCCAGAAACTGGCCGAAGCCCACGCGGCCCTGGACAAAGCCTTGACGCTGCCGGGACTGGCCGGCGAACGCTTGCAGGAAGTGCAACTGCTGAAAGCCAACGGCTACTTCATTCAACAGGAATTCCAGAAAGTCCTGGACGCAGGCCAGAAAGCGCTCGACGCAGCCCCCAACAGCGAGCAGGCCGGCGAAGCGCGGAGTCTGATGCGGCAAGCCCGCGAACAGCTGGACCGGCAGATGGCGAAAGACCCGCCCAAGCCGGAACAGCCCAAGGCAGACGAGCCTAAGCCAGCAGAGCCCAAGGCGCCGGCTGCGGATTAAGGCATTGATGGTCCGGGCGGGGCGCCGCTGGCCGCTTGAAAACCGGGTCTTGACGAGCCTACGATGATTGCCCAGATGGAGCGTCCGCGGCGAGCACGCTGCTCGATGCTGCAGACCTGGGAGGGTGTGATGCTCCGAAACCTGTTGATGATTGCCGTGTCGATTTTGAACGTTGGGCTGACATCCGGCCAGGAGCGGCCACAAGCGGTGCCGGACGACGACCAGTCCCGGCGTCTGGTTGTCGGGACTTGGCAAGACGAGTACCAGGGAAAGCGGACGATGACGCTGCAGGAGGACGGCACGGGGAAAATGGTCGTCGAACTGGACGGGTTGAAGGCCAGGTTGTTTGCCCCGCGATTGGAATTCGACATGGTCTGGTCCGTAGACAAGGGCCGACTGAACAAGCGGACGATCAAGGGCGAGCCTGCCGTCACCGTGCAACTGATCCTGAAGACGCTGGGGGACCGGGTTGACGAGCGGATTGTCGAGTTGACGCAGGACCGCCTGTTGTTGCTGGACAAGGACGGCAAGACGAAGTACGACTGGCGACGCGTGCCGGAAGCGAAGTCCGGCTAAGAATTGGGGTTGGGTGGCTGGGGCCGAGCCACGAGGTACGAGTGGCGAGCCCCCAGTTCTTGCCACTGGGGGCTCGCGGCACTCGACCCCAGGCACCCCAACATTTAGCCCTGACCTCGAACTAGTTTCGAACGCGGGCCCGGGGAGCAGTTGTCTCCGTCCACACGATCGTCCGCTCCGGCGGACCGCCTTCGGCCGGACGGCGATTGAAAAAGGTGTCGTGGTACGGGGCGTTCGCGTCGACCCAGGTGACCAGCGTCCACCACTGGTCACGCGTCAGCGGTGCCTCGCGGCGGTGCAACTCGTCCTCCAACAGCACGCGAACCAGGGGACTCTGGTGCGACCCGAACTCCAGCGGTTTCGTCACGGCAGCCCCGCTGAAACGGTTGGAGACGGAGACCAGCGGGCGAGCGCCGGGGCCGACCCCGGCCGTGGATGTCGAGCCGGCGGAATGCAACCCGAACAGCGTCCGGAACGACTGGACGAATCCATCCGCGGCGCGCGTCGCCGTAAGATCCAATCCTCCGTCCGGCTGCCGGTCGCCGTGACAACGCACGCAATGCTGATCCAGGATAGGCTGAATCAGCCGTTCGTAACCGACCAACCGGTCGGCGCCCCAGGGCGGCGGCACGGGGACTTCGGCGGGACTTGTCAACGCCAGGGGGATCCCCGCCGCCGGCGCAGCGACCGCGATGCCGACCGCAGGGCTCCCGCTCGCGCTCCCGACCGCACCCGCCACGGCCGGCGCGTGTCCTGACGATTCGTGGCAGCCCACGCACCCGCGGACCTCGCCGCCTTGCAGCGTGATGTGGCTCCGCATCCGGCGAAGTTCCATCCCGTTCTCGTCCAACGCCTGAAAGTACACCGACGTGTCGGCCGGGATGGTGAAGTGGGCCGAGCCGTCCGCCTGGACCGGCACCACGCCCAGCACACGGACCGGCGCCCACTCCCAGTAGCCGAACTGCTTCTCCCAGGCATTGCCGGGCAGGTACCGCATGGCGCCGACCTGTTCGTCCAGCGGCCAGCCGACACGCTGCGAGATCCGCAGATACCGGACTCTACCCCGCGGGATGCCCTTCAAACCGCGGTAGACGTCGGCGACGTAGCACGTTCCCGTCGGCTGGGATGCGTCGGCGGTCGGGGCGACCCGCGGCGGTCGAGGCCGCGGACGCACGGGCATGGGGAACGAGCAGGAGTAGATCAGATCGCGATGCACCAGTTCCTTGTTGCCGAACACGTCGATCACGTACAGAGCAAAGCCGTTGGCGCGGGTGCTGCTGTGGTACGAATAGGAAACCAGAAAACAGGTGTCCGACAGAGCCCACGGCGTCTGGTACACGCCACAGGCGTCCGGCACGCCGCCCTCCGCCACCGGCACGCCAGCCATCTTGCCCTCTTGCGGCTTGACGCCGGGCGTGACGATTCGCAGACCGTCGGGCGCGTTGATCCCGCGCGTCGGATCGACGATCACGACGGGGCCGTAGGCCAGCGTGTGATGCCCCGTCGCGATGGAAACCAGCCGGGATGTACCGGGAATGGAACGTGTGTCGCGCAGACCGTAGGGAGCCGGCATGTGCTGCTTGTACAACGCGTCCGCTTGGGTGCCGTCGGGGCGCACGGTCCACAGCGAGTGGACTTCCAGGAAATGCCGCTCCTGGTACTCCCACCGCGTGTAGCCGACCAGGCCGTTGTCGAGCGTGTGCGGATAGCGATCGATATCCTTGTTGTCGTTCAGCCGCCGCGGCGGGCCGCCGTCCGGGCCGACCGCATACAGGTTGATCACCGTGTGGTCGGCCGAGAACTTGCCGCATTCGCTGCTGCGGCCTGAGCGGTCAGAGGCGAAGACGATCCCGCCATCGGGAAGATAGGTCGGCTCAAAGTCGCTCCAGTACGAATGGTCCGTCAGCTGCCGCAAACCGCCGCCGTCCAGTCCGATCTCGAAGATGTGCGTCGGCTCCTGACTGCCCCGCAGCTGGAACACGTTATCGCCGCTAAGCGTGTCCCAGGGCGGCGGCCAGTCGGGCTGCTGGGCGTAGCCGAAGACGAGGCGGTCGGCGTCCCAGGCAAGGTCCAGGCCATGGGCGTGTCCCGGTCCCAGACGGCCGTCCAGTAGGTTCCGGACCGGAGCGCCCGGATGCAGGCCGGACTGGACGCAGATGTCGCCGCCCGGCTTATGCCCCCAGGGATACTGGGACCCGGTGATGTTGGGAAACGACGCGGGATGGCATTGGACAAAGGCCAGTTGGTCCAAGCGAACAGCCGGATTGGCCAGCACGATGCCCCGGGCCGTCCGGCGGGCAGCCAGCCAAAGGCGGCGCTGTCCGGGCAGATCGTCCGGCGCGTCCGCGAGGCGGGCCGAAAACTGTTCCCGCAGTGCCTCCAACTGGGCCAATTGCGTTTCGAGCCGGACGGAATCGGCCGCGGGAATCCCCCGTGCTCGACCGTCGGCCAGGGACCCGCGAGCCCGCCGCAGGATCAGCCCGAGCGAGCCCCGCAGGCCGGCGCTGTCGCGGTGGACGCCCCAAACGACGGCTTGCCGGACATAGTCGCACTGCAGCAGAAACTCACCGTCCAACCGGGACCAGCGGACAAACCACGCCGGCGGATCGGCCGCGGGCCATCTCGCCACCTGCCCGTCGTTTTCGTTATTCACTTTGGTCGCCAAGGCCCACTCGGCGATCCCGGCCACGAACGGGTCGTCGTGGTCCAGCAAGCCTGCGGCGGCCTCGGCGTCGGCGGCCTCCAGTTTGCCGGCCCGGGCGGCAGCCAGCAGCGATTCGGCTTGGGTCAGGGCGGCGTCGACGGGCGTCGCTGGGGAAGGGGGCGGCGATTCCTGAGCGAAGGCATCGAATGCAGCGAGGACCAGCAGCAAGGCGGCCAGGCAGCTGTGGGCAAGCGAGAACCGGGTCATGGCGTGGGCTCCAACTCGAGCGGACGAATCGCGGGCATGCGGCCACGTGGGCTGGGCTCTCCGAGACCAGGTTCGAGTCTCGGGGGAGACGCGACCACGTAGCCAGGTCGCTCCGAGACCGGATTCGAATCTCGGAGAGACTCGACTACGTGATTCTGCCTGATCGCCCGCAGCGAATCAACCTGGGGGTGCCGGACGCGTCATCGCGAAGACGCTCCCAGATTCGCTCCCATTGCACTCGATCCAATTGGAAGACAGGATCGTCTTCGATGTCAACGTCCGATCGCAAGCCCCCTCAGTGCGAGCCACCACCAGTCTTGTCCCTTCACTACATTCACGGAGTATCCCCACGACCGTCCGTTCGTGCTGTCGGCAGACGAGTCAATGACGCCCAGGCCGCGAGAGGCGTGGTCATTGCCGAAAGGGACGAATGCATTATCCCGTTACCGCATCGCTCGGCGGGCGGCAATCTCTTTCTTGGAGCGCCGGTGTGCCGCAGCGGAGCCAGGACGAGGGCGGACGTTTCTTTCGTCCGGGGGCCGTCGTCAGGTCCGGGTTCGGCAACGGTGGGCAGGAAAATGGAGGGCAAGAAAATGGGGGCCAGCTCAGAGAGCCGAGGGAGTCATCCCATTTTTTGTCGTCCCGGGTTTTTGTTTCTTCAGTTTCGGGTTCCGGAGTTCCGGACTTTTCAGCGGCCCCGGGTTTGCCGACGACAGCTCGTTTTGTTGCCAGGCTCTCCCGGTGTGCGAGTTAGCCGTGCGCCGGGCGCGGAGGGCCGAAAATCGGTGAAGCGAGGTTGCGTCCTACCCGCCCGCACTGCTGACTCGCCCGCCGGTTGAGTTGGGGCACCGAATTTCAGCCGTCTCGCGGCGGACGAGTAAGCAGTGCCTCACCGCGCACGCAACTGGCTCCCTTCGGCGAGCCCACCTAGACCTGCTGCAATACGTATTGCGTCAGCCAAGCGGCGACGAGCCCCCAGGCAAAACTGAGCATGGTTCCGATAATGATGTACTCCGCCTCCATGCGGTCCTCGTGCTCCTTCAGATCGCCGAAACGAAAAACCGACTTCGCCGCCACGAGGAATCCCACGCCGGTCGGCTGATTGCCCAGGATGAACAAGAGGATCAAGGTGCGTTCGAGTTGCCCGATATATCGGCCGCCCTTCTCGAACCCGCGCCGCCGCGGCGATAGCGAGTGCTCGTCGCCGGAGGAACGAAGCTCTTTGACCAACGGCGCGACCAGAATGCCAATCCCCACGCCGCCAGCGTAGACACTCACGATCAAGCCGGAGATCGCCACGAGCGTTTTGACCCACAACGAGCCGAAGACGGCGGTCCAAAAGTTGGGGCCGCTGATGAGCACGCGTCCGTCCAGGATGGCCACCAAGGCTAACAGGACGGCCAAGTGCAGTGCCTGATCCGCCAGCAATGCCCCCATCTTCCATCGCACTGGAAGGCCGCGATCCTGGCCGGGCGGGGCCAGCCAGCGTGTCCCCGCTTCCTTGACGAGATCGACCAGCGGATGGACCGCCAGAATGACAGCCGGAATCTGCCACACGGGCCACATTCCCGCCAGAATTTAGCTCTAAATGGTTATATCTAGCGAGCGCTATAGAATCGGTTATTAGCGCGATAGCGCTATAACTAAATGGTGGCAAATTCCAGCTCAAAACGCTCAATTGCGAGTTCGACAGCAGGCCAACTCGCGGCCTCAAGTCCTCTGGCGACCGTTGGTTGCCTCACGGGCGGTGTCCAGAGACCAGCGATGCGGGCATGGGGCCAGCCGCGCAGCGCCCCGGAGATCGCGCGTGCCCGTTTTCCCGTCCACGTTTTCGTGACAATTGCGTCGATCAGAGCAAACGCCACGTCCCACACTTGGACATCCGGAACGCGTTCGGAGGCAAACTGCATGCGTCTTGCTGGATCCCCGCTCTGAAGAAGCCTTCCGGACAGGCGGAATGCCTCGCCATCCCCCTCGGAAACGCGGTCTCCGGGGACGAAGTCAACGCCGCCGATCGCGATCGCAATCCGAGTGTCCACGCCGTCAGCACGATCCAAGAGATACGCCCGCAGGAACACCGCAGCCCGCAGCGCCGCACCGGGCCTGGACAGCAGCAGTTGCCACGAGTCGCCCGCATAGACGTCGATATCCAGCGGAATCGCGTCGCCCTGGAACTCCCGCGCCGCGGCCGCTGCCTGCCTGAGAACACCGGGCAAGCCTGCGCGTGCATCGCGGCCCAAGCGAGACGACCCGACGATGTCGCCCGAGATCACGGCGTACGTCCGGTGAGGATCGATTTCCATTCTTGTCTCAGCAATCTGCCTGTCCCGGGATTTCTTCGGCACGAGGCGGCGAGTCCCGGTGGCCGTTTCCAGCGACATCCGGGACGGCAGTCGTCACTGGGCCTCGGCCAGCGAACGGATCTTGTCCAGCAACTGTTGTTTCAATTCGCCGTCGGCGCGCGTGGCGGCCTGTTGGTAATAGATCTTCGCCTGCCCCGGCTTGCCGGCCTCTTCCAGCCCCTTCGCCTTTTCGATCCGTACCTGGATCTCTTCCAGCCGGGCCGCTTCTTCGGCGGCCTGCTGGCGGCGGATCTCGGCTACGCTCAGATCGCCGTGGTTCGCCGTGCTGTCACCGGACGCGGCCGCTGCCGCCGGTCGGCCGGCTTCTGGGTCACCCTGGACTTGGCCGCCTTTGATGACCAGCGGCCCAGCGTCGTCGGCCGCTGGCCGTGGGGGCGGTGCCACGGGGACGGGATCGCGATCCGCGCCCGCTCCGGCCTGTGTCGCCGGCTGCTGCTGCAACTGAGCCAGCCGTTGGGCCAAAGGGCTGACCGAGTACTGCGGAGCGATCGGCATCATCGGGACCGCGGGCGCGTTGCCCACGATGGGAACCACGCCGGTGACAAAGGGGCGAATGGAGCCGCTGAACAGCGAGCCGGAGCCGCCATTGGGCATCACGATCGTAGGCGCGGTGACCGTGTTGCTGCGGCTGCTGCCCTGGCCGGCCAGCATGTTGAACCCGAAACCCAAGGGCCCGCCGAACCGCATCCCGAAGCGGGCGTCGGCCCCCGGATCGTAGCCGCCGAACTGCGGAGGCGTGGAACCGGCCGGCCCGGTGTTGAAATACCAGCCGCCGCCAGGCCCGCTACGTCCCATGTTGATGCCGCCAAAACCGAAATTCTCGTAGAAGCTGTCGCTCATCGTCTGATACGGCGAAGTGAGCTGGACCTGCTGGGCGTGGCTGTCGGTCTCTGCCCGGATCGACAGCCCCGCCACGACGACCGCGATAATCAATCCGCTGCGCGACATTGCTGTTCTCCCATTCCCCCTGCTGCACTGGGCCGGCCCGGGGCGTTGTGGGGCCTGCCCCCTGAATTCTACCTGCTCGGCCGCCGGCAGGTCAATGAATTCTGCGTGGGGCAGGCTGACCTGGCTGATCCGGCCGACCAGCATGAACTCAACCGGACGCTTCTGCCTTCCCAGGCTCCGGATTCAGTTTCGGCACATCCGGCGTGGCCGAGGTTCCTCGGGCGGCAAACCAGCGGATGATATAATAGAAGATCGGGGTAAAGAAGATCCCGAAGATCGTCACCCCCAGCATGCCGCTGAACACAGCCAATCCGAGCGTGAATCGCATTTCTGCGCCCGCACCTTTGGCCAGAACCAGCGGAACCACGCCCAGGATGAAGGCGAACGAGGTCATCAGAATGGGCCGCAACCGCAGTC
>CAIYOB010000234.1 GCA_903927685.1 uncultured Planctomycetaceae bacterium
CTGCGGGTTCTCGTAGAAATAGGACTCCCAGCGTGGCAAACAACGATGAGCGAAGTCCGTCACCCAGCCGTTCACGATGTCCTGGTAGCACCGGATCTCGATATGGGCCAGCGCAGGGATACCCTTGGCCACGATCAGATTCATGGCCAGCGGATCCACGGCCGCCAACTCGTTAGGCTGCATCGCGAGCAGCTGGCCGAGAGTTAGCGACGAATAGTCGCGATCCCAGTCGATGCGATCTGAGACAAGGACGGGGCAGCGCAGGCCGCATCGTGGGTTCATGGCACGCATTCTCCAGTCGGCAGCGATCAACAGGAATGCGGCCATTGTATGCGGGCTCTACTCGCTGCACCAGCATGGGGGAACATTCTTTCGCCTGCCAGAAATGCACGATCCACACCGCCGGGCAGATTCCCAAGTACCTCGCCTGCAACAAGGGACCAAAGTTTTGGTGTGCCGGCTTCAAGATTTCGTGCGAGAACCGCAAGATCTAGCCGCGTTCAAGGAGGCCACACCGGACGAGATCTACCGCGGGCACCATCCGACTTGTCGCTACCCGCGTCTGGAACCGCGGGTACATTGGCCGCGGGGCTCGCCGTGTGCGCGGCCATGCGTGCCCATTCGTGGGTGGCCGGGCCAGCGGCTGGAACTGAAGGTGGAGAATCACGCCGGCCGCAACCATCTGCCGATCGTCACGGTCCGGCGCGCGGCGTAGACGACGAACCCCGACGATGCTTGTCACGATGGCGATCTGCGCCGACCGAGCGACCGATCGCGCCCTGCTACCAAATTGTCAATGGACAATGTATCGCGCCAGACCGGCCGGCCCGTTCTTGCCGCCGCCGGTCCCCTCGTCTGGCATATTGCAGCTAACCCATCGATGCGGCTTCGCATCGAACGAAACTCGCTGGACCAGGACACCCGGCGCCAATCAGGCCGGCCCGGTCTTCTCTGTCACCTCCCGTTCGAGCCGCTCAGCTTGTTCCTGTAACTCCTCCACGCTCCGGCCAAGCAATTCGTTCGTCGCTGGAATGGCGCGATTCAGCAACCGTTGCCTCAGCTGAATCTCGCGCACGAAGGCCAGTTTTCTGGCCTCGTCTCGCTCCCGTGTCACGGCGTCGAGTCGCTGCTCCGATTCAACGGCCCGCCGTTGCCACTGGTCGCGCAGCGTTTCCAGCGTCTGCATGTCCCGCTTGGCCTTCAGCCGGCCTTCGTACAGTTCCCGTTCCACGTCGCTTTGAGCCAACATCTTCAGCACTCCCATCGCTTTCTGCTGATCCGGCCGATTCAACGCGTCCGGCAACGCATCCGCATGCAACTCTCCTCCATTCTTGCTTTCGACCAATAGTAGAGCAGCCGCTGGACCAGCGAAACCGTCGCCAGCATCTGCATCTCCAGGTTGTACAGCCGCCCTTGGTCATCCCGGGCCTTAATGTCCAGGATCGACACCTTGTCGTCCAGCGCCATCTTTTCGCTGTACGGGTTGAGCAACTCCACATCCACGACCAACTGCGGAGGCGGGGGCTCCAACACCGCGTTAATCGACGAGGCAGTCAGGTCCCGCCACGGCTCGCTGCCGAACACCTTCTTGAAGGCAATGTCAATTCTCGGGTCAATGCCGGGTATCATCGTGCCGAGTCCATGTGGGGGATGGGGCGAACACGCGAGCCCGCAGCGTTTGTCGTGCTGGCGGTCTGCCCCGACCGATCGTTCGGCCTCACTCTGCTACCGAATTGTCA
>CAIYOB010000235.1 GCA_903927685.1 uncultured Planctomycetaceae bacterium
CCCACCGGTCAGGATGATCGGTAGGCCGTTGGCTTGACGAGCCGCGGCGACCTGAAACAACGGCGCAGGGCGGTTGAAGGTCCACAGCTGCGAGCCGTCGTCATCGACGGCATGCAGGGCGCCAGCGGCTGTCGCAACCAGGGCTTCGTCTCGCTGGTCTCCATCGATGTCCGCCACACAGAGATCGTAGGGAAAATCGCCGCCGGGCCTGACGCTCCACAGCTGCTCGCCTTGCGGCGTAAAACACAACACCGCACCGTCATACGCGGCGGCCACGATTCCGCGGCGACCGTCCGACAAGGCGGCGGTGCCGAGGTGGTAGATAGTATGTCCGCCCGTGGAGAAACTCGCAGGCGCCGCGTCCGGCTGTCCTGACGCTCGCCAGGGCAGAGCCAGCACGAGCAACAGGATGACCAGGATCTGACGCAGGTTGCAGTTCCTTGTCCGCACGTGTCGCCCTCCAGATCGAGATAAGTGGCCCCGGAAACTGTCTTGCCTTCGTCTCTTCCCCGCTTCGTTTGGCTCCGACCCTCGTCAATCGGATCCGCCGGCTCAGCGCTCGGGTTGCCGGCCGAATTCGACTTGCAGCAGACGGAAGGCACCGGGCGGGACGTCCACTCGGCAGCCGTTCCCTGCGACCGGCAAGGGCGCGCCGGTGACCAGATCCGTGACGCATCGGAGGGGACGGTCGGCTGCGGTCAGCGTGGTCTCGACGCCGCGCGGGGCGAGATACCCGGGGTCGAGGATCACGGCCGTGCACGTCGACGCCGGATCGCCCTGCAGGACCAGGCAGGCCCCGGGCGCGCACAGCGGAATCGCGGCCGATCCCTGCTTCAGCACGCGCTCCACTTCGTCCGCTGCCGCCACCGCCGCCTGCCACTCGCCGCTCAACCGCACGCGCTCGCCGTCAGTGTGAATGGCCAAGGCCCCCGCCGGAACCTCCGCCATCGGCGGCAGCACCGGCACCCAGCCGTACGGCGTCCGGGGAAAGCACGAACGCACGTTCCAGTCCTCGTCGTAGGCCAGGCGGGGAAAAGCCTCCGGCGGGTAGGGCTCGAACATGTACCGCGCCGGCAGGAAGCCTCGCCGCAACGCCTCGGTGTTGCGGTCATAGTACGGATAAGCCACCTTCCGTCCCTGTTCCTTGCCTGCCTCCAAGGCCGCATGGAAGGTCCGCACCACGGCCGCGCGGTTGACGTTCGTCGGCACCGCGCCGGGCACGACCAGATTCTTGCGCACCAGTTCGTAGACCAGTTCCCGATGCCGGTTGGCCAGCGGCACAACTCCCTCGCGCGGATCGTTTGCCAGGTAGGTCTGCCCACCCTCGATATGCACCCAGGTCCCGCCCAGCGCCACCCCCAGCAACTCGAGCCGCAGAATGATGTCCGCGGGGCACACAAAGGCGGGTGAGATGTCGCGGATCCCGCGGGGATAGCGTCCCCACTCGTGCCAGTTCCAGTACTGCGTCGACATCCCGAACTCGCGGCACAACCCCGCCGCCTTCAATCCCAGCATCCCGCCCAGCTGAATCTCCGGCTGGTACGGCTGATTCGTCGACCAGATCGGGACCGTGGTCTCGCGATGCTCCGGGCTGAACAGCACGTTGAAGACTTCCGGGTCGGACGGCAGCAGGCCCCACACGTCGTGCTTTTCCTTGAAGATCATCTTCATCCCGTGGGCGGCGCAGAAGTCGAGCGTCTGGTCGGTCCACGTGAGAACGTCCTTGTACAGCGGCGCATAGAGCGTTTCAAGGTTCTCGGCAATGTACAGGAATCGGAACATCCGCGGCGCGGCTTCTTTGCTGCGGCGAATGGCCTCGCGCGTGATCCACACCTGGCCGCCATGCGTGGCAAAGTAGCCGAAGGGTATGCCCGCCTGCTCCAAGAGCCGCGCTCGGTCGACGATCTGGTCGGTCGTCATCTTCTGGCCGCGCTCGTGGCCCAGCAGGTCGCTTGCCTCGTACATCACCAGGTACTCGAGGGCCGGCGTTTCCAGTTTCTTCAACGCTGCCGCGTACTGGTGGAGCGTCGCCTCCGGCGCGCTGGCTAACGAGCCCAGCGCCATGAACACCTTGATCCGTTCGCCGGATCGCGCCGGCAGCGCGGCCCGAGCGTTCACGGCCGCGTGGATTTCCTCCAGGTGCTTCTCCTGATCGGGCGTCTTGAATGCCTTGAATTCGTCCGGCTTGCCGTATTCGAGGCGATAGTAGGCGGGATGGCGGAAACGCGACGACGCCAGGAACAGCTGCGGCGCCGGCCCTGCCCAGCAGCCGATGTCCGGACTGTTGATGCCATCCGGCGCCCACATCTCCCAGTGCGCCTGGTCGCGAACATCGCGGCTCTGGTACCGCATCACGCCCGCGGCGTCGACGAGCGAGACGACGTGCAGTCCCACCACCACCGTCTCTTTCCCCGCCAGCTTTGGGTCGAAGTCCCCGCACGCCACCAGTCCGCTCGCGCCAGTGGGACTGCCGGGCGAGACGGTGACCGGGGTATCCCACAAGGCCTCGCGCCCGTTGTGTCCGGTCAGTCCGTACTGCGTGCCGCTCTGGTACAGCGCCACAACCTCGGGCGAGCCGTCGTCATCCAGGTCCGCCACTTCGAACTGTTCGAGCAGCGTCGCCTTGACCGTGAACCGCCGCAGTTCGTCCCCTGTCTGGCCCAGGACCGCAAACTCGGTCCGCGGGCCGCCGACGATCAACTCCTGACCGCCGCCGGGCATCCAATCGGCAAACGCAAAGTGCCGCAGCACCCGCTCCTGCCCCCACCGCCGGCGTCCCGTGCGATCGTAGACCGCCAGACCAGCCGCCAGGCCCGACCCCGCGCGCTGATTGTCGACAGTCACCGCGATTTCAGGATGCCCATCGCCGTCCAGGTCGCCGACCGCCACCCGCTCGGGGCCGCGAACGTCCGCAAAGTCGCGCACGATCTCGCCGCGCAGGTTGATCGCACGCAGCGCCAGCTTGGGGTCGAGCGAGGAATAGAGAATCTCCTTGCCACCGTCCCCGTCCAGGTCTGCGGCGGCGAACTGGTAAACCAGGGCACCGGCATCCAGTCGCAAGAGAGGCGATTCACCCTCGTGCCGCACGGTCACGATGCCATCGACGTCGCAGGCGACAATCTCCGGCCGGCCATCGCCGTCAAGATCGTCGGCAAACAGCTCCCACAACGGGCGGTCGACCTCGTGCACCTGGACCGCGAATCCCTCGCCCGGCGAGAACTGCGTCCGCGCCGCCGTGCGCACCGGCGCCTCTGCCTTGCGCACCCGCACGTCGGCAAAGCTGCAGCTGCCGTCGAGCACCGTCAGCAAGACCCGCAGGGTCGCGGTGCCGGGAGGCATCCGCAGCGTGCCTCCGTGCGCGCCCCAGCTCGAGCCTTGGATCCTGGTCGGCGTCTCGATGGCAAGCACGCTCCCCGCGGCGTCCAGTGCCACCAGCCCGAGCGAGGCCCGCATCATGCCCGCGCCTTTGGTGCGCACCGACCACGCGAACCAAGGGTGTCCACCGGTCGCGATGTCTTGGTACAGCGAGCCATCGAGGTCAATCGCCGGGTTGGTGATCCTTACCGCGTGCTCCGCCGGCTCCAGCGACACCTTGCCGGCCCGCGCGAGGTGTTCGTTCCGCGTCCACGCTGCCAGCGAGGCAAAGTCGCCGTCGCGGATCGCGTTGGCTGTCAGACTGGGGTCGGCCTGAAGCCCTGCGGCCGCGGGCGTGTCGGCGGTCTCGCCCTGTGCCAGCAGGCACGCCGGTAGGATGGAGCAAAGACTGACCAGAAGACGCGACCAGTTTTTCATGTTCATGGGAATGCCACAAAACGGAGAAGCGTGCGTGCGCCGGACGTCGCACCGGCACTGCGGGCCCAGCGACTGGCACCCAACGGGAAACGGCCTCCGACAGGGGCGTTGGTGTCGTCAGAAACGCTCACCTCTCGTGTCTCGACCCCGGGTACCCAACCCCGAGGCCGCGCGATCCAACGGAAACGGCCTGGGCCGCCGTCACTTGACGGGCACCAGGCGGAACTCGTCATCGAACTGGACCACTTCCAGATTCTCGCCGGCCGGCAGCTTGCGCAGGTCGGCTTCGATCTGACTGCGGTCGCCGACGACGATGATGGCCAGGCGTTCGACGTCCAGGTACTTGTTGGCCACACGGACCACCTCGTCACTGGTCACGGCGGTGAGGCCCGGAATCACTGAATTGAAGTAATCGTCGGGCAGTTGGAACTGAATGATCGCTTCCAGCTGACCGCCCATATCGCTCGGCGTCTCGAAACGCGCCGGATAACCGCGTGTCAGGTAGTTCTTGTTGAACTCCAACTCGTCCTGAGTGACCGGGCGCTGGCCGCGCATCCCCGCGAATTCCTTGAGGAACTCGGCGAGCGCCGGAGCGGTCACGGCGGTTTGCACGGCAGCTCGCGCCACGAACGGCCCAGGCTGGTGGACTCGCCATTCGAACGCGGTCCGCGCTCCGTAGGTATAGCCCTTGTCCTCGCGCAGGTTCATATTCAGGCGGCTGGAGAACTGGCCGCCGAAAATCGTGTTCATGACGCTCAGGGCAAAATAGTCCGGCGACTTTCGCTCCGTCCCGATCAGGCACACAGAGATCACCGACTGGGCTGCGCCGGGCTTGTCGACCAGGGTCAGCCGGGTGGGCTGCGGAGCGGGAAGCGGCGGGAATGCGGGCACCGGCGGGGCGCCGGCCGCTTTCCAACCGCCCAAGGCCCGCTCCAATTCCCGGGCGATCTCGTCGGCCGTGATGTCGCCCACCGCGATCAGCGACGCGCCGTCGGGCCGCACGTGGGCGCGATAGAACGCCTCCAGGTCATCGCGGCCGATCGACTTGAGCGCGCCCTCCGACGAGTATTCCGGCCGGCCGTAGGGATGCTCGGGACCGTACAGCTTGGCGCCGGTCGCCAGGCTGGCCAAGGCGTTGGGCTCGTTGCGGACTTGCAGCAGCCGGCCGATCGCGATGTTCCGCTGCCGCTCGAGTTCGTCCGCCGGAAAGGCCGGGTTCTGCAGCACGTCGGCGAAAACCTCCAGCGCCTGCGGCAGCGTGCGTTTCAGCGTGTACAATTGGGCCCCCGACGTGTCCCAGTCGGCCGAGACGGACAGCCGCGCGCCGATATTGGCCAGCGCCTCCGCGATCTGCTCGGAGCTGCGGGTCTGGGTGCCTTCGTTCCAGACGGCGGCCAGCAGATCGACCAGCCCCGTTTTATCCGGCTTGTCGCTGGACGTCCCGACAGGGAACACGACGTTCAGACTGAGGCTGGGCAGTTCGTGGTTCTCGACCACCAGGACTTGCATGCCGTTGCTGAGCGTCCGGCGGTGGATCGGCGGCAACTCGAACTTGGGCGGCGCCGCGCCCTGGGGCAGTTGCTTGCGGTCTTCGTCCTCGGCGATGGCTGGCGCGGCCGGCAGCGGCGCCTCGCGGTATCCCTTGGCCAGTTCCTCGCGGGCTTGGGCAGCCGGTTGACGCGGGTCAGGCGTAATCGTGGTTTCCGCGCCGGGTGCGATTTCCAAAACCATCTTCTTGGCGCCCAGGTATTGTCGGGCCACACGCTGGACGGCGGCCGGATCGACTTTCAGGTACCGGTCGAAATCCTGCTGCAGGAAGCCGGGCTCGCCGGTGTAGACATTGTACATGTTCAGCTGATCCGCCCGGCCGCCGAAGCCGCCGACGGACTCCAGTTGTTGAATCGCAGCCGACTCGTGACGCGCGACAGCCCGGGCGACTTCCTCGGCCGACGGCGGCTCGTTCTGCAGCTTGGCGATCTCGTCCAGCACGGCCGCCTCCAACTCGGCCAGCGTCTGGCCGGGTCGCGCCGTGACGACCACCATGAAGCTGCCGGCCAATTCCCGCGAGTTTTGCGCGGCGACCACGTCCTGGGCAATCTGCTTGTCACGGACCAGCCGCCGATAGAGCCGCGAGGTCTTGCCGCCCGCGAGGACATCGCCCAGCACGTCCAGTTCGGCGTCGTCCGCCGCATACAGCGGCACCGTGTGCCACGACAAGTACATGCGGGCCAAGCCGACGCGGTCTGTCATCCGCACCCGCAGATCGGCCGGCAACGGCGGCACGGCTGGCGGCGCGACTTTGTCGACCTTGGGACCGGCCGGGATCGGGCCGAAGTACTTTTCGATCAGCCGCCTGGCGGTCGCCGGGTCAAAGTCGCCGGCCAGGCACAAGCTGGCGTTGGCGGGATGGTAATAGCGGCGGAAAAAGTCAGCCACATCCTCGCGCGAAGCGGCGGCCAGATCGGCCATCGAGCCGATGGTCGGCCAGCTGTACGGATGGTCCGGCGGATAGCTGCCGGCCAGCAGCACTTCGTAGACCAGGCCATAGGGCCGGTTCTCGTAGCTTTGCCGCCGCTCGTTCCGGACCACGTCCCGCTGGTTGTCCAGCTTTTCCTGGCTCATGGCCGGCACCAGGAATCCCATCCGATCGGATTCCATCCACAGCGCCGTCTCCAGGTAATTCGACGGCACCGTTTCCCAATAGTTCGTGCGATCCATGTTGGTCGAGCCGTTCAGCTGCCCGCCAGCCTGCTGGAGCGGTCCGAAGTAGTCCTTGTCGTAATGCTGCGAGCCTTGGAACATCATGTGCTCGAACAGATGGGCAAACCCCGTCCGGCCCGGCCGTTCGTTCTTCGAGCCGACGTGGTACCACACGTTCACGGCGACGATCGGCGTCGAATGGTCCTCGTGCAGGATGACCTGCAGTCCGTTGGGCAACTGGTATTTCTCGAAGGCGATTTCCGGCAGCCGCGGCGCATTGGCAGGCTCGGCGGCTCCGGCCAGGAACGAAGCGCAGGTAACAGTGAACATCGCGATCATCGGGTCTCCTCTGCTAGCACGATCGTCAGCCAAGACACACAGATCGTAGGGTACCGCATTCGGCCGGCAAGGTCGAGTCCGGGTCGCCCGACACCGGGTCGGCCGACATGAAAAACCGCCAATCGCCGTAGCCCCCAGTTGCCGGTTTTGCTACTCTCCCGCCTCCTTGGCCGCCTCGCGCGGATCGTCCGGACTTAGCTAGCGTCTTTGCCAGGAGCCCCGAAGGTGTACATTTCCAGTCTGAAAATGGAACGGTTTGGTGTCTGGGCTGACTTGCGGCTGTCCAATTTGTCCGAAGGGCTGAACGTCATCTACGGCCCCAACGGCTCCGGCAAGACCACGGTCGTGCGGTTCATCAATGCGATTTTGTACGGCTTCGGAGATCAGGTTCGCCAGCGTTACCTGCCGGCGGGCGTCCAGGCCGGCGGGGCTCTGACGGTGCAAGGGCCGTTCGGGCGCCGGACGATCGTCCGGCGTGACGACGGCCCCGGTCAGGATCGACTGGTCGTCGAGAACGAGGATGCGGCCGTCGGCGGCATGCACCGCCTGCACGACTTGCTGGGCAGCGTGCGGCAGGATGTCTTCGAGCGCGTGTTCCAGGTCGAGTTCCAGGGCGACATGGACGTCGACAAGCTGATTCAGACGGCCTTGGCCGAAGGCTTTGACCTGCTGGGCTCGCACGCCGAGTCGGAGCGGGCGGCGGAATTGCAGGATCGGCTGCAGAGCAAACGCCACGCGCTGGCGGAAATCACGACCGCGGAGATTCCGTTCGAGGACCTGGTGCGGCGTCGCCGCGGACTGCAGCAGGAAGCGGAAACGCTGCAAGCTTCGTTGCACGACCGCCGTACGACTTGGGAGCGCCGCCTGGCCCAGCTGGACGCCAACCTGGTCGACCTGGAAGAGCAGGTCGAGAGCGTCGAGGAAGAACTGCGCACCGTCACGGCCCAGATCGAGACGCGTCAAGCGGACCGGCAGGGCCGCGAAGCGTCGTTGCGGGAGGCGCATCAGCGGCAGGTGCAGTTGGAGACCCAACGCCGCCAGGGGCTGCGCGATATCGATATTCAGTTGGAACGTTGGCGAGGCGTGCTGCAGGACCTGGAAGACCGCAGCCGGCGGTTGCGGGACCAGGCGGGCTTCGTGCCCGGCCTGGAGTTCCGTGCGGACACCGACCCGCGACGGTATTTGCGGCGGCTGGAAGACGGACTCGATCGGCTGCACAAATCGGTCGCCGACCTGGCACTAGCCGAGCCGGGGCAATGCCAGTGCGCGTCGCTGCGGGCCGCGCTGCAGCCGGCCCTGACGACGCTGCGCGAAGACGTGTACCGCTTGTGCAACGAACTGAGCGATTGGGAAGTCCGTTCGCAGCGCCGCGAGAGCCACGGGGAACTGAGCCAACTGCAGCGGTGCGAAGCTGAATTGCGATCGGCGATGGCCGGCTTGGCCCTGCAGCGTCAGGCTCTGCTGGCCGAACTGGCGGCTGGCGGCGAGGCTGAACCGGTCGCTCTGGCGGCGGACCGCGCCGGCCTGTGCCACTGTCAGTATCATCCGCGTGTCGCGGACGCCGCCCCGAGCCAGGCCGACCCGCCGCTGCACGACGAAACGCTGTTGCATTGGGACGCGGACCTGCGCCGACTGGGCGCCAACCGCGATCGGCTCCGCGATGAACTGAGCACCCTGGAGGCCGAACTCCGCGACTTGCGCGACCAGCGGCGGCAGGTGGCCTTGGAATGCGATCCGGAATTTGAAGAGCACCGGCTGAAGGCGAAGCAACAGGAACTGGAGGGCCTCGAGATCAACCTCCGCCAGTTCGAGCGGCGGCGGGAACTGATGGCTGCGGTGACTCGGCTGGAAGACGAATTTCGCGGCTTGACCGCGCAAGTCCGCACGTCGGCGATCGTACTGGAGGCGTCGGAGTTGCTGCGCCGCCTGTCCGACGGCGAACTGTTGAAGCTCACGATCGACGGGAATCGTGCCTTGGGGATCCACCACCGTCGCGGCGAACGGCTGACTTACCCGCAATTGGGCTCCGGCGGGCGGGAACAGGTCTACTTGAGCCTGTGCCTGGCCCTGGTCGCCGCCTATGCCCGCCGCGGGACGCGTCTGCCGCTGATCCTGAACGACGCGTTTGCGAACATCGACAATCCGGGCGTCGCGACGGCCGCCGCGGTCCTGCGGGACTTCGGCCAGCAGGGGCATCAGGTGCTGCTGTTCACTCGCCACCAGCACGTGGCGGACCGTTTCCGATCACTGGACGTTTCCGTCCGGCAGCTGCCGGCCTTTGATCGCCCACGCGCTGCGGCACCGGCCCCGTCTGCCGAGCCGACACGGGCGCCGTCCCTCGCGGAGATCAACCAGCAACTGAACATGATCGCCGAGGAATCGGCCCATGCGCCGCTGGTGGACGATCGCCCGCGTTGGAGTTCGGAAGAATTCCCCGGCGAATTGACGGACCGCGTGCGCGTCCGGACGCCGCAGCCGAGCCAGACGCCCGAATTGCTGGATGCCGATCTGGCGGCCGAGTTCTTCCTGTTGGAGTCCAGCCCGATCCAGGATGCCCCGTCGATCGACTCGGCGACCGCCGAGCGGTTCCGCAAGATCGGCGTCCTGTTCGTTCGCGATCTGCTGCGGCTGGATGTCGCCGAGGCGGCCGACCGGCTGCGGTATGCCGGGATCACGGCCCCCATGATCCGCCGCTGGCAAGCCGAGTCGCTATTGGCCTGCCGCATTCCCCGGCTGCGGCCGTACGATGCGCGGATCCTGGTCGCGTGCGGGATCGCCACGCCCGAGCAGTTGGCCCAAATGGAAGCCGCCGAACTCCGCCGCCGCGTCGAGCATTTTGCGGAGACCAGCACGGGCGACGTCCTGCTGCGGGCCGGCAACCGCTATGAGCTGTCGCGGTTGACCGAGTGGATCCACGCCGCACGCCGCGATCGCCAGCGGACCTGTGCCGCCAATGACCGGACGCCACGGTCGCCGCGTCCCCGGTACGAGCGGGAAGAACCCCGCCGGCCGGCAGCGACGGCGCGGCCGCGGACCCCGGAAGAATCCTCGCCGGTCGTGCTGAAGATGGAACAAGACCAGACGCCGCTACGGTTCTATCTGGAACTGGCCGACCCGATCGAACAGGCGCCGTCCATCGGGCCGAAAACGGCCGAGCGGCTGACGGCGATCGGCATCGGCACCGTGGCGCCGTTCCTGCAAGCCGATCCGGCCGCGACGGCCGCACGGCTGAAACGCCGCAGCGTCGACGCCCAGGTTGTTCGCATCTGGCAGCAGCAGGCCACGCTGGTCTGCCGCGTCCCCTGGCTGCGCGGCCACGACGCGCAAATCCTGGTCGCCTGTGGCGTGACCGATCCGGAGATCTTGGCCAAGCTGGAACCGGCGACACTGTGGCAGACCGTCGGCCCGTTTGTCGAAAGCGACGAGGCGAAGCGGATGCTCCGCAACAGCAAGACCCCGGACTTGGCCGAAGTCACCCAGTGGATCCACTGGGCCAGCCGCGCCCGCACCCTGCGGGCGGCGTAGTGCGCCGTCGCCCTGCCGTTTACGGCGGAATCGCAGCGGAGCGGAGACCGGGCAGGACCAACGGGACTCGCTTCCCCAACTGCGGGTAGCGATGCGGCGGAGGTGGGCAAATGGCGAGCGGGTGGTGCCTGCTCGTCAATCCTCGAGCACCAGTTCGGCCAGGTAGATCGCGGTGATCGGCTGGCCCGACTCGTCGCGTTCGTGGCTGGAGTAGTACGAGACCAGGGCTCGGCCGGGGGCCAGCTCGATCAATCCGGGATACGAGTTGTCGCCGCCGCTGGGCAACTCGGCGAATTCATGCAACTGATCGCCCATCAGCCAGCACAGCGAGGTCTTGGGGCCGGTCTCCGGCGTCGTCTTGCGGCCGCCGACCACGTACCGGTCGCCCCACTTGGCCAGCAGCGGACCGCCGATGGCTCGATCCAGATCCTTGCGCTCCCACTCGGTGTACGGCGGGCGGGACCGCAGCAATTGGGCCGGTCCGCTGCGCCGGCCGATGCCCAGGATGCTGCCGTCCGGCTCGAACAGGAACGCGGTCTCGTCGCCGCCGATTTCCTGGAACACGGCCCGTTTCCGCCAGATCAAGCCGTCATCGCTCTCCAGCATCAACGACTCCACTTGCCGACCCTCGCCGCGTGTCTCCGCCTCGAACTCCAGCTTGCGCCGTCCGCACAGGTAGGCTTTGCCGTCGAACGCTGCCGCGCGCCAGATGTAGTGGCCGAACGTGCCTTCGAGCATGACCGGGCTGTGCCACGTCGCACCGTCGGCGGACCAGGCCGCGTAGCCGAGGTGCTTGTTCAGGTCGTAGTCCTCGCGGGCCAGCGTGGTCGCCCCGCTGTACCAGGTGCCCGTGACGACGAACAACTTGTCGCGAAACACCAGGAAATGCGGATCGCGCGTGTCCCGCAGTGGCACGGCGAACCGATGCACCGGCTGCCATTGCTGCGCATCGTCGCTCGCCAGGATGATGATCGACGCCGTCGGATGGACCATGTGTCCGTCCGGACAGCTGCGGAACGTCAAGTAGATCTTGCCCTGAAAGCGGACCAAGTCCGTAAACGCGTTGTGCTCGCCATTATGGAACACCCGCCGCAGCGATTCGACCCGCACACGGGGCGGCGTGTCGTCGGCGGCAAAGCTCACGCTGGCCATGAGCGCGAGTGCGGCGAACGGGGGTAAGGCTCGGGACAAGATCGACTTCATGGGGAACGCCTCCTGCGCGTTGCTTGGATGCGGGAAAGTCGCGATCGCCGCGACCGCTCCCGGGAAGCTCAATACTCTCGCTTGCCAATCAGCCCCGGCAACGGCTGCGGGTAGGTGCCGTCGGCGCGAACGGGCA
>CAIYOB010000236.1 GCA_903927685.1 uncultured Planctomycetaceae bacterium
CCGAAGGCGTCCAGCTTCCGGCGGGCGATGGGGTGACCTTCTTCCAAGGGAATATCGACAAGGTGACGGCCCAGACGACGATTAGCGCCCGCAGCGGGCAGACGATCGTCTTTGCGGGCCTCATTCAGACCAACAAGTCGAAGATCACGCGGGGAATTCCATTCCTGTCGGACATTCCCGTGGTCGGGCCGCTGTTCGAGTTCCAGAAGGAAACAGAGACGCGTAGCGAGCTGCTGATCATCATGACCCCGCACGTCGTCCGCAGCGATGACGACCTGGATCGGATCAAGACAGCAGAATCGGAGCGGATGAGCTGGTGCCTGGCCGACGTGATGTCCCTGTACGGCGACGTGGGCCTGTCCGCCCGTCCCGGGGCCTGGTGTGACTGTGACACCGAGGTTCCCCTGATCTTCCCGGATGCGAACCCGACCGGGATCGTGCCCGAGCCGGCACCGCTGCCGATGGGACCGGGAGAACCGGCGTCGGTCCTGCCGGCCCCCGCGCCCGGGGACGCTGGGCAGACACGGACACTTGAACCGTCGGCGCCTGCCGCGAACACCGTGGTGCCAGCGCAACCGATCTCCAACACGAGCTACCAGGCGTTGCCATCCGGCGCGCCGTATCCCGGTGCCGTGCTGAGATTCGAAGGGGCGAACCAAGCTCCCCAGGCTCCGCCCGCCGGGCTGTATGTACCCGGGCCAGCGTCGCAGCCGCCCGCCAGGGATCCGCAGAATACCGCCCGCCGATTGCCCGAGGCGCAATAGCGGCAGGTGGAGATTGCTGGGCAGGACATGTCTGAAGACATGATGAGAAGTCCGGCTGAAGCCGGCTAGCGCGGAACGCTGTGGGGAAAGACCTACCACCAGCTGAAGCTGGTGGCAGACCATGAGCCGGCTGAAGCCGGCTAACAAAGCCAGTGACACAACAACCAAAATCCAAGAGGTGTGTCAACAAGGAGAAGGGCTCTTTCTGCTCAGTCGGCTTTAGCCGACTCCCTGTCAGCCACCAGCTTCAGCTGGTGGAACCGGGGGCACCAGGAGAACAGGATAGCCGGCTTCAGCCGGGCTTCTCGACCGAGGTTTCAACCATGTCCAGCCATGTGTACCACGAGATCTACCTGCACTTCAACTGGCATGTGAAGGACGACCAGCCTGTACTGACGGCCGAACTGGAGCCCATCGTTGATCAGTTTATCATAGACCGCTGCCGGCGGGCCAAGGGCGTGTACTTCCACGCCATCGGCGGTACCGAAACACACATCCATCTGGCAATCAACATTGAGCCACAGGTAACGATCAGCGAATTGGTCAAGGATTTGAAAGGCGGCAGCGCTCATGACACGAACCAGAACCAGGGCTCGCAGGTGCTGAGCTGGCAGCGAGGCTACGGCGTGGTGAGTTTTGGAAAGAAGAACTTGCCTTTCGTCCTGGCCTACATTGCCGCGCAAAAAGAACACCATGCGCAGCAGAAGACCGAGGAACGGTTGGAGAGGACCTCGGCGGACGAGGAGGAAGGGCAGTGGAACACGTCTGAAGACGTGACGAGAAGTCCGGCTGAAGCCGGCTAAGACAGGGACCTGTGGGCAGGACTGACCACCAGCTAAAGCTGGTGGCAGACAGGGAGCCGGCTGAAGCCGGCTGAAACGAAGAACGCCAGCCGTCCCCAGCAGGGCCGGGCCGGCGGTAGCCAGAGATCGCAGCAGGGGACTTCGACCAGCAGACCAGACTCCGCATCGGAGGGAAACCAAGTTCCGCTCAGTCGGCTTCAGCCGACTCCCTGGTCAGCCACCAGCTTCAGCTGGTGGAACAGGGGCACCGGGAGAACAGGATAGCCGGCTTCAGCCGGGCTTCTCGACCAAGGTTTCAACCACCAGCGAAATGAACCTATCCCAATCGAAAACACCCCCAGGCAAGGATGCCCTCATGACACGACGACATTGCTTACCGGCGCTGACGTTGATCCTGCTGGCCGGGTGCCAGACCATGCAGTCGTCCAGCCTGAAAAGCCTGTCCGACTCGCTGGCCATCACCAAGAAAGAGGAGCCGCTCAAGGACAGCGCCTACGAAACTCCGGTCCGAGTGATTGCCATCTGGTCGGATGCCATGTACACCCAACCCGGCGCTCCGCCGACGCGTGGCTTCGGCGGCCGGCTGTACTTCTACAACGCCAAGGACAAGCCGGTGCCGGTCGAGGGCCAGTTGGTCGTATATGCCTTTGATGAGACCCAGCAAGGCGAACCTGTCCAGACTCCCAGCCGTAAGTTCGGCTTCACGCCCGAGCAGTTCACCGAACATTACTCGCCCACGGAGTTAGGGGCCTCGTATAGCATCTGGATCCCGTGGGATGGCATCGGCGGCGTTCGCAAGTCGATCAGCTTGATGCCCGTGTTCACGGCGTCCAGCGGTCAGGTTGTGATGGGCGAGCAATCGATCAACATCCTGCCCGGCAAGGCCCCTGCAGTTGAGGAATCGCCGCGCCAGGGCTATTACGACCCCACGACGCCCCAGGCGACACAAGGCAGCGGTCCGGCTCCCCAAAGCCAGGCGGGCGGAGAACCGAGGAGCGACACTTGGCAGCAATCGCATACCTACGAACCGGCCGCCGATCCTCAGCCGCGGCTGCGCGCGACCACGATTGCTCTGCCCATGGACATGACCAGGCGCTTGGCGCAATCCACGAGTACCGACGCCGGTCACGCCGGAACGTCGTCTGGCTCCGCGGGCGCCGGCGACAGTACCTCGAAGGCGGGCGACAACGGTGCTATGGCTTCGCCGCCGGCGGAAGCGACGGCACCTGCAACTCGTTTCGTACGTCCGCGATCCCCGGCTCTAAGAGCACCAATCGCGCGACCAAGTCCCGTTCGTGCGGCGTCGTCACCTCGCC
>CAIYOB010000237.1 GCA_903927685.1 uncultured Planctomycetaceae bacterium
GGACTCAGATGTACAGACGGCAATTGACCGGACATGCCCCAGTTCACCTACACCGCTCGAACGCTGGCCGGCGAAGACGTGGCCGGCTCGCTCACGGCGGGCAGCAAGCGCGAGTTGCTGAGCGCCTTGGCCGAGCGGTCGCTGTTTCCGCTGCACGTGGCGGAGAAGCGGCCGTCGCCGTGGAAGCGGCAGCGGCGGGTCAAGACTGCGGTGCTGGTCTCGAACCTGGCGCAACTGGCTGACCTGCTGCAGAACGGCGTGCCGCTGCTCGAGGCGCTCACGGTCCTGTCAGCGCAATGCCCGCATCCTGGTCTGGCGGACATCCTGGCGGACGTGCGGGATCAAGTCGCCGAAGGCTCGCCGCTGGATGAAGCGTTGGCCAAGCACCTGGACGTGTTTGGCGAGTTGGCGGTCAGCATGGTGCGGGCCGGGGCCGAGGGCGCTTTCCTGGAAGACGCCTTGAAACGCACGGCCGATTTTCTGGAACAACAGCAAGATCTGAAATCCCGCGTGACCGGGGCGATGATTTACCCGGTCTTCCTGGCCAGCCTGGGCGTCGTGATCACCGTGGTCCTGGTGACGGTCTTTGTGCCCAAGTTCGCCGAGCTGTTCGCGCGGCTGGAACAAGAGGGTGGCGGACTGCCGACGGCGACGGTGATCTTGCTGGGGCTCAGCGACTTCCTGGGCAAGTACGGCGTGTTCGTGGCGGCGGCCTTGGCCGGCTTGGGTTTTTGGCTGCGGCGACTGGCTCGCAGCGAACGCGGCCGGATGTGGGTCGACCGCTGGAAGCTGAAGATCCCGCTGGCCGGTCCGGTGTTTCACAGTTACGCCGTCTCGCGGTTTTGCCGGATCCTGGGCACTCTGCTGCACAACGGCGTTCCGCTGCTCCGGTCTCTCGAAATCAGCAGCGACTCGGCCGGGAACCGCGTCCTGGCCCAAGCGATCCGCAACTCGGCGGAAAACGTCTCCGCCGGCGAGACGCTGTCCGGTCCGTTGGCCGCCTGCGGGCTGATTCCCAAGCCGGTGATGGCGATGATTCACGTCGCGGAACAAGCGAACAACTTGGACCAGGTGCTGGTCACCATCGCCGACGGACTGGACCGCCGCACCGCTCGGCAGATCGACGTGGTGGTCCGGCTGGCCGAGCCGGTGATGTTATTGGTGATGGGTGTTTTGATTGGGTTTGTGCTGGTGGCGCTGCTGCTGCCGGTCTTTGACACGATGACCATGATGGGGTAGTGAAAAGGAGGATAGGAAGATGAACGCAACTGTACGCCGTCGCACTCGACACGCCGGGTTCACGCTGACCGAAATGCTGATCGTACTGGCCATCCTCGTGATGTTGATGGCCCTGGTCGTACCACGCTTTCTGGGCGCCCAGAAAAAGGCGGACCGGCAGGCGGCCCAGGCCCAGGTCGAGCTGTTTCGCGGGGCCCTGGAACGGTTCGCCCTGGACACCAAGAACTTTCCGACGACCGAGCAGGGGCTGCAGGCTTTGCTGAGCGCACCCGGGGACGCCACAGAAGCCTCGGGGTCGGGCTCGGGCTCGAACGCGGTGTCCGGCTGGGATGGCCCCTATCTGAACAAGGATTCCATCGGCTTGGACCCGTGGAAGCACGAGTTTCAATACGCTTACCCGCCGGAGCGGGGCACCACCGACTTTCCCGATATCTGGTCCTTCGGCCCGGATGGCGAGGACAACACGGCGGATGACATCTGCAGCTGGACGGTCAAGTCCGGCGAAGGCGGCGCCGAAGGCCAGCCCATGGAGGACCGCGACATCGACATCGACGTCAACGCCGGCGCGCCTCCGGGTGGCGGCGCTGCCCCCGGCGGCGACCTGCCTACCGCCGGCAGTCCGCGTTAGAGTCCGCGACACGTCAGCCGGCGGGGCTGGTCCCGCACGACGTGGCCGGCCATTTTCTTGACGAGCATTTCACCCTCCCGCGCGCGGGAGGGTCGGACGCGGTAGCGGCCGGGGAGGGCCAATGCTTCCCACCGTCTTACAGCAATACCGCACGACCGCGGCCCGGCAGCGGCGCGCCCGCCCCGCGTTCACCCTGGTCGAATTGCTGATCGTCCTCGCCGTGCTGGCGGCGGTCCTGACGCTCAGCATCCCGTCCCTGCGCAAGCTGGCGATCAAAGGTGAGTTGCGGAACGCCGCGCGGCAAGTGCGGGTGACGTTGCTCCAAGCCCGCCTGACAGCCATCGAGTCGGGCGGCTTGACATACTTCCATTACCAGCCCGGCGGCGGGATGTTTGAGGCCGGCCGCGGCGCCGGTTCGGCCGACAGCACCTCGGAGACCGACGCCGTCCCGGCTGCCGTCGGGCTTGACCCGCCGGACACGGACTCGCGTGCGGCTGAGCCGCCCGCCGAGCCTCACACCCTGCCGCACGGCGTCTGGTTTGCCGATGCGGACACCGCGCAACCAGCGCAACCGTCAGGTGCGGGCGAGGAACTGCCCGCCGACGAGTCCTGGTCCGCGCCTCTGGTGTTCTATCCCAATGGCCGGACTCGTAACGCCCAGCTCACCTTGTTCACCGACGCGTACCGCATTGAACTGGTGGTCCGCGGCCTGACGGGTACCGTGCAGATCTCGGAAGTGCAACGCCGGCCCGTCGAGGACGATCCGGCGGCGGCGGTCGGCGAGGAAGATCTGTCCGCGCCGGTCGGCGGGGAAGAACCGTCGCCGCCGGTCGGCGAGGAGGCGCCGCAATGACTGGCCGAGCTCGGCGCGGATTCTCGCTATTCGAGGTGCTGCTGGCGATCAGTATCCTACTGGCCAGCCTGATGGTGTTGGGTGAAATGGCCGCGGTCGGCCGCCGCCATGCGCGCGATGCCGAGCAGTTGAGCGCCGCCCAACTGGCCTGCCGCAGCCGGCTGAACGAGATCCTGGCGGGCGCGGCGCCGCTGGAATCCCAGGCGGCCAGCGAAATTGCCGAGTTGCCGGGCTGGTCCTGGAAGGTCCAGGTTGAGCCGCTCGGCCACTACGGCCTGTGCTCCGTGACCGTGACCGTCACCCGCGTCCGCCGCACCGCCCGCGTCGCTCCGGGAAGCCCGGACCCGTCAGACCCGTCAGACCCGTCAGACCCGTCAGACGTGTCAGACACGTCTGACACGTCTGACACGTCTGAGATCCCGACCGAGGCAGGCGGAAAATCGTTTTCCTTGACGCGCTGGGTCCATGCCCCCGATCGCGAACCAGTTGACAGCGGGGGATTCGAGCCATGACCGCGCGGCGTTTGCGCACCCCGGCCCAACGCCGGCCGGACACACCCGGCGCGGCTTGGGCACACGGAGTTTGCCGTCTGCCAGCGGCGCGCCGTCGGCCCGGCGGGTTCACGCTGGTCGAGATGCTCGTCGCGACAGCCTTGAGCGGCATGCTGCTGGCGGCCTTGTGGATGCTCATGAGCACCTATGGCGAGCTGTTCGACAAGGGCCAACGGCAAGTCGAACAGGCCCAGCTGTCCCGCGCGCTGCTGGAACAGATCGCCGACGACTTGCGGAGCGCCATCCAGGATCCGCTGCCGAGCCAGGCCGGCGAGGCGGCGGGCGCCGGGCAGCGCCGCCGGTTTGGGCTGTTCGGTACGTCGCGCGAACTGCGTTTCGACGTCCTGCAGCTGACTCCGCAACTGCCCAACCCGGTCCCGGTGGGCCAGGCGGCCGCCGCAGAGGATGCGCAGACGGCGCCCCGCGTTCCGGAGCTGCGCACCGTGCACTACACGTTCCTGGAGCCGGCGACGTCCGAGGACGGCGAGCTGTCGCCGACCGGCCCTCAGGGGCTGGTCCGCACCGAACTCGACTTTGAGACGCCGCTGGCGAGCGACCCCACTGCAGCTCGAGCGGCGACGGGAGCGGCGGCTTCGGCCGATGTGGCGGATCTGGACCTTGAGCCGGCGGACGAGCCGTCGGCAGGGGCACCGAAAGTCGCTCTCGACGACACCCGGCTGGAGGTCCCCGAGGTCGCCTCTGTCCAGTTTCGCTATTTCGATGGGCGAGGCTGGTCGGACGCCTGGAACAGCTTGGATCGCAAAGCGTTGCCGGCCGCGGTGGCCGTCGAATTGCAGTTGACGGACTGGGCGGCGGTGGAATCCGAGCGCCGGCCGGACGGTGACTCGCCGGCCATCGTCGAGCCCGCCTTGCCATCCGAGGGCCTGGACGCGGCGGAGCCCGCCGACGACATGGAGCAGGAAACAGCCGCCGCTCCGCCAGTTCTGGCCACCTATCGCCTGGTTGTCGACCTGCCCGGCTCGCCCAATTATCGGCCGGCTGCCGTCGAGCCACCGCCGGCGGACGGCCAGCCGGCGCGCGTGCCGGTCCGCCTGCCCGCGCGCGTGCCGGAACGCCGCGTCGCTCCCCCGCGTTGGACACGGCCCGCCGAGACTCCTGCCTTGCCCGAGGACTGGCTCAGGACGGGAAAACGATGAACGCGACACGGCCCCGACGATCGCTGCGAACACCACTCAACCGGCGCGGGTTCATCGTGCTGGTCGTGATGATCGTCATCGTGATGATCACCCTGGCCGGGCTCACTTATGTCATGACCCTGTCGACGGAAAACAAAGCCGTGCATCGGCAAGGCGACCAATTGCAGTTGGCGGAAGGCTTGGCCAGCGGCATGGAGCTGCTCAAGGCGTTCTGCAGCCAGTCCGCCCAGCTGCGCGAAGAGGCCGGCGGCACTCAGGACAACGCCGCCGCCTTCGGCAACCTGACGATTTCCTTGGGAGGCGGGGAGCAGGATGTGCTGCAGCTGAGTGTTGTCTCCCCCGGCGCCGAGGGCCAAGCCGACGGGGCGGTTCGCTTCGGCTTGCAGAACGAATCCGAGCGGCTGAACTTGGCGGTCCTGGCCGACTGGGAACAGCGCGTCCCGGGCAGCGCGTCGGCGGCCTTGCTGCAGTTGCCGGGGATGACCGAAGCGACCGCGGCGGCCATTCTGGATTGGCTGGATGCCGACGGCCAACCGCGTTCCGGCGGCGCCGAGGCCGAGTACTATGCGGGGTTGGGCCTGCCCTACGAACCACGCAACGGCGTGCCGGCGCTGCTGGAGGAACTGCTGTTGGTGCGCGACGTCAGCCGCCAGGCGTTGTTCGGCGGGGACGAGAACCTGGACTACCGCGTGGACGCCGGCGAGTCCCAGTCCGCAACGGCGCTGCCCTCGAGTCGCGGCGACGACGACCTGCCTTGGTCCCGCCTGCTGACAGTGACCAGCGCGGAACGTAACCACTCGTGGGCGGGTCAACCGCGGGTCAATCTGAACGAGCGGGACCTGAAGAAGTTGCACGCCCAGCTGGTCGAAGCCCTCGACCAGCCCTGGGCCGACTTGGTGATCGCCTACCGCCAATTCGGCCCGGCCGCCGACGATGCGTCCATGCCGCCCGCGATGGAATCGCAGCCGCTACGGGACGTGCCGAGCCGTGTCCGCCCGTCGCGCCGTGGGGCGGGGGCGGCCAGCGCCGGCTCGTTGGACTTGTCCGCGCCGGCCCGGTTCGAGATCGCCAGTGTCCTCGACCTGATCGGCGTCTCGGTCGCTGTGCCGGCCGGCGCAAAGGCGCCCCGAGTGGCCGGCAGGCCGGACGGGACGGCGCCGGCGGCGAGACCGGAGCCCCGTTCGGCCGAAGGCGTGCGCGTGCTAAGGTGCCCGCTGCGGGACGATTCCCCGGAGCTGTTCGACCAGTTGCCCCGGATCGTCGACCTGACGACGACCACGGACCAGGCGGTCATCCGCGGCCGGGTCAACATCAACGCCGCGCCGCGGTGCGTGCTGCTGGGGATCCCGGGCCTGGATCCTGGGACGGTCGACCGGATCCTGACGCTGCGGACCACGGGGTCGGACGCGTCCGACCTCGCTCGTCGTCAGGGCTTGTGGTTGTTGACCGAAGGACTGGTGGATCGCGCCGGCCTGAGAGACCTCTGGCCCTACATCACCGGCGGCGGCGACGTGTTCCGCGCCCAAGTGGTGGTGCAGCGGCCGGGCTCGACACGCCAGGCTCGCGCGGAAGTCGTCGTGGACGCCGCGCAATCGCCGCCGCGGCAGGTGTACTGGCGGGACCTGACGCTGCGGGGAGGCACGATTTCCGAGGAATCGCTGGGACGAGGGGCATCCGAGAGCGGTCCGTCGTGGTCGGCGCCAGCCCGGCAATCCGGATCATCGCCAGAAGAGACTTGATGACAGGCCCCGCCCCAGGCGATAATATCGTTTCGCCGCCACCTGGAGAAATGCAACCATGCCGCACATTCTGGTCCTCGATTGGGATCAGCGCGAAATCCGCCTGGCGTTGGGCCAGACGGGCCGCCCGCGGCCGCGCGTGATCGCCTTGGATTCGTTCCCGCTGCCTCCGGCGGGCGACGATCCGGCTGCGGCCGACGAAGCCTTGGGCCAGCAACTCAAGGAATGGCTGGCCCCGTGGCGTCCGCAACGACTGCAGGTCTTGGTCGCGCTGCCGCGGAGCGGGGTCGAGCTGTTATATCTGACCCTGCCGCCGGCCAAGGACGAAGAGCTTCCCGAACTGGTCGCCAACCTCGCCGCGCAGGATTCGCCGGCGATCTCCGAGCACACACTGCTGGATTTCGTGCCGTCGCCCGCGACGCCCGATTCGCCGCGGCGGGTTCTGGCCGCGGGCCTGGCGGATGCCGAGCACCAGCGGATCCGCGCGCGGCTTGCGGCGGCCGGCCTGAGCCCGCAGCGCATCGTGCTGCGCCCGCTGGGCGGCGTCAGCCTGTTCCGACAGCTGATCGCCGTCGCGGACCGGACTTGCCTGGTCGTCAATCGGGTCGGGCAGGACGTCGAGTGGAACGTGGTCACTCCCGGACGGCTCGTCTATACGCGGACCGTGCGTCTGCCCGAGCAAGCGGCGGACGAGGAGATTGCCGAGCGGCTGGTGGCCGAGGCGAAACGCACCGTGCTGGCCGTGCCGCGCGAGTACGTCGGCGAAGGCGGGATCCAGAACGTCTACCTGTTCGGCCGGCAGGCGGAGTACGAGGCGACGGCGAATGCGATCGGGCGCGAGCTGTCGCTGCCCGTCGAAGTGCTCGATCCGCTGGACGCAGTCGAAGCGCCCGACGTTGAACTTCCCCCCCAGCCGGAACGTTTTGCGCCGTTGCTGGGCGTGTTGCTGGACGAGGCCGCCGGCAGCCAGCCCCTGGACTTGTTGCACCCGCGCCGTCCGCCGCATCCGTGGAAGCGGTGGCGGATTCCCGCCCTGGCCGCAGGCGGAGTCGCCTTGATCGCGATCGCGCTGGGGGGCTACGTCTGGGGGAATCTCGCGGAGGTCAGCGCGGATAACGCACGGCTGGAGGCCCGTTTGCGGGACTTGAACGAAACGGCGCGCAAGGCCGTCAAGCAGAAGGAGCGGATCGAAGCCATCGCCGCGTGGCGGAACCGCGACGTGAACTGGCTGGAGGAACTGCGCGACCTCTCCGTCCGCTTTCCCGGCCCCCGCGACGCCGTGGTGCTGCGGATGAGCATGCGGCCGGCGCAAGGCGCCGGCGGGTTGATCGACCTGCAGGGGCTCGTTCGGGATCCGAATGTCGTGGTGAACTTGGAGAGCCAGGTCCGGGACGGGTTCCGCAGCGTCCGCAGCCGCCGGGTTCAGCAGCGGACCCAGGACAACGACTATACCTGGGCGTACGAAACGTCCGTGTCGGTGGCGCCCCGGCGTCCGGAGCAGTATACCGTTCCGCTGAGGGAAGGGGCGGAAGTCCTGGCGGCGACGGTGGCCGAACCGGCTCCCGCGGCCGTCCCGCCGAAAGGAGCGAAGCCATGACAGGGACGAACGCCGCTCCCACGCCCGCCGCCCCGCCGCCCTCCGCCCGGTATCGCACCGCCGGTCTGGCCGCCGTCCTGCTGCTGATGGTCGCCTATTTCGGCGGCGAATGGCTGGTGGACCAGTTGATCCAGGGCCCCATCGAGACGGCCCGCAACCGGCGGACCCAGTTGGAGCGGGACATCGAGAAACGGGAAACCTCGCTCCAGCGACTCCGCGAGGCGGGCAAGTTGCTGGCGCGGTGGGAGGACCAGTCCTTGCCGGCTGACACCGAGACGGCCCGTTCGCTGTACCAGGCGTGGCTGGTCGAACTGGTCGACGACGTGGGGCTGGCCAGCCCCAGCGTCACATCGAGCGAGCCCGTGGCCCGCGGCGGCCTGTATCATACGCTCGCCTTTGCCGTGCGCGGGCGGGGGACCCTCGAGCAGCTGACCAAGTTCCTGTTTGCCTTTTATCAGGCCGACCTGCTGCATCAAGTCCGCTCGCTGTCGATCACTCCGCTGCAGCGCGCCGAGTCGCTGGATCTGTCATTGGCCATCGAGACGATGATTCTGCCCGCCGGAGGCACCGCCAAGGGCGCTCCGGCCGAGAACGTGTACGAACAGTTTCGCCGCCGGGCCTGGCGCACCTCGGACCGGCTCGCTTCGGCCGGCCTGGAAGATTATGGCGTGATCGTCGGCCGCAACCTGTTCGCGCTGGGCGGCGGATTCGATCCGACCGATCAGACCTACTTGACGTCGATTACCCAGGTGAACGACCAGCCCGAAGTCTGGTTCACCAACCGGGCTACGGACGAAGTGGTGAAACTGCGCACCGGCGCGCCGCTGACACTGGGCCCCCTGACTTTTCACCTGGCCGAGGTCCTGGACAACGACGTGATCCTGGAAATCGACGGCGAACGTTGGTTGTTGAGCCTGGGCGACAAACTGACCGACGCCCACGCCCTGCCCCCGGGGCTCTGAGCAGGCCGCCGGTGAGATCCGTCCGCGATGGGGAACATCGTTGCCATCGGCTAGGGCAGGTCCAACTCGACCACCTGGTGCCCCGGTTTGACTTCCCGGCTCAGCGGCGTCTGGGTCAGTGCCAGGTAGACGGCGGGCACGCGCGAGCGGCGGACGGGCGCCGGCGTCCGTTCCTCTGGCAGATCTTCGTCCACCGTGCCGTGGTCCCGCCGTGGCGTGCCCTGGGAAACCGACAAATCCTGGATCGTCACCCGGTGCAGGCCGACCGCGGCGCCGTCTTGTTGCCCGCCGTTGCGCAGCCGAAACCGGCCCTGCGAATCGGTCCGCCCGGTCGACCAGGCCCACGCGGCGTCGTGGCCGGATTCCGGAAAAAACGTGACCAGACAGTTGTCGGCCGGCTTGCCGCCCACGCGCAGGACGCCCTCGACCGTCGCGGGTGGCGGCGGCTGCCGGCAGCCCAAACCGGCGAGGAGCAGGCAGAGCAGCCCGCAAAACCGTGGATTCGGCCGGGCGCCGCGGCGCGAGCCTGACATTCCGGGCAGCATGGGGCCCCGGGCCATGAGGGCGAATCTCTCCGAGACTTGCGTCCCGTCCCGGACAGACCCGGCAACCTGGGGCAAAGTCCGGCCACGGAGTATCTCGCCTCGACGCAACGGACTCATGGGACGCCCTCCGCTTCACCCCCTTGCCGGGTGCTCAAGGCGCGCAGGGTGATCAGGCTGAGCGACTCCGAAAAGAAGCGGACGGAACCATCGCAGAGGGCCAGGTTCGCCCCGCCCGGATGATTGCTCCCGTAAGCGCAGACGCGGACGTCGATGTAGTACTTGAAATCGGCTGCGCTGCTGGCCGGCGGACTCGCGCCGGCTCGGTGGTCGTAGTCGAACGGCAGCCGATAGTTCAGCGGAGCGTAGCTGCTGAGCGTCACGTGCGAGAGCACCGAGCCGCTGGTCCCGCACCAATTTCCGTAATTGCGGAACGGCCAGTCCCAGCCTTGCGCCGCAAAGGTGTTGTAGTTCGGGTCCCAGCGGCTCCGCTCGCCGAAGAACAGCGTATTGCTGGTGCCGTCCGCAATCTCGGCGATCCGCACCGGCTCCTGGTTGGGCTGGGGCTTGGAGTTGGGGCCCACTTGGAAGAAGATCCCGTCCGCCATCAGGAACCCCGAGCTGGGATGATAGGATCGCGTTCCGCCGTTTCCCGCGTAACTGGTCACCTTGATCCAGCGATCCGTCGCAAACCCGTAGATGTGCGAGGCGTAGTACAGCGGGTTTTCCTTCTCGGGTTCCGACGGGCAAAGCAGGTTCGGCCCTTGCGCGGACAGCGCGTCCATGCCCCCGTTGAACACGCTCTCCGGGTCGCTGTCCTCCCACTGCCCACGCAGGTGGTTCTGCTCGAGGTAGGGCAAGAGATGGACGAACAGACTCACCCCCGCTTGACGCGGCGTGGGCGTGGGATAATACCGCGTGAACAGAATCGCGGGCGGGAAGGTGCGGACCACGTCGTGATACTGCTGGCCCGCCAAAGCCAGTTGCTTCAGCGTATTCGTGCATTGCGTGCGGCGACTGGCCTCGCGGGCCGCTTGCACCGCCGGCAATAGCAGGGCGACCAGGATGCCGATGATGGCGATGACGACGAGCATTTCGACAAGCGTAAAGCCGCGGGCGGTTCGGCCGGAGGCTAGTGGACGGGACGTTGCTGACAGGCGGAGCCCGGAGACACTCCGGACCGCGGACCGCGTCCGCTGGAATGCGGACGTCACAATCGTCGGGGAAGACATAAGAGTCGGCCTTTCATGCTCAGGACCTTTCGCCAAAGGGACTTGCCCACGCTCACGGCCTCACGGTGGTGCCGCAAGCCAATAGAACATCGCAGATATCGCGGCGATGCAGGGTTGTCAATCGGGGGTACATGCCGGACGGTACATGCCGGACAGGGGGTACCGGCCGGACATTTCTATTCGCGCCCGACAGGGGGTACCGGCCGGATCGGGGGCGATCGAAATCCGTTTCAGCAACGTTTCGCGTTCCAGGTTACACGGCCCCCCCGCTTACCGAACGGGTCGGTTGACTCGGATCCGTTTACCGCCCAAGTCGCCCGCTACGTCTCCCCCCGCATGAATACACCCGGCTCGGCCCGCGGAGTCCCCATCCACCGTGCAGACGCGGCGCCATCAGGACGATGCAGTCCGCCAGCAACAACGCCTCCTTCAGGCTGTGGGTGACGAACAGCAGCGTCCGGCGGTGGGTCAGCCCGGTAGTCGAGCAATTCGTCCTGCAGCCGGTGCCGCGTCGGCTCGTCGATCAACGGGACCGGCGGCCGGGATTCACGGCCCCGCAGCCGAGTCGCGGGCCGCGAACTGCACCAGCGGCAGGCTCGCCGCACGGATCGCGGGAGCCAAAGCCCGTGTCATTTCGTCGGCGGTGATCTTCCACCCGATGACCGTGATGCCGAACCGAGGATTCTCGCCGACAAACGGCCGTTCGCTCAGCGTGTCGAATACGCCTTCGACCAGCACCGGGCCACCGCCAAAATCCACAATACCTTTCAATCGCAACAGCCGATCCTGGATGCTCGCAAAGGCGGCCATAAACCGGTCGCGGTCCACGCTGCGCCCCACCAGCGAACAAGTCGCCAATTCCTCGGGCGGGGTGAGCGTCGAACGGGCCTGGCAGGGCACGTGCGGCAAGCCCTGGACGAACTCCCAGTCGACGCGGCCGTGCTGGACGCGGACCTGGGCGGCGCGAGGGTTCAAGTCCCGCAACACCGCCGCCAGCCGCTCGGCGCCGGCAACGCCCAGCAGGTCCGTCTTGTTGATCACCAAGCCGTCCGCCCAGGCGACTTGGACATGCGCGGCTCTCAGATACGGTAGCACCTTGGTCAGATTCGGATCGACCACGCACAGGTTGGCCCGCACCTGGAACTGGTCCCGCGCTGGCGGTGTGTCGAAGAAGTTCCCCAGGTCGCTGGTCTGGGCCACCCCGCTGGCCTCGGCCAACACCACGTCCGGCCGGACTTCGTCCGCCAGGGTCTGCAGGGTCTGAATGAAGTCGGCGTGGAGGCACGCGCAGAACAGGCTGCCGCGGGTCAGTTCGAA
>CAIYOB010000238.1 GCA_903927685.1 uncultured Planctomycetaceae bacterium
ATATGGCCTTCGGCCAAAAAAGCCGGACGACACCGCGGTCCTGGGGCGTTGCCCCAGGCTCCGGTGGGAGCAGGCCTTCGGCCAAGCTTGGGCGGACTGACAAAATCGCAACTTCGAAGACTTGAATCGGCCGGGCAGCGTTGCCCAGATCAATCCCCAGTCGTCACCGTTTCACCGTTTCCGATGCCCTCGCCAACCGCCAACCGTGGCCCATCATCACGATCTGCGAAAACCCAAACCATAGCACGACGATGCTGACAATCATGGCCCCAACGACAGTCCACCAGGCAAATCTCCGCCCAAGGTCGCCGCAATGTGCCTTGGCGGTTCCCACGCGGGTGTCCAGATTCTCGATTCGAGCGACCATGTTCGCCAGCTTCCCATCCAGATCGGCCAAGCGGGCTACGATCCCTGCGGCAATATCTCTGGCGAGTCTACCGCTGTCCCGAAGCTCGACGAGTTGCGAACGCATGGCTTGAAGTCTGACGAGGGCGTCGGCCACCGTGTCCGCGAAATCCTGTAGCTCAACGGCCAAGGCCACGCCTACGGAGTCCTGACGCGAGGCGGCAAAGTCGGAAGATGCCAGGGCCTCGGATACCCTGCTGACGCCGCTGGCGACGGCGTGGCTTGAATCCAGCCAGGATTCCGCTGATTCCAACTCCTGTTGGACTTCATCCAGGGCTTGCCGCAGCGGCTCGCAGTCCTCTTTCGCGTCTGCCTCCGCGTTCTTCAATCGCTCCGCAATCCTGGAAATGCCGCTGACCCGCTGGCGGCTTTTCTCCACCACCTGTTTTGCACGCTCCAACTTGCTGTCGACAAAAGCGAATGCGTCATCGGCAGCCCCGAACACAGCAGTCCCAACTGCGTCAACGCGACTCTTTGCCAGCCAGACACCGATGGTTGCTCCGACGCACAGGAGCAGGCCGATGAGTGCCAGCAGCAGGGTGCCAAGCCCAATCGACCGTTTCAAGATAGCCATGAGAAACTCCAGGTTGACTTGTCATGCAAGAGATCCGCCCAGACCAGGGTCCACGGCATCAGCTTTCGCAGGCTGAATTGTCATGGGCGGCGTCTGGCCTTCGTGTCATCCACGCTGGGACAATCCTGATCGCTCGGCATTCTGGTTCAGCAGACAATGTGCTACGAAGGCGATCTTGTGGCTTCGTCGGTCAGGCTGAATCTCCCCGCCTTTTCTTGATGATCCGCCGTGCCGCCGCCCGCGTCTGGTCGCAGCCATCCCACGCACATTCGGCCAATTGGAACTTGGTGAGTGCATTCAGCTTCGCAAGCCTTTCGAAGGCACCGTTTCGGCAATACGAGCAGGGATTGTGCTCGTAGACCCACTTGGCAATTTCCGAATTCTCTGTCCGATGATAGGCACTGCACATCAACTTCGTAGCCCTTCCATGCAGCACATCGGGCGGCCCTTCCTTGGGCAGGGCGGCTGCGATTCGCGGCATGTCCTTGGATTTGTGGGTCTCACAGGCCACAAGCATCCTCCCATTGTAGTCATCACGCTCCGCCGTGATGACATCCATCTCCACGACCGCGGCGAACCAAGGCGGGGAACCGCCCGACACCGCGAAATGTTGCCCTGTCATCACGGCGGAGCGTGATGACTACAATGGCTTTGCATAATAGATGGATTCTCCGAGACGCAATTTGGCCTTTTTGGGATTGTCTGCAATGTACCGCCGCAGGTAGTCGAACTGCTCCGGCGATCGGACCAGGTGGTCGAAGCCGTCCTGCTGCCAAAATCGGCCACGTTCTCCCAATGCCTTGTTGATCTTGCTCGCCATGTAATGCTTCCACGACTCGCACTGCGCCATCATCGACCCCTCGTCCGGGAACGCCGCCAGTACGTGCGCGTGATTTGGCATCACGACGAAATCCGTCAGGTCTTAGCGGTCGCCGTCGAACTTGTGCAGACTGTCGGCAACGATCTTGCCGAGTTCCTGCCGTCGCAGCACGCATGCGCCGTGACAGGCATCCAGATTGTCATGCCACTTGTTCGAAAGGGTCCGATCGAAAGCATCTTTCACCTTGGGGTCCAACTCCTTCAGCCGTTGACGCCAGTCCGGAGCGAAGGGATCAATCTGGTGCAGACGGAGGAACGCATTGCGTTCCTGCAGCCAACGTTCCATGACCGGCTTGGGCAGGGAATCGTCGGTACGGAACGTAATGTAGCAGATCGTTCCTGCCTGAGCCCAATGCGGCAGTCGCCGATGAACGACCAACACGTCTTGCTTGGGATCAAAAACCTGGATTCGTTCCCGTACGTCGCTCATGGATGCCCCAATGTTCGTAGTCATCACGCCAATGTAGTCATCACGCTCCGCCGTGATGACAATCGCATCGACCCGTTGGGACTTCGCCAATGCCTCGCCTTCAATGTCGCTGGCATCCGCCCGCAATTCGTTGATTTCCCGTCGCGGAGCCTTGATGCCAGCCATACGGCCAGTATCCAGCCGCATGTCCTTGACCCGCTTTTTCATCTCCTTGATTTCGCCGCTGAGCGTTTTGCGTTCGTCCTTCAACGCCTTGACCAGGGACTTGGGCAGGACACATCTTTCCGTGTCGGCTTCTTCGCCCACGTCGTCTTCGCTGGCGTCATCATGCTCCGCGTGATGACAGGCTTTACGAGGGACACGATGTTCGCGTTTGGCTTCGCCGCGACGCGCGTCCTGGATGTCATCACGCGGAACGTGATGACTACACTGGAAGAGCAGTTCCCGCACCCCAGCGTAGTTGTCGAAGTAGCCCGCAAGCTGGTCAATTTCGCTGACGGGAATCCCACCGTGGAGGTGCGTCCGAACGTCATGGGGTTCGGGCGGCGGGCTGTTGTCCACGTAGCGGCGGATGTTCAGGTTAGAATCTTCCCGTTCCAGTTCGGCGTAGGGCACTTCGCGGGAGTACTTGTCCACGGCCAGCCGCGTGTGGTAGACGTGGGTGATCTTTTCGATGTCTTCGGCCCGCAGCGAATTCTGGTTTTTGCCTTCGCGATATTCGCGGTCGGCACTGAGGAACAAGGCTGACTTGCGGCCACTGGCCCCGTCACGGTTCAGGACCAAAACGCAGGCGGGGATGCCCGTGCCGTAGAACAAACCTGCGGGCAGGCCGATGACCGCCTCCAATATCCCGTCCTTGATGAACCGCTGGCGGCAGGCTTTTTCTTCGCCGCCACGGAACAGGACGCCCTGGGGCATGACCTCGGCCTTTTTCTTGGTCTCGGCTGGCTTCTGCCCGTTGAAGTCGAGTTGCTTCTGCACTTCCTGGCTCCCGGTGCATCGTCGCAATTGGCGTGTCGCGGCCCGCCTGCAGGGCACAGCGGACAAGCTGGCAAAGTGGTTAGTTTACAGAGATCCGAAGCGGCCTGGAACCTAGCCCAGCGGTCTGGTGTCAGAACTCCGCCAAGCCCGCTCCCTCGATCGTGATGCAGGGAATGGCCGCGGGTTCCAAGTCGTGGCGGCGATAGTACCGGGTGGTGAGCGCGCGGCGGACGTCGGCCACCGCGTCCTCGCGAGCCAGGATCATGATGCACCCACCCAGCCCGGCGCCGGCCAACTGGGCTCCGGCGACGCCGGGGACGGCACAGGCGATGTCGACCATTTCGTCGATCTCCGGCGTGCTGCAAGCGTACGCGCCCGGTTGCATGAACAGCTGGGCGCGCAGCACACGCTGCGGATCTTCGCTGGCCAGATCCGCGATCAGACGATGGAGATACTCGTCGCTGCTGTCCATCTCCACCGGCTCGTAGCGGCCGTCGCTGCCCGGACGACTGACGCGGTCTCCGTCGTGACTGATCTTCATCAGCTGGCCGAACGTGTCGATCTGGCCCGCCTGCAGCAGATCGACGCACATCCGGCTGCGCTGGACCTCGGCCACGCCGTACAGCAACACGCCGCGGGGATGGTAGATCTGCGGGTCCGCGTGCGTGGCAAAGTTGACTTCCAGCAGGTCCCGATGCTCTTTGGACAGGAGCTCGCGGAAATCCTTGCGCGTCATCGTCGCCGGGACCTTGGCCAGACAGCGGTAGATGTCGCTGGTCGCGCAGCCCAGCTTGACCGGGTCCACGTCCCGCAGGTAGGTCACCATCCCGGCGATTTCGGGGCAGCGCTGCTTGAGCAGGGCCAGGCCCAGGTTGTAGCCGGCGATCCGCGAATTGAATTGGTCCCGGGCCGAAGCGCTCTTGGCCGCTTTGATGTGGCTATTGGCCAGGATCAAGCGATAGTCTTCCGGGGCGTCGATAATCCGTTCGACGCGGAACGGCAAGTAGCCCACCTGGGCGATCTTCCCGCGCTGGCCCAGGTAGATCGCCGCATGATCGCCGGCTCCGCCGCGCGAGCCGACAAACCACTCGCCTTCGCCGCACAAGTCGATGAACTGCTGGCTGGTCAGGTCAAAGTTATTCAAGGCGATGGCGGCTTGCAGCGTCGCCACGACCAGCGTCGAACTGCTGCTCAACCCCGCCGCGATCGGGACGTTGCCCGACACGGCCATATTCAGCCCGCGGACGCGGACGTCCTGGTAGCGGTGCTGCAGGCGGAGCATGGCGGCCTTGATGTAGTTCGACCAGTCGCCGGCGCTGACGTACAGCATGTCGCGGACCCAGTCGCTGTTCACAAAGTCCAGCCAGTCGCTCCAGCCGAAGCGGCCGATCAGTTCCGGAATGCTGAACTGGAAGGACTTGAACTTGCCAGGCTGCGTGTTGACGGCCAGGACCTGGTCGTCGTCGCGCAAGCCGGCCACGGCCAGGGTCTCGCGATCGATCGCCAGAAAGTTGGTCATGCCCCCGCGGTGGTCGACGTGCCGGCCCATCAGGTTGACGCGGCCGGGAGCCCGCAGCAGGCACACCTTTTCGTCCATCCCGAACCGCTTGCCGTAGCATTCCAGTACGGCCGACAGATCGCGGAGCTTCAGCCGATGCAGGTCCTCGTGAGGACCGTACACCTTGCGGAGCCAGCGTTTCAGGGAGGGCCCGGCGGCTTCGATCCGGTCCAGCCATTGGCGGACCGTGGCGTACTGCCGCGACTTGAGTTGTGGCCGGGCTGCAGTCGACGACATGGGGCGTTGGGTCAATTTTTGGCGGCGCAGGTAGTCCTGAATCGCCAGCAACTCGTCCGGTGAATTGAAGCCCTGGACCCATTCGGCCCGGTCCAACGGGACGGCGCGAATCCGATACCGCGGCTGTCCGTGCGGGTCCTTCAAGCCGTTCAGCAGCCGGACCATGTCGGTGATGTAGTACTCGCCCTGGGCATTGTCATTCCGGAGCATCCGCACGCCCTGGTAGAAGACCCCGGCCTGCATCAGGTACAGGCTCGGGTTGACCCCGCTGCACAGGCGGTCGAGCTGTTTGCCTGTGTACAGCTGGCCGTCGATCCGCAACTGGTATTTCTCGCCGGCCAGGACCCGTTCGAGTTTGGCGCGGTCGATAGGCTGGTGCGATGCGGCCAGTGCCACGAGGTCGCCGACCGCCCTGTCCTGTTTCGGGCCCGGCGCCACCTGGGCGTCGACAATCCGCCGCAGTTCCCCGCCGGTGATCTCGCCGCCGTCGGCGAGCCGTTCCCGGAGTTCGTCGGCGATCATCTGCCGGGCCAAGTCGACGCGTTCGATGATGTCCAACGCATGACCCTGTTCATCGACCAGGACTCGTCCCGCGGAACTCTCGGTGGCCGTGCTCTTGGGCACGGTGGCCAAGGCCAGGTCGGCACGCTGCCGCACGTAGCCGCCGACCAGCGTTGCCAGGGCGACCTCTTCCAATAGTTTGTCGCCCATCGAGACCAGGACGTAGCCGTCATAGCCGATCGCCTGCAGCGCGCCTGCCGCCGCCTTGGCCGCGTGCCCGGTCCCCAGTTGCGGCGTCTGGTGCACGTACAGGACTTCCGGATGTTCCTTGCCGACCGCCTCCATCACCTGTTCCGCGTGCGCGCCGACCACCAGCAGGAACCGCCGGAAGCGAGCCTTCTTGAACACGTCGATCAGCCGGTTGATGGCCGGCACACCGTCGATCTCAAAACAGACTTTGACCAGGTCGGCGCGTCCCATCCGGGTCCCCTTGCCGGCGGCCAAGATGACGACCATCGTCTGTTCCGGAATACTCGAGTTGGTCTCCACGGCGCGGGTCTCCAGGATGGGGATGAGTGCTCAGCCTTCCGGCTTACCTTCCGAACCTCCGGCAGCGGTCGCCGCCGGAGTGGCCCCCGGCTGCGGGTGCAGCGGCGTCAGGCGGCCGACCTGCTCGCGGAGCTTGAACCGCTGGATCTTGCCCGTCGCGGTCTTGGGCAGCGAGTCGACATAGACCACGGCCCGCGGGTACTTGTAGGCGGCCGTGTGGGACTTGACGAAGTTCTGCAGTTCGCGAGTCAGTTCCGGTGTGCCGGCGCGGCCGTCTTTCAAGACCACAAACGCCACCGGCTTGACCAACCCTTCCGGGTCGGTACCGCCCACCACGCCGCTTTCCAGCACGGCCGGGTGCTGCAGCAACACGCCCTCGACATCCGTGGGCCAGACGGCCTGGCCGCTGACCTTGAACATGTCGTCCGTCCGGCCGGCGTACCAGAAGAAGCCGTCCTCGTCGACCAGAAACTTGTCGTGCGTGTTGATCCAGTGCCCGTGAAACGTGTTCTTGGTCTCTTCGTGCTTGTTCCAGTACCCGTTGGCGATGCTGTCGCCCTTGACGAACAATGTCCCCACGTGCCGCGGCGGCAGGGTCTGACCGTGCTCATCGACGATCTTTGCTTCGAACCCGGGGACCACTTGCCCCGTGCTGCCCGCCACCACCTGGCCCGGCCGGTTGGAGATGTAGATATGCAGGATCTCGGTGCTGCCGATACCGTCGACGATCTCGACCCCAAACCGCTCGAGCCACGTCTCGTACAAGTGCTTGGGCAGCGGCTCGCCGGCGGACACGCAAACGCGGACCCGGCCCAACGATTTGCGGCCGGCCTTGTCCGCCTCGTGCAGCAGGGCCAGGTAGCTGGTGGGCACGCTGTAAAAGACGGACGGCTGGTGCTGGTCCAGAGTGGCGAACACGGCCTCGGGCGTCGGCCGCCCCGGCAGCATCACCGTCGTCGCGCCGACGCGCAAGGGAAAGTACAGTCCGTTGCCCAGCCCGTAGGCAAAGAACAGCTTCGCCACCGAAAACGATGTGTCCTCCTCCTTCAATCGCAACGTGGCTTGGGCGTACAGGTCGGCGGCCACAATCATATCGTGGTGCAGGTGAATCGCGCCCTTGGGCCGGCCCGTCGTTCCGGAACTGTACAGCCAGAACGCCATGTCGTCTTTGCTGGTGTCGGCGGCCTGGAGTTCGGGGGAAGCCTCGTCCAGCACCCGCTGCAGCGACACGACTTCGGCGGCCGTCGGCATGGGGACCGCAAGCGGCCCGTCCGGCGGTCCACCGGCCGGCTGCGGGCGTGAGACGAAGATGTGCGTCAGGTATTTGGCCTGAACGCCGTCCAGCAGTCCCACCAGTCCGGCGTCGATCACCAGCACGCGGGCCCGGCTGTCGTTCAGGAAATACTCGTAGTCGGCCGGTTTCAAGTTGGTGTTCAGCGGGACGGCGACCGCGCCGGCTTTCATCGCGCCGAAAAACGCAAAAGCGAATTCCGGTGAATCCGGCAACAGCAGCATCACGCGTTCCTCGAAGCGGATGTCCCGCTGCAGCAGGGAATTGCCGAACCGGCTGACCTGCTCGGACAAATCGCGGTACGTGATGACACGGTCGCCGCACAGGATGGCGGCTTTCGAGGCGCGGCCGGCGGCCAGATGGGAATCGACGAGGATCGTCGCCGCGTTCAGCCGCTCTGGAAGGTCGAGTGACAGCATGACAAGGTCTCCCGCACGAAAGCCATGTTTGGACCTTCGTGCCGTTATAGTCGGTCTTGGTGGCTACTTTAACTGAACGCCGCCCCGTGTCAACGGTGGCGGGCGTCAGGCCAGTCGACAGGCCTGTCGGGCAGGCCTCTGGCTTCCCGCCCGGCCAGACTCTAACATAGGGGAAAATTGTCCGAACGCTCTGCTGAGACGTGCCCATGGCAGCCATGCAATTCTCCTGTCCCCATTGTTCCGGCCTGTTTCAGGTCGACAGTTCGCTGGGCGGCCAGCAGGTCTCCTGCCCACATTGCGGTGGGCTGGTCGCGGTGCCGGCCATGGCGGGATATTCGGCGCCGGGAGCGGTGCCGGTCCCGTATCCCGGCGGTGGGGCGCCCAGTTACAGCCAGGAGCTGCCGGTGCGGGCGGCCGCACCGATTCCGGGGATCGGTTCCGGGGGGCCAGGACAATCGTACCCCGTCCCAGGCCAGGAGCGTCCCGTGACGCCGGCGGCGGGGTTTCCGACGCGGGCGCAGACGCCCTCGGGGCCCGAGCGGCCGCTGGGCGGTCCCCAGCCGCAGCGCCCACTTCGGCCCCTGCCGGCCGGGACCCAGGCGGCGAGCCAGCC
>CAIYOB010000239.1 GCA_903927685.1 uncultured Planctomycetaceae bacterium
AGGCAGCCGAGCTTGCCCAGTTCCAGGTAGGCCGCACGCTGCCAGCCGTCGCTCCACGCCGCTTTCCACAGTTCGTCTTTCGCTTCCTTGAACCGGCCCTGTTCCTTCAGGACAACGCCCAGATAATAGTGGGGCTCGACGTCCTTGGCCCGCGTGTGATTGCGAGTCGTACGCCCCACCGCCGCTCGCAGGTGCCGTTCCGCCTCCGCGAACTTCGCCTGCCGGGCCAGGCGGATCCCGAGAACCGTGTTCACGCGCAAGTCCGCCGGATCCCGCCGCAACGCCTCGTCGTAGTACGGCTGAGGATCAAAGATGCCGTTGTGAAACTGCTCCAGACGCAGGCCCACCAGGTACAGTTCTTCCACGGTCTTGTATTCAGCCGGTGGTTTGGGGTTCTCCACCGGCTCTGGCAAGGGCTGGTCATCCTCCACCGCCACCGGCGTGTAACGCACCAATTCGCGGCCGTCCGCCGCGAACAGGATTCCGGTAATCTGCTGGTCTGTGAGCCCGGCCTCGACGGGAAACTCCTTGACGTACGGCGTGTTCGGATCGATGTCGATGACCTCCGAAACCGCCTGCGAGCCGCAGTTCAAGACCACCTTGGCGCGAGCGAACCGGGCGGTCGCATTGAAGCCCAACAGGACTTTGTCGGGCGCGAGACGTTCCAGGTTGATGGCCGCATCGAGATTCGCGCACTTGACACCGCCGATCTTCTTGATCGGATACCAGTACTGCTTGCACGTGCGGGTTTCGTAGGGGGAAATCCAACTGTAGTCCGGCTGGTTGTCGGAATAGGCGCCGACCATCAACTCCAAGTACGGCCCGTCGTGATCGGTCAGCACCTTGTCCCAGACGAAGCCGCCCGGGTTGTTCCCCCACAGAAAGAACTTCTTCCCGCAGACGATCTGGTGATTGGCCACGTGCACCGTTCCCATCTGCCGGCCGTGATCGTACCCCGCCAGGAAATCGTTGTCGGGATCGACGGCAAAGATGGACCGGTGATCGGTCGTGAAGTTCTTCCACCAGCTCAGATCGGCCAGGGCCTCGCTGGCCACGTCCGGCCTGCCGAGCGGGAAACGCGTGTAGTAGTTCTTGTGATGATCCACGCCCACGCGGCACGAAGGCGGGAACAGCACCTGATAATCCGGCCCGCAATGCACGGAGACATTCGCCCAGTAGAGCATCGATTGCACATAGGCCTGCCGGTTCATGAACCGGCAATCGGCTTCCAGGTACGAACGGCCGGGCCGCATCGTCAAGCCGATGGACCACTTCATGCGGTGCCGCAACTCGGTCTCGCCGATCCAGACCGTCTTGCTGCCGTCCGCGTTCGCCTTCAGAGCATAGTCCACCGGCATGAACGTGGTGGCGCGATGGTGGTGGGGAAAATTCCACTCCACACCGCCGGAGGTCCAGGCGCCCAGCATGCCGATCAGGGCCGGCTTGATGACCGATTGACGATAGAAGACCTCGAAGCCGGTGGCTTTATCGGTCAAGCTGAACAGCCGTCCCCCGACCTCCGGCAGCAGCGACATTTTCAGGTACTCATTCTCCAGGAGCAGGGCGGTGTAGTCCTTGTCCACCTGGTCGTCAGACAAGACGTCCTGCAGGGGATAAGGGTAGACCCGTCCCTGGGCACCCTGATAGACTCGCCCCGTGTAGAAAATGGGGTTCTTGTCGCAGGGCCCCGGCGGGTACGTCGGCAAGGTCATCGTCGTCTGGAGGACTTCGACTCGCTCCGCCGCCAGACAGACAATCCCGCACAGCAACCAACCGGCCCAAAACGCCGCACCTTTGACCATCGTCTGCTCCTTGTCTTTCCGGTAGACACGCGGGCCGCGGCCCAGTCCTTCAGCGCAACGGCAACCACACCGACATATCCACCGGCGGGCGGTTGGTCCACGCATAGTAAGGAATCAGCTGGATCGGCTGCGGCGTCAAAGGGCCCGCC
>CAIYOB010000240.1 GCA_903927685.1 uncultured Planctomycetaceae bacterium
GGCGGCGCTGGCCGCCGCGCGGCTGGGCGCTCGCGTCGCCCTGCTGACGACCAACCCCGACACCGTGGCGCAGATGAGCTGCAATCCGGCCATCGGCGGAGTCGCCAAAGGCCACATCGTCCGCGAGATCGACGCGCTGGGCGGAGCGATGGGGCGTGCCATCGACGCCACGGGGATCCAGTTCCGGCTGCTGAATCGCCGCAAAGGTCCCGCGATGCACAGCCCGCGGGCTCAGGCCGACAAGCGGGCTTATCAGGCGGAGGTGAAACGGCTTGTCGAGTCGCAAGAGAACCTGGACTTGCGCCAAGATACCGCCCTGGACCTGCTGACCGAGGGCGCCGGCGATGCGCTGCGGATCGCCGGCGTCCGCGTCGGCGGCGACGCGGTCTATCGGGCGCCCGCGGTGATCCTGACCACAGGCACGTTCCTGCAAGCCTTGATGCACCTGGGCGAGACCAAGACGCCCGGCGGGCGGGCCGGCGAAGGCACCACGGCCGGCTTGAGCCAGGCCCTGGTGCAGCTGGGCTTCCAGGTGGCACGGTTCAAGACCGGCACCCCGGCGCGGTTGAACGGCCGCACGCTCGATTACGCCCAGACGCAGCAGCAGCCGGGCGACGAGGATCCGCAGCCGTTCTCGTTCCTGACCGGCCGGCTCTGCGTCCAGCAATTGCCGTGTTGGATCACGTACACGAACGAGCAGGTGCACGACGTCATCCGGGCCAACTTGCATCGAGCGCCCATGTACAGCGGGCAGATCCGCAGCTCCGGGCCTCGCTACTGTCCGTCGATCGAGGACAAGATCGTGCGGTTCGCGGACAAAACGCAGCATCAGTTGTTTCTGGAACCCGAGGGCCGGCATACCCACGAGGTGTATGTCAACGGACTGCCGACCAGCCTGCCGCGGGATGTCCAGGAGCAGCTGTTCCGCCTGATCCCGGGCTGCCAGCGGGCCCAGATCATCCGCTACGGGTACGCGGTCGAGTACGACTACTGTCCGCCGGACCAGTTGCGGCCGACGCTGGAGACCAAGCGCGTGGCGGGCCTGTACTTCGCCGGCCAGATCAACGGCACCACGGGCTACGAAGAAGCGGGCGCCCAGGGCTTGATCGCCGGCGCCAACGCGGCGTTGAAACTGGCCCGCCGCCCGCCGCTGATCCTGGACCGGAACCAGGCCTATATCGGCGTGCTGATCGACGACCTGGTGACGTGCGGCGTGGACGAGCCGTATCGGATGTTCACCAGCCGCGCCGAGTACCGGCTGCTGCTCCGTCAGGACAACGCCGACCGCCGCCTGACGCCCCTGGGCCGCGAGTTGGGACTGGTCGACGCCGACCGCTTCCGCCGCTGGGAAGAGAAACAGGAGGCCATCACGCGCGTGACCCAGGTCCTGAACGGGCAGCGGAGCGAGGGCGTGACGTTGGCCAAGTACCTGCAGCGCCCGGAGGTCTCGTGGGCGCAGATCGTCGCCCGGCAGCCCGACCTGGCGGACGTCTCGCGGGAGGTGGCGGAGCAAGTCGAATACGACATCAAGTACGCCGGGTACTTGGTCCGCCAGGAACAGCAAGTCGCCCGCCAGAAGCGGCTGGCCGACAAGCGGATCCCGAACAACTTTGACTACGCGGCCATCTCGCACCTGCGGACGGAAGCCCGCCAGAAGCTCCAGCGGGTCCAGCCCGTGGACCTGGCCCAAGCGTCGCGAATCAGCGGCGTCACGCCCGCCGACCTGGCCCTGCTGCTGGCCCACCTCGAAGGCAAACTCGGCCGGCGGACCGCGACGGGCGACTCACTCAGCCCGGATGGTGCATGAACCGGGTGGGCGGCCGGACGCTCCGCCCTGTCCTGACTCGTCCGGCCTTCATCCAACCGCCGCTCGTTGCACTCGACCCCGGGTACCCTGGCGGTTGTGCCGTTCCCTTTTTTCAGCCGCGTCCCTTGATGCGTCGGGATCCATGTCGCACAATTGTACCGCGCTTTTTGTCCTGGCCCTGTGCGTCAGGCACGAGCCGGGGTGGAAAGTTGAACGATACGCAGCAAGGAGAGATCGCATGCAGAACTTCGTCTACAGGAATCCCACGGAAATCATCTTCGGCAAGGGCACCATTGCCCAGATCGACGCCCGCATTCCGCGGGACGTGCCGGTCCTGCTGACCTATGGCGGCGGCTCGATCAAGAGCAACGGCGTGTACCAGCAGGTGCAAGCGGCCTTGGGAGGTCGCGAGGTCGTGGAATTCGCTGGGATCGAGCCCAACCCGAGCTACGAGACGTGCCTGCAGGCCGTCCAGTCGGTGAAGAAGGGCGGAGTGAAATTCATCCTGGCCGTAGGCGGCGGGTCGGTGATCGATGGCGCCAAGTTCATCGCCGCCGCGGCCTGTTACGACGGGCCCGACCCCTGGGACATTCTGCGAACCTGCGGCCGGGATGTGAAATCAGCCATTCCCGTCGGCACCGTCCTGACGCTGCCGGCCACCGGCACCGAAGCCAACGGCAACTCGGTGATCTCGCGCCGGGCCACCGCCGAGAAACTGCA
>CAIYOB010000241.1 GCA_903927685.1 uncultured Planctomycetaceae bacterium
AAGTTGTGACCCTTGGGGTCGTCCAGGTAGTAGCTGGTCGTGCCATTGCTGATCTTGCGGACCGAATGCGTGGGATTGCTGCTCGCATCCTCGGCGTCGACGTAGACGTACAGATCATAGCTCGTGAATTGTTGCGCCAGCCCGGCCAGATCGACGGCGACGGAGAAGTTTGTGGTCATGTACAGCACGCCCTTGAACAGCGGCGCATCTTCGCCGGTCAAGTGCTGATTCTCATAGTGCAGGGCTCCGGACAGCGGGTACGGAGGCAGGCTGGCCAGGCTGTATAACGCCCCCCAGGCGATCGAAATACCGTCCGCCGGATCGCCGTTGTCGAACGTGACCAACTCGTCGGTTTCATCGCCGTACACCGTGTACCCGTTGCTGGCCAGGTTGTTCCAATGACCGGCTCGCGCCGAGCCGGCGCCGGCCGCGCCGGTGACGGTCGTGCTTGCGCCGATGGCGAAGAAATTGAAGCTGACAATCGTGCCCCCGTCATCCGGTCCGCCGCCGCCTGTGCCGCCAAACGTGGCGCGGCCGTTGTCGCCGATCGCCAAGTCCTCGGCCAAGTCGTCACCCTCGGCCAGGAGCACGTCGTCCCACGTGCCGCCGAGCACGACGTCCGGGCCGTTGCCGGTTACCAGTTGGTCCGCGCCGGCGGATTCCGGGGAATGGGTTTCCGCGTCAATCAGATTGCCGGCCGCGTCAAAGCGAATCTCGCCGTTGTCGCCGATCACGACGTCGCGGGCCGAATCGCCGGGATCCAAAGCCTGGTAGTCCTGCTGGGCGATCAACTGCCGGGCCTCGGCCAGCGTCTGGCCGCCGGAGGCGAGCACCAACTCGCCGCCGACGCCGGCAATCACGTAATCGGAGTCCGCGCCGGAGGAGATCTGGTCCTCGCCGCCGATGGACGGCGATTGGCTGAGCAGCGAGGCGATCCTGCGGGGCGCCCAGAACAGCACTTGGCCGTTGTCCCCCAGGATGGCATCCGCGTCGGGCGCCGCACCGGGCAGCCCATCGCCGGCGTTACCGAACAGCAGGTCGCCGGCCTGGCCGCCCACCAGGATGTCGTTCCCGGGACCGCCCGTGACCAGATCGACGTCGCCGACGCTGTCGTTGGCGGTCGCCAGGCTGGCGAGCGAGGTCGGATTCACCACCAGCAACTGGCCCGGCTCGGGAACCAGGACGCCGTGATCGCCGACCAGGGCATCATCGCCGGCCTCGCCGGACAGCGTATCCCTGGCCGCGGCGTGGGTCGTGATGATCGTGGTCACGCGCGTCTGCAGATCGACCTCGAACCCGGAGTCGCCCAGGATGTTGTCGTCGCCGTCCTGGCCGCCGACCTGGTCGGCGCCTGCCGAGCCGGCCAGATTGTCGTCCCCCTGGCTGCCGAGGATCGTGTCAGCTCCCTCGTTGCCGTCGGCCGTCACGCCGCCGCTGGACGCCGAGGCGTCGAGATAGTCAATGTCCGGCGTGCCCGTGCTGGTGTAATCGCCGTACAGCACCAGCGGCGAATCCGGACCGCCGCCGCCCTGGACCAGCAGGGCGTCCTGGCCGCCGCCGCCGTGGACAGCCGAGATCGTGGTGCTGCCGTCGGCTTGCGGGGCGGCGGTTCCGGCGACCGTGAAGTGATCGGCGTTCTGACCCAGCAGGATATCGACGACTTCCAACGTCTGGTATTCGATCCCCAGCGGCCCCATGTTCAAGCCCGTGATCGTCGTGCCGGTCAGCAGCCCCCCGCGGGACTCGGTCTGTCCGGTGTCGATCACGTTCAGCGTGTCGTAGCCCGCGTCGCCGTGAACCCGCAACGCTCCGAGGATGCAATCGACGGTATCGGCCGTCAGGACGCAGGCTGAAGCGGTCACGGGCGGAATGGCCAACTTCGCCACGTTGATCGTGTCGTTCCCCGGGTTGCCGAAAACCTGAGAGTTCGTCGCCGCGTTGGTGCTGTCGACATCCAGGATATCGCCAGCTTGTCCGAGCGTCAGCACCAAGTCCTCAATGGCGCCGTAGACGATGCCCCGCGGCATGTGGAACCCGGTGATGGTCGAGAAGGTCAGCACGCCCGAGTCCGGAGCGGCGTCGCCGCTGTCATCCGCCGACAGGAAGTCCGCGCCGGCGCCACCATCGACCGTCAGCAAGTCCAGGATCGCGTGCAGGACGCCGTCCGTGTTCTGCGGATCCCAACTGGCGGGCGGATTGCCGCCGATCGTGACCGCGGCCTGGCTGCCGGCTTGCACGCGGTCATCAGCCTCCCCGGTCTGGACCGTCGTCCCCGTTCCCGCGGCAACGTTGGTCAGACTGACGATGTCGGCGTCCGTGCCGGTCTGGATCAAGCCGACCTGCTGCAGGGCGTTGGGATCGACGATCGTCCCACCGAGATTCCCCGCGATCCGGCCGCGGAGATCAATGACCGAGCCGACGCCGGGATCGGGGTCCGGCGCCGTCCGGTCGCCGGATACGACGACCGTGGTGCCCGCGTTCACCTGGCTGGAGGTGGCCAGCGACGAAGTATCGCCGAGCAGCAGGACGTTATCGCCGACATCAAGGGTGACGTAGGCCGCGGCATTGACGCGCGATCCGGACGGCCCGACGACCGCAGCGTCGAACAGTGTCAGGTCTTCGCCGGCGGCCGCCGTGTCGGGAACGGTCAACCGGACCCAGCGGCCGGTCGACTCGATCACGCCCACTCGCAGCGCGCGGTTCGCCGTCTCGGCCACAATTTCGGTCAAGTCGATGACACCGTTGGTATTCCCGTGGACGACGCCCTCGGTCAGATCCGTCAGCACGACATTTCCGACGGCGCTGACGTCACTGGTCGCCGCGGCACACCCGGCGGCGCCGCAGCCCTGGAAGCGGATGTCACGGCCGGCTTGCAGGCGGCGGCTATCGGTTCCGGCAAACGCCCCGGTGAATTCGTAGGTCGTAGCGATCGTCGTCGTCCCGGAGCCCTGCAATCCCAAGTTGATCACCGGCGTGGGGCTGGAACCGCTCGGCGGCCAATGATCGACCACCGGCGTCACGCGCAGCGGCGGATTGCCGTATCGGGTCCGGCTGGGGTCAATATACGGGTAGACGACCACCCGAGCCGTTTCCCAGACGTTCGTGCTGACGGCCGCACTGCCGCCCGTCGTCTGCAGGAGTCCCTCCAGCAGCCACAGGTCCACGTCGTGGCCGGCCGCGATCAGGTCAAGTTGCGGCCGGAAGTCGCTGACTCCGGTTTCCCGCAACAGGGCTTGAACGCTGAGCGCATGGTCCCCGCCGGCGCGTCCTTGCAGCGCGGTCGGCAGGCCCGCGCTTTGGACCAACTGGACGTTGACGCGGTGCTCCCCGATCACGCCGCCCGTCTGGCCGATATTGCCGACGGGGGCCGTGATGGTCAGCGCGTTCGTCCGGACGATCGCCTGGGAGCCGGTCGCCACGATGTCGCCGCTGGCGTTGGTGATCGTCGTGGGCCCGATCGGGTTGTCGATGACGCCGTTCAGGATCAACAGGGGCGCCGCCGTCGGGTGTGTGTTTTCGATAGTCACCGTCGTGGGCGCGACGTCGTTCACGACGTCGAACGAAAAACCGCTGTCCGTCTGGACGTTGATTTCGATCTCCGTCGCGTTCGGATCGGGCGTCAGAAAGACCTCGATGCCGTTGATCTGCATGTCCCTGGTCGAGGCGTTGGAGATCTCGACGTTCGCGAACGTGCGTTGGAACTCGAACACGCCCTGGCTGCCGGAGATCGTGCCGGACGGCGGGCTCTTGCCATCCTGGGACGACAGCTCGTTGGCCTCGAACACCACGCTGCCGGCTACGTCGTTGGCGATGTCTTCGACCACGATGGTCCGGCCTTCCGGCACCGTGTCGCCGAGCGCCAGCGGTTGGCCGGTGTCGGTCACGACCGACACGCCGCGATCGACGACAAGGACCGCGCCGCCGTCGACGACCAGCTGCGGAGCGGACTGCTGGGGCAGTCCGACGGTCGCGTTCCACGTGATGTCGCGGTAGGCGTTGAATTCTCCCTGTTTGTCGTGGTCGCCGAAGACCAGGAAGCCCCCGCCGTCCTTTTCATCCCGCTCGTAGGTCGTGATGTTCTGGTCCGCCGAGACGGTCAGGCTGGACGTGCTGATCAAGGCGGACGCCTGGCCGTCGACTTTCGAGTAGCTCTCGTAATCGGTTTTGGCGATCGAATTGTCGGCGCCTCCGAAGCAATCGCAGCGGGAATTCGACATCGACTTGACGATAATTCCATTGTGCGTGGAGGCCAGGTTCACCTGGTTCCCGAGCAGATTCGCGTGTGGGTTGAGAACGACCTCCGTCGTGTCGGTCATCTCCATCCGCGCCGTGGCGTTGGAGTTGCCGCCCAGGCCGCCGCCCGTGGCGGTCGCATTGGCGCTGGCATCGACACTGGTGACGGTGGCTTTCAAGTTGAGCGCGTCGGCGGTCAGGCTGGCGCCGTTGGCAATGCTGGCCTGCGTCAACGCACTGCTGCTGCCGACGTACAGCCCCTCGTCGCTGCTGTCGTTGGCGTCCGATCCGCTGCCGACGCCGCTGCCGTCGGCGGTCGCGGTCACGTCCCCGGACAGGCTGCTCTGCGCATCGATGGTCAGGTCACCGCCCGCCGTCAGCGTGGCGGCCTGGATGTCGATTTTCGAAGTGTAATCCACGTGAGCCTTGGAATTGGCCGTGGGAATGCCGGCAAACCCCGACGAACTGATGTCCGTCAAGGTGGTCGCCGATTCGCTGGTGTGAGTCGTGATGGCGAGCGAGTCGTCCGCCTGGAGCTGGGCCAGGTTGCTGATGACGACACTCGCGTTGTTGGTCGTCGAAGCGCTGGACCGTCCCTCCGACACGGCGACAAAGCCGCCGTTGTTGTTGTCCGCCGAAGCGCTCACATTGCCCGCCGAGGTCGCGGACAGGACGACCGAACCGGCGGTCAGCGAGGCCGCTTGGCCGATCGTCAGAGTCAGATTCGGCGTGGAATTCGAAGTGGTCGCGGCCGTCTCGACCGAGACCACGCCGCCACCGCCGCCGCTGACCGACGCGGTCGCAATCCCGTCGCCGGAGGGCGCGTCGGCCAGGCCGGCGGCGCCGCCGATGCCGATCAGCTGTTGCGTCCCGCTGCCGGTTGACGTGATGTCGATCACCAGGTGCTGCTGGCCGCCCCCCACGTCGGTCAGGTCGACCCCGCGCGTGCCCAACGTGTTCCGGGTGCCCGTCAACACGGTTCCGGTCAGCGGGTCCGTGGGGTCGAGCGTGATGATGTTGGTGCCCGCCAGGGCGTCGGCCCGCGTCGGCGCCAGCTGGAAAGTATTCGGAGTCACGTTCGCCGCATAGTAGGTCTGCTGTTCGACCAGGCCGCCGATCGGCTGGTCGTCGACCTTGAGGAACGTCTGCGAAACGTTGGTCGGGACGTTGGTCGGATCAAGTTCGATGGGGGTCGCCGGCGTGGCCGGGTCCGCCAACTGAATCTGGTTGGGCTGGCTCGGATCGTACAGGACGATGTACCGGTTCCCGCTGACCAGCCCGCCGATCGGCACCACCGGCAGGCTGCCAGGGAGGTTGCCGGCGGTATAAATGACCGTGTCGCCATCCCGGAAGCCCTGTTCGGCAATCGCGTCCGCGCCCAGGTAGATGTTGTTGGCAGCCGGATCCGGGGTGACGATCGGTTTCCCCTCGGAATCGAAGGTGACCTCGATATCCACGGCATAGCTGCTGGTCACTGCGGCGGCGGGCGCGATGTAGGTCACGTTCTGGCCCGGGACAAATCCGTGCGCGGCGAGGGTGATCGTCTGCGCGTCCACGCCGACAGCGGTGCCGGCAAACCGCTGGGGGGCGGCGGGTACGGCGTTGGCGTCCACCAGGCGGAGCGTGGTGGGATCGACCACGCTGACCAGGTATGCATGGCCGTCCTGGAGCCCGCCGACGGGCGTGCTGCCGCTGGGTACCGTGTAGATCACGCGGTCGCTGGTTGCCGGCAGGCCATCGCCGTCCAGGCTATGCGGCGACGCGAAAACGATCGTGTCGTCCAGCACGTTGACTCCCGCCGGGGCGGTCACCGTGGGCATCTGGGCGCTGAAGCTGTCGCCCAACTGCAGGGATTTGTCGCCCGTCACGATCACCCCGTAGGATCGCCCGTCGGTCAGCCCGCCCACGGCGGTCTGTCCCATCGCATCGTAGGTGACTCGCGCGCCCGTCTGCAGGCCGTGGTCTTGGCTGAAGCTGATCGTATTCTCGCTCGGGCTGACCTGGGTGGCGGCATCGAAGGTGCCGTCGGACAGGTCGGCGGCAGGTATGCCGTGATTCACGCTCACTTGCAGCGCGCTGCCGGCGGCGAGGACGGTCTGGTCGGCGATCGTCGCCGAGACGGTCGGCGTCACGGTGACGGTAGCATGGTAATCCGTCACGTCGATCACCCCGCCGGACGAGTTGACGATGTTGGCGTCCGCGTCCGTAAAGCTATCGACGTCGACCGTAATGCTGCTGGCGGCGCGGATGACACCGTCGACGGTGGCCGAGACGGTCGGCTTGGATTCGGCTTCGGCGTCCGAGTCGTTCACGGACACCCCGCCGCCGCCGTGTTGCGTGATCCGGCCGTTGGAAACATCCGCCGCCTGGGTCACGACGGACACATTCCTCGCGCCGACGCCGCCGACGGGCGTCCCGATGTCGGCGAGCACCTGAGTCGTCGTGGTCCCGTGCGCCGTTCCCGTGGCATCCCCGATGCCTACAAAGGCAATCGCGCCGCCGGCCGTGGTCAGGTGCGCGTTTGCGAGATTGCTCGACCGGGCCTCGACATCCAGTTGCCCGCCGACCGCCAGGACCGTGGCCCCCTGGGCCAAGACCGTGCCGACATCCGCCTTGGCCTCCGCACTGATCGTCGTGTCGGCGACGGAAACCAGGATCGCTCCCGTCGTATTGTTGGTGGAGACCGAGGCCTGCTTGTCGCTCAGGAACTGGCCGCTCTGGGGATCGTAGTTATGGCCGGAGACGACGCGCACGTCGCCGCCGGCGCTGACCACTTGGGCCCCGTCCTCGACCAGCGTGCGCACGACCGGTTGGACGGTCGCCGTGGCGGGCAGCGAGCCGACCGAAGCGACGCCCGCGAACGCATAGCCGCTCGACGTCGCCTCGGCATCCGTCGTCAACAGCGACTGGATTTCGATGGTGTGCGCGGCCGCGACTTGTCCCGACCCACTGACCGAGGTCTTGACCAGGGGCTGGTTCACATCGCCGCCGCCGACGGTGGCCTGGACATTCGTGCCTTCGCCGTCCAAGCCGAGTGAGCCCCCGTTGGCCTCGCCGAACGCGTCCACCTCGGCGGTCACCGTCGACCGCACGCTGACGGAGTCGGCGGTCAGGATCGAGCCGTCGACGTGTGTGTTGACGGAGCCCTGCACCGTGCCCGTGGCCAGCGTCACGCCGACGGTGACCAGCAGGGCCGCGTTCTCGGAATGCGCATTGACGTCGGCGTACTGGTACGAGTCGCTGGCGACCGTGACGGTGCCTGTCGCCTGGACGGTCGTACCCAAGCCAAGCCGTGTGTCGATCGTGGGCGAGACGGTGCCTCGCACGTCCGCGCCGGCGCCGCTGACGCCCAGCGAGTTGCTGCCCGCGGTGCCGTCCGCCTGGACCGTCTTGCTCGTGAGCCCAGCCCCGGTGCTGTCAACATTGTGCGCGGCCAGCACTTGGACGTCGTCGGCGACCAGGGTGACGCCCGAGCCCGTATAGGCGTTCAACGTCGGATTGAGCGTCGCGGTCGTCTTGGTGCCGAACGCCGAGATAATGCCGGAGACGTTCAGGCCGAACGAGGTCGCCTCGGCCCCCGACGTCGACGTGCACTGAACCGTGACGTCGCCGGCCCCGGTGTCCAACGAAACGTTGTCCCCGAGATACGCCTCGACGACGCCGGACATGGCCGAGTTGACCACCGTTCCATCGGCGGCGGTAAGGATACCGCCGGAGCCCAGGCTGATGTCGGTGGTGGCCTGTCCCGTCAACGTCGAGGTGACGTTGGCGTCGCCGCTGGCGAGGGTAATGGCGGTCGCGGCGCCGCTGGGGTTCGAGCCGCTGGCCGGGCCGATGAACGCCGCCGTGTGACTGTCGCCGGTGATCTCCGCAGTCGCGTTGACACCGTCGCCCGTCAAGGCGGCGATGCCCGCCACCAGCGACGTCGCATTGGCCGTCAGGTTGGCGTCCGCATCCACCGTCAGCGCTCCCGCGACGACCGTCGTTCCCTCGCCGACCGAGGCTTTCGTGTCCGCCGTTACCTTGGCGACGGGCACCAACACGGACACTTCTGCCAAGCCGCCAGAGCCGCCACTGGCGTCCGCGGCTGCGGTTGTCGACTCCGCCAAGGCTTGGACGGTCAGCGTGCCGCTGCCCAGCTGGATGTTCGGCGGCGTCGAAGTCGTATCGGGACCGACGAACGCCAGCACGTCGCCGCTGACCACGGCATTCGCTTGGCCTCCGGCGCTGGCGATCGTCCCGACGCTCACCGCCAGCACATTGGCCGTGGCGTCCGCGTCCTGTGCGTCGGCGAGCACGCTCAGTCCCGCCGCCTGGACGACCGCGCCGTCGCTTACGTAGGCCTGCGTCGTCTGGCCGATGGAGGCGTTGGCCAGCAGGGCACTGATGGTCAAGAGCAGCGAACCGCCGCCGCCGTTGGCCTCGGCCGTGGTCTTGGCGGTCGAAGTCGCCTGGACGTTGACCACGCCGGTCGAAGCCGTCAACGCGGCTGCCCCCGCGACGTAGGCGGCCACACTGCCGTTGACGTCCGACTTCGCTTTGGCGCCGGCGCCGGACGCCTCGACCGAAATCGCCACGGGAATCGCCGTCGCCGTGGCGGTCGGCGACGCGTCGGCGGTGACGGAGATCGCGCCTCCGGCAGACGATACGCTGGCCTGGCCGATGTAGCCCTGGACGTCGTTGGCCACCGTGTTGGTCACCAGGGCCACCGCGATCGAGCCGGCGATTTCCGAAAGTGCGACCGTCACGGCGACGACCTCCCCCTCCACCTGCGCCGTATCTTGGGCGGCAACCTGCACGGCGCCCTGGGCCGCCACCACGCTACCGCCGTCGATGAAAGCCTGGATCTCGCTGGTGGTGTGGTTCTTCACCTTTCCTCCGGCGCCGGTCAGGGCGAATGCGACGCCGGCAAACGGGTCGGTGGCGGAGATGCCGACCGAGACGGCCGGCGCGGTGGCGTGGATGTTGGCGGCGGTCGAGGGCTTGGTGCTGCTCGAGTTGACGTGGATCTCGCCCCCGGCCGTGACGTGGCTCGCGGTGATGAAAGCCTGGACGGTGTTGGCAACCCTGTTGGTGGATCTTGACGCTGCGGCGGCTCCCGCGGCGGCCAAGCCCTCGGCGGTGCCCGAACCGGCCAGCGCGACGGCGACCGTCAGAGCCGTGATTTCCGGCTGCGACGTGGCGACGAGCCGCACGTCACCTGCGGCGTCGATTGTCGAACCCTCGACGTACGCCTGGACCGTGTTCTGGATGTCGTTCCTGGCCGAGACGACGGCCACCGCGATGGACCCGGTAAAGCTGCTGGCGATCCCCAGCGAGAAATTGCCGCCCCCCGCCTGGGCATTGACCGTCGCATGGTCCGTCGCGTTCAACAGGACCGAGCCGCCGCCGGTCGTCGTGACCGCATCGCTGTCCAGGACGTAGGCCTCGATGGTGCTGTGAAGCGTGTTGATCGAGTTCGCGCCATCGCCGACGCCCGCGAAGCTGGCGGTGCTGCCGATCGCAATCGACAGGCTCACGAAGACCGTCAGCGACTCGATGTCGGTCGTCGAACTGGCATCTACCTCGATGTCTCCGCTGGTCGTGACGGATGCCTGGTCGATGTGCGCCGCAACCTGGTTGCCCACGTTATTGTCCGTCAGCACCACGCCGACGGTTACCGCACCGGCGAAGCTGCTGCCGCTGAACGAGCCGCTCAGGCTGCCGCCCGTCGCCTGGGCGCTGATCTGCGGATCGTCCGATTCGG
>CAIYOB010000242.1 GCA_903927685.1 uncultured Planctomycetaceae bacterium
GCGCACGTCGCGAACCTCAGCGTGTCATTCCACGAGCCGCCGCGGATGACCTTCGGCCCGGCGGTTTGGGCGTCGTCTCGACCGTCGGCGGCGCGATACGGGTAAGGCAGGTAGCTGCTCAGGCACCACTCGGCGACATTGCCGTGCATGTCGTACAGGCCCCAGGCATTGGCGGGAAACCGGCCGCCAGGAGCGGTATAAGCGATCTCGTCCCGGTAGTTCGCCTCCGTCCGGCCGTGGTTCCAGGACTGGATGGTGGTGTCGGCGACATTCGCGAACGGACGCAGCGGCGAGCCGTAGTCGCCTACGGAGAAGGCCGTGTCGGCGCCGGCGCGGCAGGCCCACTCCCACTGCGCCTCGGTGGGTAGCGTGCAACGCACTCCGGACCGCGCGGACAGCCACTCGCAGAACTCCAGCGCCTGGCGCCAGGACACGCGGACGACGGGCTGGTCGGGAGCATTGATCGGCGTCCCACGCCGCGTCCGGTCCTTCCAGCGCTCGTCGATCACGCCGCTGTCGTGCGCCGGATCGAACTGAGCGTACTGGGCGTTGGTCACCTCGAACTGGCCGAGGTAGAACGGCCGCTCAATCGTCACGGTCGACGCGGACGCCTCGTCGGCAAATCCGCGGACGTCGCCCATGACGAACTGGCCGGCCGGGATCAGCCGGAACCGCATTGGCACGCCGGCGCCCAAATCCAATTCTCGCTCACTCGGCCCTCCGGCAGCCTGCTGGCGAGCCGCCGCTTGTTCGGCGGAGAAAGGCCAGTCGGGCAGAGCCGGCGGCATTGGGGGCGACGCGGCGACCGCGGCTGGCGGCTCGAACGCCGCGATCGGCGGCAGGGGCAGCGGCTCCTCGTTGTGGTCGTCCACGTTGGCATAGCGTCGCAGGTACTCCGCGCGCCGCGCGACTTGGATGTCCTGCGGCGGCCGATGGCTCTCGCGCCAATTGGCCGGATACGGAATGTTGAAATCGATCCAGGTGTACAGCTGCCGCCATTCGTCGCCGGACAGTTGGACGTTGTAGTGGCCCTTCTTCAGCATCTGGACCAGGACACTGGTATCGGCTTCGTATTCCGCCGGCTTGGGCATGTGGTAGTCCGACTCGTAACCGGGCCGCCGGACATACCGCTGCAGCGCGAGGTACGCCGGGCTGTACGGCCCGGTGTAATCCGCGTGCAGGCGCTTCGCCCGCAGGTCGAGCGTGGCGAACGTTTCGCTGCCAATCTGGCAGGGCTGGCCGTTGTGGCAGCCGACGCAGCGCCGGTCGAGCACCGGCTGGACCTCGCGGTCGAAACTGAAACCGCGGGCCGAACCGAGCCACGGTTCGATCGCCGCCGGACGCCGGCCCAGCGCGGCGGCGGAATACTTGCTGGGCGGCCCGCTGTTCTGCCGCTCGTGACAGCCGACACACGAGATGACTTCGCCAGGCGCCGCGGTGAACCAGCTGCGCATCACCTGCTGCGATTTGCCTTCGCCGTCCAGCGGCTGGACGAAGATCGGCGTGTTGGCCGGCACGCGGAACAAGGCCGAGCCGTCCTCCAGGACGGGCACGGTACCCAGAATCTTCTTGACGTCCCAGCCGCCTTCGAGCGACGAGGCGGCGGTGTCCCCGTTCCCGGCGTAGCGGTAGTGGTGCGAGCCGATGCGGAGCTGCTTGATCGAACCGCGCGGAAAGCCCTTCAACCCCGGTCCCTCGTAGACGTCGGCCATGTAGACCGTCGCCTCGGCCTGGGTCACGTCGACTTGCGACGGGATCCGCGGCGGCTGTGGTCGCGGCTGCAGCGGAATCGGCGTGATATAGCCGCCCTTCAGGATTGGCGTGATGTTGTCGAAGACGTCCACCAGGCACAGGTCCCAGCTGGACAGGGCATCCTTCTGGACGCTGACCAGAAAGTACTTGCCCGCTCCGCGGTGGGTGCCGGCTTCGGCCAGCGGCCAGGGCGCGGCGAATTTGGGCCAGGAGTCCGAGACCAGCTGGTCCATCGTAATCGCCTCGACAGGCTTGCCCCAACCGGGAATTCTCTGGATCGCGCCCGCCGCCTCGTGACGGCCTTTGGCTGGGTCCAGCAGCACCAATTCCCCGGACCGCGACACCCCGTGGTGCCCGGAGACGATGCAGCTGACCATCGTCGGATGGCCGGGGATGGGCCGCGGCCAGTACATGGCGTTGGGCCAGTAGGAATTGCTGCCGTAGTACTCCATCTGCCCGCTGCCGTCGGGATTCATGCGAAACAGCAGCCGGCTAAAATAGTGCGGCGTGTCGGCGTATTCCCAGCGGGTGTACAGCACGCGGCCATCGTGCATCACGGTGGGATTCCAGTTGTGGTCCTGGTCAAACGTCAGCCGGCGTTCGTGGGTACCGTCCGCATCCAGCACGTGCAGGTTTCCCACGTCCGCGCCGCCCGTGCACGGGACAGCTTGCTCGCAGGCATTCGAAACACACACGATTCGACCGTCGGGCAGATAGCAGGCATCGTAGTGAGTCACGGGCGGGTCCGCCGCCGAGACTTGCCGCAAGCCGCTGCCGTCGATCTGCAGCTCCCAGATCTGACTGCCGTCCGAGAACAGCAGCCGTTGGGCGTCCCAGTGCAGGTCCATATCGCTGACGTTGCCGCGGTGAATTGTCGTCAGCTGTCCGTCGGGCCGGACGGGCGACAGGATGCAGATCTCCTGCCCGAGCCGGTTTGGGCCGCCCCAGTTCGTATTGAAACTCGGATTGCCCTTGACCACCAACAGCCGGTCGAACCGCAAGACCGGATTGGCCAACAGGATCTCGGCCGCCGCCTGTTCGATTTCCGCCTGCTGGGCCAACAGCTCTTGCAGCGGGTCGCCAGTCGTCTCGAAAACCCGTTCGCGCAGGGCGGCCGTTTGCGAAGCAAGGGCGTCCACGCGGGCCAGTTGGCCAGCGGCGTCGGAATACGCTTCCCGCCACGTCTCGCGCTGGTCTTCGACCGCGCGGCGAATCGCCGGAACGCGGGTCGCCAGTGACGCGGATTCGCTGATCGCGGCGACACGATACAGCAGCGCCCGCAACGGCTCGGCGCCGGCGGCAGCTTCGGCGGCTGCTTCCGTGCCAAGAGAGCGTTCGGCCTCTTCGGTCCACGCGACCAGCCGCTCGCTGCCCGCACGGCCTGCCTCCTGGGATTCGGCCGCCAAGGTCTCCCGCAGCTTTGCCAGCCGCTGGCGAACGGCGGAGGCGTATTGGGCCGCGAGACTCACTTCTGCCCGGCCCGGCGGCCAATCGCCCAACGAATTCGCCTCGCTGGTCCACAGCCCGGACTCGCGTTCGATCCGCAACTGCGCCGCCGCCAAGGGCTGGGTGAACTCGCGTTCCACTTGAGCCAAGGCCCGATCGCGGCGCATCACCCGAGCGTTGTCGTCACCGCCGCCCGGTCGGGATTGCCGCGGTTGGGGCAGGAACCAGAACTCCCGCTTGCCGTCGCGGCCAGCGGCCAGTCGGACCAGCAGCTGATGCGGACCGGCCGGGGCTTCGAGCGACCAGCGCCGGGCATTGGCGGCGGACGGTCCGCGGACGTCGACGCGCGTGTCCTCGGGCAGCAGCCGGACGCGGCCATCGCTGGCGGACAGTCGGGCGACCAGGCGATCCCGTTGGAAATCCTGTCGGAAGTGCAGCTCGCGACACAGGTAGACCACATCCGCGGCGGCGGCTTGGCCGGAGAGCGTCAAATCGAAGCACTGACCGTCCTGCAGATCGTCCCGCCGCTGCCAGGCGAGCGTCTGGCCGCCGGGGCCTGCGAGGCTCGCCGTCAGATCCACCTGCTTGTCGCGGTCCAGCTGCTTCGCCGCTTCGCTGTTGGCGGGCAGCGGGCCCAGCACGTGCCACGGTCCCATGGTCGCGGGGACATTGTGCAGCGCCAACGAATCCTGCTGCATTTCCCAGTTCAAAATCGCTTCCCGGGTGGCGACCAGCGACTGGTGCCAATCGGCCTGCCGGATCAGCCCCGGCTCGGGCGGCGCCTGGCGGACCGCTTGCAGGTACGCGATTTCCTCGGGCGAAGGCGGGGTGACCTCATGCCTCTCGCCCAGGACTTCGATCTCGATGTAGGCGGACCAGCCGCCCATCGTCGGCTGCTTGGCCGGTTCTCCCGCCCGAATCCCGTAACAACCCCAGATCCGCACTTCGACCCAATCGACTTTCTCGGCTGTCAGCGCTCCGCCGGCAGGATCGATGAAACGGCTGTGGTAGCCTCCCGCGTCGGCGCCGATCACCTTGGGACCGGTCGTCAAGTCCGGGGTGTCGTGAAATCGGGGCCGCACGCCGGGCTGCGCGGCGTTGTTGAAAAACCGCACTTCGTAATCCTGGTTCGCGCGGCTATCGCCGTTGAACGTGTACAGGCCCACTTCCTTGATCGTCTTGGATTCACCCAGGTACCAGGTCAGGACCGTCGGCGAGCCGCCGATCGTCACGCGTCCGACGCCGCGCGGCTCACCCGCCTCGCCGTCCGCCAGGAATTCGGCCTCGATACTCTCCGCCGCCGAATCCACGAGCAACTTGACGCCGCCGCCCGCCAGCAGATTGCCGGCACGCTGGGCCCGAATCTGCGTTTCGCAGGCCGCAAAACCGTCGTCGGTGTTGGCAAAGGTCTCCGTCTGCATGACCGGCTCGGCTGCCGCAGCGCCGGCGGAGCCCAGGCCGAGGGCACTCATCAGGATCGCCAGTACAAGCGGGATTCTCAGGGCTCGCATGATTCGTTTTCCTTGCGGGTCCAGGTCGTAGGAGGACCTTGAGGGGGTGCAGGGCTGGTTGTTGTTGGTGTTGATGTTCGTGCCTGCCGGCGTGCGTGTCAACTGCCTCTCGCTAGTGCCGTCCGGCCTTGATCGGACGGTCGCGCACTGTAACCCGAAGCGCCAGCGAGAGGGCCGCCCCCACTCGCTGGCGCTTCGGGTTACAGTCGCCAATCGCCAGTATTCTGA
>CAIYOB010000243.1 GCA_903927685.1 uncultured Planctomycetaceae bacterium
CTGGCTGAAGCCGCCGCTGCCTGAGGCCGCGGCGATCAGTTTCCAATCGCCCTGGCGCAAGGCCGGGATGCCGGACATGGCACAGCTGATCGCGTACTGGCGGATCGGCTTGTTCTCGCCGCGCAGCAGCGGCAACAGGCTGAAGCTGTCTTCGCCGGCGTTGTCCGGCAGTTGAGTACCCATGACGTCGGCCAGCGTCCGGAGGATGTCGGCCTGGTGGACCAGCTGGCCGCAGACGCTGCCGGGTTGGACGACGCCCGGCCAGCGGGCGAGGAACGCGACGCGATGGCCGCCTTCCCACGCGTCGCCCTTGTAGCCGCGCAACGGGCCGCTGGGATAATGGCCGCGGGCTTCCAGTTCCGCGGCTCCGACATAAGGCGCGAAACCGTTGTCGCTGGTGAACAGAACCAGCGTCTCGCCGGCGACGCCGGCGGCTTCCAGCGCGGTTAACACGCGGCCCACCGTGTCGTCGGTCTCCATGATCAAGTCTGCCACGGCACTGTCCAAGCCGCTCTTGCCCCGCCACGCGTCATTGACCGCCAGCGGCGTGTGGGGCGCGGTCAGCGGCAGGTACAGCAGGAACGGCTGTCCGGCTTTCGCCTGGCCCGTGATGAACTCGCACGCGCGAGCGCCGAGCGCCGGTAGAATCGGTTCGAGCTTCCAGTCCTTCAAGGCCGGACCGGGCAGACTGGCCTGATGGTTCTGCAACAACCGACGCGGCAGGAACTCGCTCGGGATGCCGACCGTCTGGTTGTTTTCGAGGAAACAGTACGGCGGCCAGTTCGGCACGTCCGTGCCGAAGTACTCGTCGAACCCGCGCGTGGTCGGTCCGCCCGGGATCGGTTGGCTGAAGACCTCGCGCCACGCGGCCAGGTGCGTCTCGCTCAGCGCCGACTCATCATCTTGAGCCTTGGCGATCTGGAACAGGGGACGCTGCTCCCGGGGAATCGGCCAATCCCAGCCGAGATGCCACTTGCCGACACAGGCGGTGCGGTAGCCGTGCTGTTTCGCCAGGCCGGCGATCGTCAGCCGGTCGGGCGCGATCAGCGGCTCGCCGAACACGCCCACAATGCCGGCCTGCAGCCGCGTCCGCCAGTGATAACGGCCGGTCAGCACCGTGTACCGCGAGGGCGAGCAGACGCCCGAGGACGAATGGGCATCTGTGAACCGCATGCCCTGGGCGGCCAGGCGGTCCAGGTTCGGCGTGGGAATCTTGCCGCGCTGCGGGTTGTTGCAGTGCACATCGCCGAACCCGAGATCGTCCGCGAGGATCACCACGATGTTCGGCCGCTGATTATCTGCTGCCACGGCCGGCCCGAGCCAGGACGTGGCGGCGACCAGGAGCAAGACAACGAAGCCCGGGCGGTTCCAGGAACAGGTTCTCATGATTCGTGTCCCCTTGTTGACAGAAACAGTGCTGATGCCGGACGCTTACCTTGACGTTGAAGGTGAATCCGACGGAATGGGCAGCAGGATGTGCGATGGATACTGCGCCGAGCAATGAACCGTATTGCTCGCGATCCGCGACTGGCCGGGAACCGGGTGCGGATCGCCCGTGTTCATGTTGGGTTCGAACCGCGGCGAATTGGACGAAGAAACAGCGATTCGGATGCGGTGACCGCGATTGAAGACGAGCGACGTGCTCCAGAGGTCCACGGCCACTTCGTAGACCTGACCAGGCTCCAGCAACTCGCGTCGCTCGCAGGTATTGCGGAGCGACGCACGCTGGATGCCGTCGGCAACGAGCATGGATTTGCCGTCGGGATACACGTCGCAGAGCTTGACGGTGAAATCCGTATCGGGACAGTCCGACGAGACGTAGAGCTGGGAGGTGATGCGCCCGGTGACCTCGAGCGGTTCGGTCAGCGGCTCGGTGCTGAACAACTGCACATCGGGGCGCAATTCGACCGGCCGCTGATCCATCGGGCCTTTGCTGATCAGCAGATTCTGTCCGCCTAGTGTCGGGACGGGGTCCTGCGGATCATATTGGTACGTCAGCTTGCCGTCGCCGACCGGTTTTTCGTGCCCCAGGGTTCGCTCAGCGCCGAAGTAGAATGGCGTCGGCTTCGCTGCGGGCGGCCAGGTCTCGGCAGACCGCCAGCAATTGCCCGGCGCCGTGTTGTCGTCCGTATCGCCCATCACGTAGTAGTGAACCGGCGGGAGTTTTTCGACATCGCCGGGCACGCCTTTGAGCCAGTGGGCGTACAAGTTCAAAGGGGCCAGGCCATTGAGCGGTGCCTCGCCGGCCTGCGGATACGTCACTTTCTGGTTGAAACCGCCGTGGGCTTGAGGGCCAATCACCAGAAAGCATTTGCCGCGAGCGTTCGGCCCGCCCTGGTCCTGAATCGTGACGAACGAGTTGATTGTGCCCTGCAGGAAGATATCGTACCAGCCTCCGATGTATGCACCGGGGCTGTCAACCTGAGCGGCATAGGCGTCGGCGTTGAGCTTCTTCCAGAACTCGTCATAGCAGGAATGCTCCAAGAACGTCGGCAGATTCACTTCGGTCATCTTGGTGCTCAGCAACCAACCCTCGAGCAGTTCTTTGCGCCAGACGCCGCCCTGGTAGGCCGCTTGGTGGTAGTAGTCGGAAAATGCCATGATGACCACTTGCCCCAGCAACGCTTTGGGGGCATTCGGTGCGGCCATATTCTGGACGATCCCGAGGGCCGAACCACCCCACGTGACGACCTGGCCGTCCGACCAACTCTGCTGGGTAATCCACCGGATCGTATCGTGCCCGTCGGCGTGCCGGCCACCCAGCCCGTCGTTGCCGAAGATGATCGCAGGGTGGCCTTCGGAGTCAAAGCGGCCGCGCATGTCCTGGGCGACCAGCGCATATCCCTGCGGGCACAGGCCGGCCGCCAATCCCTGGCCGGCGCTCTTTCCGTAAGGCGTGCGAATCAGGATTGCCGGATAGGGCGGCGAGCCTTCCGCCGGCAGGTAGACATCCGTCGCGAGCTTCACGCCGTCGCTCATGGGAACCAGCTGCGTCTGCGGCGTCTGGGCCAGACAGCCGGACGCCCAAACGGTCGATGCAAGCAGAAACAAGCCGAGAATCGAGGCGAGTGATCGACAAGGAAGCGAGACAAACATGGGGTGGTTCCCGGAACACGAATCTACGTGGCGGATCGCTCCCCGGGCGATGTCCCCTGGGCTCCGTCAAGACGAATTGGCGGGGCGCCTGGGGGGCGAGGGCACCGAACGCCCAGAGGCAAACGCTGGGGCTCGCCACTCGTACCTCGCGGCTCGACCCCAGGCACTCAACCTCAATTCTCAGTCTGGCAAGGCCCTAGCCCAGGTATTCTTTGACTGTGCCTGGCGGCGCGGGGGCGTAACAGTGGGGCTCGATCGTGCACCCGGCGCGGCCTTGGCTCAGGCTCCGCATGGCGCTCGAGTAGCCGAACAACTCTTTAAGCGGGGCATGTGCTTCGATGACCGTCATCGTCCCGCGCATCTCGGTCTTGGCGATCAACGCCCGCCGTTGCTGGAGGTCGCCGACAAAATCGCCCAAGTACGCTTCGGGCGTCGTGATGTCCAGCTTCATGATCGGCTCCAAGAGCACGGGTCCGCCCTGCTCCAGGGCCTTGTTGAAGGCGTCATTGGCGGCGATTCGGAACGCGGTTTCACTCGAGTTTTCCGCGCTGGCCTTCCCGCCCAAGATGGAGACTTTGAGTTTCATCAACGGGTAGCCGGCGATTCGACCACCGCCTTCGCCACAGGATTTCAGCTCCTCGACCGCTGCGGTCAGGAAGGACTCGGGCAGGGTCTCCGGAGGACAGAAGTTGAAAACCGCCACCGGTTGCGTGGCAGCGGGAAACGGCTCCATGCGGATCTGCAGTTCCGCGAACAACTGTTGGCCGGCAATCTGACGGTGGCACACGCCGGTGACCTCGACGGCATGGTCCACCGTCTCGCGATAGCTGACCTGCGGTTTATGGAACTTGACTTTCAGGTTGAAATCCCGCAGCAGTCGATTCTTGATCACCTCCAGGTGCAACTCGCCCATCCCGCTGATCAGGGTCTGGCCGGTCTCGCCGCTGATCACCTGCAACGTCGGATCCTGCCGCTTCAACATCTCCAGCGTGCTGTGCAGTTTGTCACGTTCCACGGCGCTATCGGGTTCGATGGCCATCGAGATCACCGTCTCTGGGAATTGGATGGATTCCAGCAGAATCGGATGTCGCGTGTCACACAGAGTATCGCCGGTAATGGAACTTCGCAGGCCAATCAACCCGACGATGTCACCGGCCGAGGCGTGATCGACCTGCTCCTCCCGTTTCGTGGCATGGATCCGCCACAACTGGGAGACGTTTTCTTTCTTGTCCTTGCCGGGGTTGAGCACGCGGGAATTGGGCTTCAATTCACCGGAGTAAATCCGAACCCAGGACAGGTCGCCGGTCTTGGCGGGCAGAACCTTGAACACCAGGCCGCAGAACGGCTCTTCCGCATCCGGCTGGCGACGTTCCGCCTTGTCTTTCTTGGCGGGATTGGTTCCTTCGACGGCAGGCATATTCACCGGACTGGGCAGGTACCACGCGACCGCGTCCAGGATCGGCTGTACGCCGATGCCGTGCAGCGCCGAACCGCACAGAACCGGCTGGATCTGCAGGTGCAAGGTTGCGTCGCGGACCACTTTGCGAATCAGGTCCACAGGGATCGGCTGCTCCTGCAGGGCCAGTTCCATCAGTTCATCACTGTGGGCGTACAGCTTCTCCAGCATCACGTCCCGCCACAGTTCCGCCGCGGCCAGGCGGTCCTCGGGGATCTCCGTGATCCGGATCTCCCGACCCTCGGTCCCCGGATCGAACACCAGCATGTTCATTTCGATCAGATCGATCACGCCCTGGAATGGGTCCCCGGTGTGGGCGGGGCCGACGCCGACGGGGATCTGGAGGGCCACGGGGTGGGCGTTCAGGCGACTGCCGATCTCGTCCAGCGTCCGTTCGAAATCCGCTCCCTCGCGATCCATCTTGTTAATGAAGGCCACGCGGGGAACGCGGTAGTGGTCCGCCTGCCGCCAGACGGTTTCGCTTTGGGCCTCGACACCCTCGCGGGCACTGAATACGACGACCGCGCCGTCCAGCACGCGCAGGCATCGTTCGACCTCGGCCGTGAAATCGACATGGCCCGGCGTATCGAGGAGGTTGACGTGAACGTCCCGCCAATCGAAGGTCACGCAGGCCGAGTAGATCGTAATCCCGCGCTCCTGCTCCTCCGGGTCGCAATCTGTCTCCGTCGTGCCACTGTCGACCTCGCCCACACGGTGTTTCGCACCGCTGTAATACAGCATGTGCTCGGTGACCGTGGTCTTGCCCGCGTCGATGTGCGCGATGATGCCGATGTTGCGGATTCGTTCGATGTCGCGTGGCATAGGTGTAAGCGCAAAAAGAACGCCGCGCCAAGGGCGCGGCGTTGATGTTTCGGAACCAACTACCAAGCGAAGTGGGCAAACGCCTTGTTCGCTTCGGCCATGCGATGCGTGTTCTCGCGTTTGGTCATGGCCGTTCCCTCTTTTCGATAGGCGGCGTACAGTTCATCGGACAGCTTCAAGAACGTCGGACGCCCCTTCTTTTCGCGGACCGCCCCGAGGATCCAGCGGATGGCCAGCGACTGCTGACGGGCTTTGCTGACCTGCATCGGAACCTGGTACGACGCACCACCGACGCGCTTCGAGCGAACCTCGATGTACGGCTTGACGTTCTCCAACGCCTGATGGAAGACCTCGATCGGCTCCTGATCAGGGATCTTCTTCTTCAGTTCATCCAAGGCTCCGTAAAACACCTGCTGGGCGACGGTCTTCTTGCCGCTCCACATCAGGCAATTGATGAACTTGCTGGCCAAGATGGAATTGTACCGGGGATCCGGCTTCAACTGTGACTGACTGGCGGTAAATCGGCCCATATTTCGACTCGCAAAAAACTCACTGCGTTGTATTCAGTTCCCGTGCGCTGACCCAATCACGACTTCTTCGCGCCATAGCGACTGCGAGATTGCTTTCTACCGTCCACACCCAGGCAGTCCATCGCGCCGCGGACGACCTTGTAGCGAACTCCGGGCAGATCGTGCACGCGGCCACCGCGAACCAGCACAATCGAGTGTTCCTGCAGGTTGTGCCCTTCACCCGGAATGTACACCGTCACTTCCTTGCCGTTCGACAAACGCACGCGGGTGATCTTCCGGAGCGCCGAATTCGGCTTCTTGGGGGTCATGGTACGGACCAACAAACAAACCCCCTGCCGTTGCGGGCATTTTTCCAAAACGGGCGCTTTCGTCGTCCGCCGCTGGGGCTGGCGTCTCTTGCGAACAAGCTGGCTAATGGTTGGCATAATTCCCTAATCTTCCAGGCAGGTAATCCGACTTCTTATTTTGGAAACTGTAAAGGTTATCGTCTGGCCGCCGGCTGTCAAGCCACCTCGCCAGCCAGAAGTTCATTCATCGTCCGAATCCAGGTCCTCGTCGTCGCCGGAACCGAACAGGTCGTCCGGGGACAAGTAGGTCTCGTCCGGTGTGACATCTTCGTCCAGATTCGGGGGTAGAGGCGCCGCGGAGGCACCGGACGCCGCTGGCGGCGGTACGGTTCCGGCCTCCTGCAACAATGGGAAACTGGCCTCCAAGCTGCCCACCGGCTCGACTCCCATGGCCTGCAACGCCTCGGGACGATAGCGGACTTCCGAGTCTTGATACTGCCGGAAGCCGGTGCCCGCGGGAATGAGATGGCCCAAGATCACGTTTTCCTTGAGCCCCACCAGGTTATCCACCTTGCCGGCCAGAGCGGCTTCGGTGAGGACCTTGGTGGTCTCCTGGAAGCTGGCAGCAGAAATGAAGCTGGAACTCTGGACGGAGGCTTTGGTGATGCCCAGCAACTGAGTGCTGGCGGTGGCCGGCTTGGGACGGACACCCTTGGCAGGATCGCCTCCCAAAGCCTGGATCTGCGAGTTGACCTGTTCGAGCGCCTCTTTGGGAACTAGGCTTCCCACCTCGAATTCGCTGTCGCCCTTCTCCGAAATCTTCAAGCACTTGGCGAGATCCTGGTTGACCTTCCGGAAATCGAACTTGTCCAACACCAAGCCCGGCAACAGGTTGGTGTCGCCCGGATGCTCAACCCGGACCTTGCGGAGCATGCGACCAATGATGATTTCGATGTGCTTGTCGTTGATCTCGACACGCTGACTTCGGTAGACACTCTGGATCTCGTGCAACAGGTATTTCTGGACTTCCTCCTCGCCGGATACCCGGAGGATGTCGTGCGGCACCAACGGCCCGTCGACCAGTGCCTGACCAGCCTTGACGATGTCACTCGAGTGGACCAGGAACCGCTTGCCGTGCGGAACCAAGTGCTCGCGTTCGATGCCCGTTTCACTGCGGACGATAATCGACCTCTTGCCGCGGCGTTTTTCGCCCAGGATCTCGACCGTGCCGTCCACCTCGGCGATCACGGCAGGATCCTTCGGCTTGCGGGCCTCGAAGATCTCCGTGACCCGAGGCAGACCACCCGTGATATCGGAGATTCCCGTGGCTTCGCGCGGGGTCTTGGCCATGACCGAGCCAGCGGACAGAATCGTGCCTTCAGCGACTTCGATATGGGCTCGCTCCGGCAGGTAGTACACATCCAGCGGTTTGCCGTCGGCGTCCTCGAGCACGATCTGGGGATGCAATTCACCCTTGTGATCGATGATCATCCGGCGAATCGTGCCGCCAGGGTCCTTTTCCATCCGCATGGTCTCGCCTTCGACCACGTCTTCGTAGCGGACTTTACCGCTGACTTCGGCCAGAATCGGGATGCTGTGAGGATCCCACTGGCAGACGACCTCACCCGGCTTGATCTCCTGGTTCTCCTTGACCATCAGTTCAGCGCCGGTGGGAACCTCGTATTTCTCCAGTTCCCGCCCCTTCGGATCCAGGATCGAAACTTCGCTGTTGCGGGAGAGCACGATTTCCTTGCCCTCCTCATTTCGAACCGAACGGATCCGGATGAACTTGACGGTACCGCCACGTTTAGCCCGCGTCTCGCTTTCCTCGACGCTGGTGTTCACCGTGCCGCCGATGTGGAAGGTACGCATCGTCAGCTGGGTACCCGGTTCGCCGATGCTCTGGGCCGCAATGATTCCGACGGCCATGCCCTCTTCGACCATCGTGCCCGTGGACAAGTCCATCCCGTAGCACAGCCGGCAGACTCCGAGCGCCGCTTCGCAGGTCAAAGGACTGCGGACCTGGATCTTCTCGAGCCCCTGTTCCTCGATCTTGCGGGCGATTTCCGGCGTGATCAAGTCGTTCTCGCGGACCACGACCTCGTCCGTCACCAAGTTGACAATATTCTTGCGACTGACCCGCCCGCGAATGGCTTCGGCCAGCCGGACTTCCACCTTTTCGCCTCGGTACAGAACGCTCTTGGTGACGCCCTGCGTCGTGCCGCAGTCGTGAACCGTGACCACCACGTTTTGCGCGACGTCCGCCAGTTTACGCGTCAGGTAACCTGAGTCAGCCGTTTTGAGCGCCGTGTCGGCCAAGCCTTTGCGGGCACCGTGCGTTGAGCTGAAGTATTCGAGCACGGTCAGGCCTTCGCGGAAGTTCGCCTTGATCGGGGTTTCAATGATCTCGCCCGTCGGCTTGGCCATCAAACCGCGCATGCCCGCCAGCTGGCGAATCTGTTCGATACCACCACGAGCTCCAGAATGCGCCATCAAGTACACGGGGTTGACGTAGCCATGCACCCGCTCGTCGGACTTCATGGCCTCCATCATCTCTTGCGTGATCCGCTCGCGAGCGTGGGTCCAAGTGTCCAACACCTGATTGTAGCGTTCCTGCTCCGTGATGACACCTCGGTCATACAACTTCTTGTATTTCAACACCTGCTTGTCAGCGTCCGCGATATGCCGCATCTTGCTGGCGGGCGTCACCAAGTCGTCGGTCGCGAACGACAGCCCGCTCAAGGTGCTCTGCTGGAACCCGACCTTGTTCATGTCGTCCAGCAACCCGATCGTGGCTCGCCGGCCCAGACGCTGATAGCAGTCCGAGATTACCGTTGCCAACTCGGCCGAGCGGAGCGGCATGTTGTAATAGTCCATGCCCACAGGCAGGATCATGTTGTACAGGATGCGGCCGTAGGTAGTTTCGATCATAGCCCCGGGCTTGGCCGACTCGTCTTCCGAGCGGAGTTTCCGGTTAGCGGGCAGGCGGACCTTGATCCGCGCGTGCAGATCGATCACCCCCAAGGCGTAGGCCAAGTCAGCTTCCTGCAGCGACGAGAACACCATGCCCTCGCCCTTCCGATTGGCCAGATCCAGGGTGATGTAGTAGCAACCCATCACAATGTCCTGCGAAGGACTCATGATGGGCTTGCCGTTGGCGGGGCCGAAGATGTTATTGGTGGACATCATCAGCGTATGCGCCTCGACCTGGGCTTCGATCGACAACGGCAGATGGACGGCCATCTGGTCACCATCGAAGTCGGCGTTGAACCCCTTGCAGACCAGGGGATGCAGGTGAATCGCATTGCCTTCCACCAGCACGGGTTCAAATGCCTGGATCCCCATCCGGTGCAACGTCGGAGCACGATTCAGCAGGACCGGGTGGTTCTGGATAACCGATTCGAGGATATCCCAGACCTCTTCATCCTTCCGCTCGAGCATCTTCTTAGCGCTCTTGATCGTGTCCGCATGCCCCAACTCTTTGAGTTTGCGGATGATGAACGGCTGGTACAATTCCAGCGCGATCTTCTTAGGCAGGCCGCATTGGTGCAGGCGGAGCGTCGGGCCGACCACGATCACGCTACGCGCCGAGTAGTCGACGCGTTTGCCCAGCAAGTTCTCGCGGAATCGCCCCTGCTTGCCCTTGATCATATCCGTCAACGACTTCAGCGGGCGGTTGCTGCTGCCCAGCACCGGGCGTTTGCAGCGGTTGTTGTCGAACAGTGCATCGACGGACTGTTGCAACATCCGCTTTTCGTTCCGGATGATAACCTCCGGCGCGTTCAGGTCCACCAGCTTGCGGAGACGGTTGTTGCGGTTGATGATCCGGCGATACAGGTCGTTCAAATCACTGGTGGCGAAGTTGCCCGAGTCCAACAGGACCAGGGGACGCAGATCCGGCGGAATGACGGGGATCACGTCGAGCACCATCCATTCAGGCCGGTTGTCGCTGTCGCGGATCGACTCGACGATCTTCAAACGGTTGATCAGGTCCTTCTTCTTCTGCTTCGAATTGGTCTCGATCAGATCCTTGCGCAAATCCTGAGACAGTTGGACCAGGTCCAGGCCGCCCAGCAGTTTGCGAACCGCCTCGGCTCCCATATCGGCCTCGAACGCCGAGTCGCCCCATTGCTCGCGGGCCGCGCGGAACTCTTCTTCGGTCAACAGCTGCTGCTTTTCCAGGTCGGTGGCTCCAGGATTGATAACCACATAATCCTGGAAGTAGATCACTTTCTCAAGGCTCGTCGTCTTCATGTCCAACAGGTTGCCCAGCCGGCTGGGCATGGCCTTGAAAAACCAGATATGGACGACAGGAGCCGCCAATTCGATATGCCCCATCCGTTTGCGCCGGACGCGGGAATGGGTGACCTTGACTCCACAGCGGTCGCAGATCATGCCCTTGTACTTCATGCCGCGGTACTTGCCGCAGGCGCATTCCCAGTCCGTCTCCGGACCGAAGATGCGCTCGCAGAACAAGCCATCCTTCTCCGGACGATAGGTGCGATAATTGATCGTCTCGGGCTTCTTGACCTCGCCGAACGACCAACTTCGGATGTCGTGCGGTCGAGCCAAGCTGATTTTGACCGACGCGTAATCGTTGATACGATCGTAGGAACCTTCGCCGCTGCTCATGTGCCCCTGCTCCTCTGGAAAATCGGCCGACCTCGAAACGCCAAAACTCGAACCGTCAGACCCGCCGCTTTTCCAATTGCATGTTCAAAGCCAAACCGCGGATTTCGTTCGTCAGTACGTCGAAGCTGGCCGGCGTGCCGGCCTCCAACGTATTCTCGCCTTTGACCATCGATTCATAAATCTTGGTGCGGCCTTCGACATCGTCGCTCTTGACGGTCAACAGTTCCTGGAGAATGTATGCCGCTCCATACGCCTCCAGCGCCCAGACTTCCATTTCCCCAAACCGCTGACCGCCGAACCGAGCCTTGCCGCCCAGGGGTTGCTGCGTGATCAACGAGTACGGGCCCGTGCTGCGGGCGTGCACTTTGTCGTCTACCAAGTGGTGCAGCTTGAGCATATAGATATAGCCGACGGTCGTCTCCTGGGACATGGGCTCTCCCGTTCGGCCGTCGCACAGACGGATCTTGCCATGCGATGGCAAGCCGGCAATCCGCAGCGCCTCGTTGATATCCTTCTCCGACGCTCCGTCGAAAACCGGAGTGATCGCTTGAAAACCCAGTTTCGCTCCGGCCCAACCGAGGTGCGTCTCCAGGATCTGGCCAACATTCATGCGGCTGGGAACGCCCAGCGGATTGAGCAGGATCTGCAGCGGCGTGCCGTCCGGAAGGAAGGGCATGTCCTCCACGGGGAGGATCTTGGCGATCACGCCCTTGTTTCCGTGGCGTCCAGCCATTTTGTCACCAACCGAGATCACCCGCTTGGTGGAAATGTACACCTTGACCATCTGCAGCACGCCGCTCCGCAGTTCGTCCCCGCGTTTCATGCTGTTCAGCTTGCGGTCGCGGGCGTCAATCGCATTCTCGACGTCCGGCCACAAGGTCTTGTGGATCTTCACGACTTCGGAAATCCGGTCTTCGCTGCGCATCTTGTCCGTGACCCAGCTGAGGCGGAAATTCTGAGCCTTTTCCGCGACGAACTTGGGGTCCTGGTCACGGACCAACGGCGTCCCATCCTCGTCCGTAAGCACCCGCCCGACGGCCTTTTCCATTTCTTCGATCAGCGCGCCAAACGCTTTGGCAATCACCTGATTGCCCTCCGTTTCGGCGTGCCGCAAATCCTTCTCGAAAGCCTTGCGCTCGTCCTCCGAAAGGCTCATTCGTCGGGAGAACTTCTGGGTGTCGATGACGATACCCTCGATGCCCGAGGGAACCTCGAGCGAGTCGTTCTTGACATCCTCGCCCGCCCGGCCAAAGATGGCGTGCAACAACTTTTCTTCCGGCGTCAATTCCGTCTTCGACTTGGGCGAGACTTTGCCGACCAACACATCGCCCGGTTTGACGTAGGTGCCGACCCGCACGATGCCACTTTCGTCCAGGTTCCGCAGCGCCTTTTCACTGACGTTCGGGATGTCCCGCGTGAACTCCTCCCGCCCCAGCTTGGTCTCGCGGATTTCGACGTCGAATTCCTCAATGTGCAACGACGTGTACACGTCGTTCTGGACCAGCTCTTCGCTGATCACGATCGCGTCCTCGAAGTTGAATCCGTCGTACGACATGAACCCAGCCAGAACGTTGCGGCCCAGCGCCAACTCGCCCAGGAACGTTGCCGCGCCGTCCGCGATCACCTGTCCCTTCTCGACTTTTTCTCCCAACTGAACGATCGGCTTTTGGTTCAGGCAGGTCCGTTCGTTCAAGCCGCGGAACTTCCGCATCTCGTACGTGTCACTGCCGATCTCGATGCGGCTGGCATCGACGTAACTCACCTTGCCGGCCCGCCGCGCCTTGACGACCATGCTGGAATTCCCGGCTACGTGTCGCTCCATGCCGGTGGCCACGATCGGGGGCTCGGTCACCAGCAATGGAACGGCCTGTCGCTGCATATTCGAACCCATCAGGGCCCGGTTGGCGTCGTCATGCTCCAGGAAGGGAATCAAACCGGCCGACACTCCGACCATCTGATTGGGCGCGACATCGATGTAGCTGACCTGATCCGGAATGACAATCTCGAAATCCGACCGGTGCCGAGCGATCAAGTTGGCCCCGCCAACCAGCTTTCCATCCGCCACCTCGGTGTCCGCTGGGGCGACGTAGGCATCGGACTCCTCGTCGGCCCTCAGCCAGACGATTTCATCCATCACCTTGCCCTTCTTGATCAGGCGATACGGAGTGATCAGAAATCCATACTCGTCGACGCCAGAGTAAATCGCCAAGCTGGAGATCAACCCGATGTTGGTGCCTTCGGGCGTCTCAATCGGACAGATTCGGCCGTAGTGCGAGATATGCACATCGCGGACTTCGAAGCCAGCCCGTTTGCGGTTCAAGCCGCCCGGGCCCAAAGCGGACAGCCGTCGTTCGTGAGTCAGCTGCGACAGCGGATTTGTTTGGTCAACCACCTGCGACAGCTCGCCGCGGCCGAAGAAGTACTCGATCGCCGCCGAAACGCTCTTCGGATTGATCAGGCTGCGGGGCGTCATGTCCTGGACGTCCTTCAGGCTCATCCGCTCCTGAACCGTCCGCCGCAACTTGAGGAAACCCTTCCTCAGTTCGTCGCTCGCCAACTCGTCAATCGTCCGCAGTCGCCGATTTCCAAGATGGTCGATATCGTCGATCTGCGCAGTGTCCTCGGCCCCATGCAGGGCAATTAAGTACGAGATGGAGGCGATCAGATCCTCGGGCCGCAACGTCATGACGTCTTCCGATACGTCAAGCTTCAGCTTGCGATTGATCCGAAACCGGCCGACGCGCCCCAGCCGATATCGATTGACGTCAAAGAACTTCTCCTGGAACAACGTCCGCGCCTTTTCCAATTGCGGCGGGTTGCCCGGCCGCAGTCGCTGGTAGATGCGCAGTAAAGCCTCCTCGTGGCTGGACGTCGAGTCCTCGGCCAGGCTGGTGAACACCAGTGTCGTCTTGACCGCCGGAATCACCTCGACCTCGGCCAGCCCGGACGTGCAGATCGTCTCGGCGACGTTCTTACTGATCTTCTGCCCGGCCTCGAGGATCAGCTCGCCAGCCCGATCGCTCGACGGCGGATACACCACATCGTCAACCGCGATCTTTCCCTCGATTTTGCTGACACTACGCCCGTCGACGATGGCCTCGACACTCGTCTCGTAGAACGCGCGGATCAGATCTGCATCCGAGCTGTACTTGGGGCTCATCGCCCGCAGCAAGGTCATCGCTGAAAACTTGCCACTCTGGTCGATCCGAACGCTGAGCGCGTCCTTTCGCGTGACGTTGATCTCAATCCAGCTACCCCGCTCAGGAATGATTCGGCAACTGGGCAACCGCCGATCCGTCGTGCCCTCTTGCTCGAGCACAAAGTCGACGCCCGGGCTGCGGTGCAGCTGGCTGACAACCACGCGCTCGGCGCCGTTGATGATGAACTCGCCCCCGCCCAGCATGACCGGCAGGTCGCCCAGATACACTTCCTCGTCGATCGGCTCTTCCTTGTTCAGCCGCAGCCAGATCCGGAAAGGACGCCCGTAGGTCAGTCGCAGCTGACGGCATTCATCCGGAGTGTACCGGGGCTTACCAAGCTCGTAGCGAAGGTAGTCGAGCTTAATCTGTTTGTCGTAGCTCTCGATCGGAAAGATCTCGCGCAACACCGACTCCAAGCCCTGGCATTTCCGCTTTTCCGGCGGAGCGTCTTCTTGCAGGAACGCCGCGTAGCCGCGGGTCTGGATTTCGGTCAAGTCGGGGATAAAGGGAGCTTTATTCCCGCTGCCAAAATGACGTACTTCCTTGGGCCTAAGACGTCTTTCGACTGGGGTTGCCATCGGGCGAGTGCTCCAGAGTGAGAGAGGCCGGCGCAAACCGCGATCCGTCGCCGGCAGAACCAAAAAAAATGCGAGAGAGAGTCGGCGCGCACTGCGACCTGGGACAGAAGGCACCAGAAAACGCAGCGGGACTGGGTGTGATCGCTGTCTATCCTTACGTACCAGCACCGTCCGGGGAACCGCGTCACCCGGACAGTGGTCAGTCGGGAATCACGAACCGATGAACGCCTACTTCAACTCGATCGAAGCGCCGGCCTCTTCGAGCTCGGCCTTCAATTTCTCGGCCTCGGCCTTGGAAACCGCCTGCTTCAAGGTAGCCGGGCAAGCCTCGACCAGCTTCTTGGCGTCCATCAACGACGCGCCGGTGATGTTCTTGACCACCTTGACAACGTTCAGCTTCTTGTCCCCGAAACCGGTGAGCACCACATCGAACTCGGTCTTCTCGGCAGCCGCGGGAGCCGCGCCGCCAGGCCCGCCAGCTGCGGGCGCCATCATGATCGCGCCGCCAGCGGCCGGCTCGATCCCATACTTCTCCTTCAAACAGTCACTGAGTTCCTTGGCTTGCTTCAGCGTCAGCCCGGCGATCTTGTCAGCAAATTCGACGATCTCAGCAGAAAAATTGAGCGTTGCAGCTTCGGACATCGCGGTTACGGCCCTTTCTCACAATGCGCACCAACCGGGGCGACCCTCGGTGCAAAACAGAAAAAAATCGATTCCATAGGTTTTTCTGCGTCAAGAACATCTTTCCTGACGCAACAAGAACCCAATCATCAACACCAGTCCGCCTCCTCGCATCGCCCCGTTGCGAAGCGCCTCAGGACCTGGACGATGACCAGGGCACTTTGGCTCATTCCTCAGTCTTAACGTCGGACGGTCCTTCGGCCGCGGCTTGGCCGGACTCTTCGACCTGGGGTTCGCCAGAATCTTCCACCTTATCAGCTCCGTCCTCTTCCCCTTTGCCCTTCTCTTTGACCTGGCTCGCCAACGAGCGTCCCGGTCCAAGCAACTGCGAGACCAAATTGGCTCCCGGTGACAGAATCTGTCCCAAGAGAATCCGAATCTGTTCCTCGCGATTGGGCCACTTGCTGACAGCCCGGACCCCTTCCGCTGTCAAGTGCTCGCCGTCCATGACTCCACCGCGGGTCTGAAACGCCGGAAACTCGGCGCAACCATCCAACGCGGTAATTTCCTTGGCCAAACTGATGAAATCCTCGGCACCCCAAACCATCGCCAAGGTGCCTTCGACGCCCTGAAAGGCGTGGGCCAGCGACGTTCCAGCGGTGGCCCGTTTGGCCAAACTGTTCTTGACCACCAACAGGTGGATATTCTTCTGACGCAATTGGCGCCGCAAGGAGAAGGTTTTGCCTGCGTCCAGCCCGACGACATTCACGAGAAGTGCGTCGCCGACGCCGTCCAACCGGCCTGCAATTTCCTTACTGACCAGATCTTTTACGTGTTTGCTCATGAACCACTCGTACTATCAAATCGCTGATCTATGTCCAACCCGAGGCGGAAGCGGCGACCGCTGTCCATCCATTGCACATCCAACCGGTCGCTCACGCAGCCACACGAACCGAAGGGCTCATCGTTGCCGCAAGGACAATCCCCCTGACGTAGGTGCCCTTGACCGAGGTGGGCTTGAGCGCCAGGATGTGGTCGATGAACGAGCGAACGTTCTCCGCGAGCTTTTCCTTGTCAAAGCTCAACTTGCCAACCACGGCATGCACGTTTCCGCCCGAGTCGTTTCGGAATTCGACTTTACCAGCCTTGTATTCCCGCACCACCCTGGCGACATCAGGCGTGACAGTTCCCGCACGCGGAGACGGCATCAGGCCACGCGGCCCAAGCACCTTTCCAAGCGGACCGACCAGGCCCATCATGTCGGGGGCCGCGATGCACGCATCGAAGTCGGTCCAACCTTCCTTGATCTTCTGGGCCAAGTCTTCCTGCCCGACCGCATCCGCTCCCGCCTGCCTGGCGACCTCGGCCAAGTCACCCTTGGCGAACACGACCACGCGCTGCGACTTGCCAATCCCGTGCGGTAACACGATCGAACCTCGCACGATCTGGTCGGCCTGCTTGGGGTCAACCCCCAACCGCATGTGGATCTCGACCGACTGGTCGAACTTGGTCGTCGCGAACTCTTTCACCTTCGCCACGGCGGCTTCCAGCGTCAACGCTTCTTTTCCCGGGGCCTTCGCTTGGAGCGCCCGAAATCGTTTCGATTGTTTCACCATATCTCGTCAGTGCCATGTAAACAGGATTTTCTTTGATTGCGGACGACTCTGCGCCTGCGTGCCACCGCGGCAACGGATCCTCAATCGACGACATCCAACCCCATGCTACGCGCGGTACCCTCAATCATCCGGCAAGCGGCTTCCAGACTGCCCGCGTTCAGATCCGGCATTTTCTTCTCCGCGACCTGCCGAACCTGCTCGCGAGTCAAGCGGCCAACCTTATCCTTGTTTGGCACCCCCGAGCCCTTGGCGATTCCAGCCGCTTGCTTCAACAGAGCGGCCGCCGGCGGGCACTTGGTGATAAAGTCGAACGTTCGGTCGTTGTACACGCTGACGATCACCGGGATCGGCGTGCCGTTGTACTCCCGTGTCCGATCGTTGAACTGCTGGACAAACTGGCCCAGGTTGATACCGAATTTGCCTAACGATGTCCCCACCGGAGGTGCAGGTGTCGCCTGCCCGCCTGGAACCTGAAACTTTGCTTGCCCAATGAGTTGCTTTGCCATGTGCCAAAATCCCCGCCGCCTGCTTGACTAGTTTCAGACCGATTCTACCTGCCAGTGTTCCAGTTCAACAGGTGTCGACCGGTTGAAAATGTTGATCATTACCGTGATGCGCCCGTTGGCTTCATCAATCGAATCGACTTCACCCTCAAAGTTCTGGAAATGACCGTCCTTGACCCGGACGCGATCACCAACTTTGAAGGGGATCGCTGTCTTCATCTGCCCGCCGCCAGCCTCCTGAGCGACGCCCAGCCTCAGAATTCTCTCGACATCCTTCGGACTCATCGGCGTCGGCTTACCGGAGGACCCCGTAAAGTCCCCCACACCGGGCGTCTCCCGCACGAGAAACCACGTCTCGTCATTGACAACCATGTGGACAAGGATATACCCTGGGTAGAGTTTCCTTCGCACCACTTTTTTCTTGCCGCTTTTGTTGAACTCGACTACATCCTCGGTCGGGACCACGATCTCGTCGAAGAACTGCTCAAGTCCTTCGATCTTGATCCGACGGAGCAGAGCCGCGCGAATTGTGTCCTCGCGATTGACCTGAACCTTGAGTATGTACCAATCTCTGGCCGGGCCATCGTCGTCGGCGTCAACCGGCTGCTGTATTTCTTCCGGCTGGGAGGAGACACTGGCCGCCGCTGGTCCAGATGCGTCTTCCCCATCGCCTACGTCAACGCCCGCCACTTCATCATCAGCAGCCGGATCTAGTGCACGACCGTCCGGTTGGCAACCGTCGGCTGCGGAGGATGCCGAAACAACTGCCGTTTCGCTTGGCTCCGTCCGAGGTGGGTTATCTTCGACGGCCGATCCGCCACCGGCTGCTGAAGCAGCATCTTCAGCGTTATAGGCCGGCGCGGGCACTTCGCCGCCAAGACTCGCTCCCTCAGGAGAGCCGTCAGGAGCAAATAGTGCTGCCACGCCGTTTTTGATTGGGTCGTCCGCGACCATCGTTTTCGCCCCTTAGGAAGCCTTCTTGAGAATACCAATTGCCTCGAATACTAAACCCCAGAACAGGTCGAACCCGAACAGCACGGCCATCAAGAAGAACAGGACGAAAATTACCACCAAGGAACTTCGTATCAGCTCGCCCCGAGAAGGCCACGAGACTTTGTTCATCTCGGCCTCGACGGCGATCAGGAAGTCTGCAAACCGCGGAATGTTGACAACCCGAAAACTGATCCACATGCCGCCCACGAGCAGCACCGCGGAGAGGACCAGCGCGACCTCTTTGGTCATCCACAGCCGGTTGTAGGAGAGCCGCCAAGCCGCCAGCGCGAAGGTGATAGCCAACGCCGCAAACGTAACCTGCCGCGCGATCCGACCCTGACTGCGCTTGTAAACGCCAACTTGAAACAGCTCGCCGAACCACATAACCGTCGAGACCACCTTCTGGCTAGACATCGTGTCTGGCATCCCTGCGTCAGGCAAATTTCCCGCACCGACGGCGAGGCACTGCCGTCGCCGTCGGTACGGGATGGATGGCAGGGGCGGCGGGAATTGAACTCGCAACCCCCGGTTTTGGAGACCGGTGCTCTGCCAATTGAGCTACACCCCTGTATTCGC
>CAIYOB010000244.1 GCA_903927685.1 uncultured Planctomycetaceae bacterium
ATTGTGGACAAGATTAACAACGTCTTGGAGCCGTTCCGCCCGGTTGTCGAGGCGTTCACGGACGAGATCGACGGCCTGGACAAGATCCTGGACGATCCGACGCTGATGGGATTGATCAACATCGTCCTGGAAATGGCGGGGCAAGACCCCATCGACTGGTCGTTCCTCCGGGCCGCCAGGGCAATGTTCGACCTCGTGGATCAAGTCGACGCCCTGTTGAGCATGGACGGCGAGATCCTATTGGGGAATATCCGCAACCTGGGGTTAGCGAGCAGCGTGCCGTTGACCGAGCAGGCGGACGAGGGCGACAAGACGGCGGCTCAGAAGGATGCCGAGGCGCAGCTCCGCGACGAAGGGGACGCGATCGAGCGGGATTCCACCGGCCAAGAGGCGGACGGAGGCGAATGGAGCGCCACCGAGCGGTCCGGGTTTCACTTTGTCGAGTATCTGCTGGACCTCAACAATTGGGTGCAGCTGCTGCAAGGCGGCGACGCGACGTTGTTCACTTACGAAATGCCATTGCTGAAGTTCCGGGCCGAGTTCGACGTGCCGATCTACACGCTGGACGTCAAGGTGGCCAGCATCACGGTGAGCGCCAACGGATACTTCGAGGCCGCCGTGGACCTGGCTTTCGGCTACGACACCTACGGGATCCGCGAGGCAATTGCGACCGGCAACCCGTTGTACGCACTGGACGGCTTTTTCGTCTCCGATTTTACCCTGCCGCAGTTCAAAAACGGGCGGATCGTGCCCGGCACCGGGGGCCAGGAGAAGGACGAGTTCGGTATGACGTTCGGCATCGGGATCCAGGCGGCATTGCAGCTGCTGATCGTCCGCGCGTCGCTGTGGGGCGGAGTCGAGTTGTACCTGGGCGCCGACATGCAGGACATCGCCCGCTCGGTGCTGACCAAGGACGAAGCGGGGAACGTGACGGACGTCGAGTGGGTCAGCGACGGCAAGATCCACGGGACCGAACTGGCGACCATGTGGGAGTACGAAGACGGCGAGTTCGGCAACCTGTTCAATCTGCAGGCCAAGCTGGATTTCCTGGCCAAGGTGAGCGTGGATGTGTGGTTGCTGAAGTGGAAATCGTTCCTCGAGGAGGAATTGTTCCGCGTTAACCTGTTCGACTTCCACTACGACGCTCCGCACGTGCAGCCGACCCTGGCCCATCAGGAAGGCGATACGCTGTACATCCATGCCGGTTCCCGGGCTGGCCAACGGCTGTATTTCGACACCACCGACGGCAGCGAGGTTTTCATCCTCAACGGCTCGAACGGCACGGTGAACGTCGAAATGAACGAGGGGGGCAATACCGGCTGGTACCAGACGTACACGGGCGTGCGGCACGTGGTCGCCGACATGGGCAACGGCAACGACACGTTCGACGCCTCGCGTTTGCGCGACGTCACCGTAGCGGTAACCGGCGGCGCGGGCCGGGACACCTTGTTGACCGGCCCGGCGGGCGGCTCGCTGGACGGCGGCGCGGGCGACGACCGGCTGACCGGCCATGACGGCGTGGACATTCTGCTCGGCGGCGAGGGCGCGGATCGCCTCACCGGCGGCGGCGGGCGCGACGTATTGACCGGCGGACCCGGCGCGGACTACACCAACGGCGGCCTGGACGAGGACACGTATCGCTACGCCGACGACTACGGCGCCGATTTCCTCATGGACCCGGGCGGAGTCGCCAGCTTTGACTTCAGCGACTGCACCCTGCCCGTGGAGGCGAGCCTCAATGCCCGCACGGTCGAGGTCGCCCAAGGGGCGGGTAGCCGAGTGCGGCTATCTTATCCGGCGGTCACCACGTTGATCCTGGGCGCGGGCGACGACACGCTGCATCTGACCGAAGTCCCGGAATGGACCGTCAACATCTCCGACAGCGGCGGCAACGACGATTATCGGCTCCGGCTGGGCCGGCCCTTGTCGACCAAGGCCGCCGGCACGATCAACATCACCGACACCGGCGGCGAGTTCGACGAAATCGCCCTCGAACAGACTCAGGCCAAGTACCCGCTGGTGCTCGATTCCTGGCAGGTCGTGAACGGCCGCGAGACGGTGAACTTCAACAGCGGCGTCGAGCGGCTGACCCTGATGGGCAACGCCGCGCAGTACGACGCCACCAATATCGTCGCATTCGGCCGGCGGGTGTCGTACACCGAAGCGGGTACGGACGGCGCGTCCGATCTGAAGACCACGGGCCTGCGGATCCTGGCGGAAAGCGTGAGCATCGTCAACGACATCAAAGCCGGCCATTTGCTGCTGGACACGTATCAAGGGCTGACGATCGCCCACCCGCTGAACGCCGGCAACAACGGCTACATCGACGCCCGCGTGTACCAGGACGGCGTCTCGATCCACTTGGCCGCAGATCTGCTGGTCTCGACCGGCGACGACTGGGACGGCGGCGGGGCCGGCTGGGTGCGTCTGACCGCGCCGGACGGCTCGATCCTGAACGACAACGGCGCGCTGATCCAAGGCGGCGACAGCCACTTGCTGCTCAAGGCGCGGAACGCCATCGGCACCGTGGCCGCCCCGATCCTGACCGAGGTCCAGGAGTTGACCGCCGCGACGGCCCGGCACGGCGCGGGGGACATCATCGTCGTCGAGGCGAACGACTTGAACCTGATCGCCGTGAACTCGCACGCGGTGACCGAAAACCCCGGCCTGATCCTTCCGAACCTCACGCCGGCGCCCCAGTGGCTCGCCCAGGTGACCTGGGACGCCGCGGGTGCGGACTGGCTGGACCAGATCCAGGACGGCCACAACCACTATGCGCTGGCCTCCGGCCACGGCGACATGGACGTGAGACTGCTGGCGTTGAATTCACTGCTGACCCTGGCGTCGGGCAACATCACCGCCCGTGCGGCCGGTACGGATATCCGGCTGCAGGCTGACGACCTGGACTTCACGACGGGCGAGGACCAGGTCCAGGGCACGGGCGACCTGCTGGTGCGTGCCGCGAACGACGTCATCAGCTACCGCGTCGGCGGTTCGGCCGAACTCAACTCCGGCGAAGACCGCACGGCGCAGGGCGACGACGGTTTCGTGGATATGTCGATGCGCGACGTGGCGGCCCTGGCCGACGGTTTCGCCCAGCTCACTATCGGCCATCGCTTTGACGGGAACGTCCCGCCGGCCGGCAACGTGATGTGGCTCGGCGACCTCGAAGACGCGACCACGATCAAGGGAACCGGCGCCGACCGCGTCGTGCACGCGGCGCTGCAGGACAACACGCTGTTCGTCGCCCAACGCATCAACGTCCAAGGCGACGTGCAGGCGCCGGGCAATACGCTGGAACTTCTCAGCCGCTTGCTGGAAATCAACGCCATGAACGTCCACTACCCCACGGCCCCGGATTCGGGCGTGGCGGGCCGGCAGGTACTGCTGACGACGGAAGAACAGGCGTTGATCAGCGGCTGGGTCAAGGGCGACGACCTGGTGCAGATCGACGTCTGGGGAACGGCCGGCATCCTGCCGCTGATCGCGTACGCCGACGGGCCCAACAGCTTGCGGACCGATGTCGGCGCTTGGATCGGCTCGCTGAATGCGGCCAGTCGCGTGGACATCGACACGGTCAAGTCGATCAAGCACGCGGCCGAGATCGATGCCTTGGGCGCGGGCTCGCAGGTCCAGATCGACTCGGACACATCCGTCCAAGTCCTGCAAGGCGGGATCGTCTCGACTCCGGACGACAACGGGCAGATTTCGCTCCACGCCGAGACCTTCCTGTGGACCGAACCGGGCAGCGCGATACTGGCAGGAGCCCGCTTCGAGATGGTCGGGCAGACCCCGACGCCAGTAGCGATTGGCGACAACACAAGCGTCAGTCTGACGACGCCCGGCGAGTTGTGGATCGGCGGCAGCGTGACAGCGAACGGTCCGACGACGCTGACCCCCGGCGTCAAGAACCTCGACCATGCCGACTACTTCGACACGTTGCCGGGCCGGGTGCTGACAGAAACCTTGCCGGACGAAGCGTACGTCCCGGCACTCGAAGCCGGCGGGCTGCCCGAGGAGGTGCGAGCCGCCTTGACGGCTGCCAATCTGCCGTTGGACGCCACGGTCGCTGTCAACACGCTGGCCGCCGGCGAACGCTGGCTCGTCGACGACGGAGCGGGGAACCGTTACGTGCTGTACCTGTACGACGAGACCAACGACGGCACGCCCGAGTGCCTGCAAGTCTTGGAGCCGCACTATCTGATCGGGCAGCGCGGGTTCAGCTTCCTGCTGACCGGCACGCTGACCGTGCTGCAGGATGACACGGACCTGGTCGTGACGGCCAGCGACGATGTGATCGTGCGCGGCAATATCAACATCAAGGGGGACGGCGGCGAACTCAAGTTGCAGTCCGACAAGTGGGTCTACTGGGAAGGCTTTGCCGACGTCGCGGGCGATGCCATGCTGTACGGCGGCGTTGAACTGGACGGCACGGATCGAGGCGGCGCCGATCGGAACGGTTCCAGCGTCTATGTCCACACCACGTCGACCCTGGTCACCAACGGCGCCGGGACGGCGATCACGATCCGCGGCAGCCAGGACGTGGATCTCCTGGGCGCGGTCGTGGCGGGCGGCAGCATCGGCCAGACCGGTGTCACCTGGGCCGGTCCGGATTCCATCGTCTCCGTCACTGCTGGCCAGCAGGTGTACGTAGACACGGGCGTCCTGGCCGCCAAGACGGTCGCCGTCCACGGCGGGGCGGCGGGCCTGGACGACGACCGGCTGAGCGTGGTCGTCACGACGGCGGGCGGCCTGACCTCCGCGGGCATCACCTCCGATGACAGCGGCGGGCTGGTCAGCGTCACCGGCGCGACCGACATGCAGATCATGGGCAATCTGCTGTCCGGCGGCGCCATGCACCAGCAGTTCAACGCCGACGGCGACCGCATCGGCGAGACCTTCGATTGGTCGGACGAAAACTCGCTGCTCCGCGTCGAAGCCGGCGGCCAGGCGTGGATCGGCGGCCTGACGGTCAACCGGCAGGGCCAGACGGTCGAGACCGGCGGCTATCTGCGGGCGAACGAGTGCATCATCGTCAGCGGCGGCGCCAACCCCGCCGGCATCGGCGTGCTGGTCAGTGCCGCCAGCGAAGTCATGGCTGTCAACCCAGCAGCTTCGATCTTTGTGGATTCGACCGGCGACGCGAATATTCAGGGCGTACTCCTCGCCGGCGGCCTGGTCCAGCGCGTGTTCGACGCCGGCGGTGTGTACCTCGGCCGCAACCGGATCACCTACAACGGCGATTCCACGCTCCGCATCCAGGCCGACAACCAGATCCTGGTCGGACAGGATCTTCAGGCCGGAAAGAGCATTGACTTGGTCGGCGGCGTGGACCCGATTGAGGCGGGCGTGCAGTATTCCGGCAACGGCATCGTGCTGTACGGCTCGGTGCAGATGAGCACCTGGCGGGCGGACAGCCAGATCAACCTGAATGCGTTCGGGCCGGTAGCACTGCTGGCGCCGGCTCACCTGCAGCAACTGTTGGCCGACGCGTTCATCGTCACCGCGGACGGGAAACTAAGCGCCGACGTGACCCTGGACGCGTGGCTGGACAAGGTGGACTTCGAGATCGCGGCGGCGGTCACGGTGACTCAGGCGGCGGCCGCCGACAACGACGGCATTGAGGATCTGCTGGCCGATCTCCAGACGGCTTTCGACGCGGCGGTCTGGACCGTGACGCAATCCGACAATGCCGAGCATCCGGTCGGTTCGCCCTATCAGACCGATCTGTCCGATCCGACCGATTACGACTTCAAGATCAAACTGCAGGACTCGAAGTTCCTGCTGACCAGTCCCTACCGATTCCGCCTGCGGAGCACCAGCGTCCAACCCGGCTTGTTGGGCTTTGCGTCGGTGGCCACGGCCGACCGGGACTCCTCGCGGCCGTACACGGTGTACGCCCCGCAGGCCGGTTCGACGGTCAGCATCGGCGCTCCAGTTGGGCCGAACGGCAAATTGTATATCGCCGGCAATGTGCTGGCGCATTCGGGTCTGGCGTTGTACAGCGGGACCTCCGCGGACGGCCGAGACATCGAACTGGAGGTGACGGGCCGCTTGGAAACCGTGGCTGCCTCGATCGTGCTCAACCCGGGCGAGAACGGCGTGCTGCGCGGCGATGTCCTGGCTCGCGGAAGCGGTTCGGATGTGGTCATCACCTCGGCCAAGTCCCTGACGCTCAGCGGCCAAATCGAGGCCCAGCATGACATCCTGGTCAATGCGGGTACGGTCACTCGGGCGG
>CAIYOB010000245.1 GCA_903927685.1 uncultured Planctomycetaceae bacterium
CCCGCGACCAGGAACCGCAGAAAGTCGCAGCCCTGGACGGCGGCGCCGACGACTACGTGACCAAGCCCTTCGGGATCGGCGAACTGCTCGCGCGTCTGCGAACGGCGTTGCGGCACGCGAACCGAGGCCCGGCCGAGTCCTCGGTGGTTGCCATCGGCGACCTGCGCGCCGACTTGGCCGCCCGCATCGTCACGCGGTCGGGCCGGGAGGTCCATCTCACGCCGCTGGAGTACAAGCTGCTCGTCACGCTGCTCAAGCACGCCGGCAAAGTGCTGACGCATCGGTTCCTGCTCCGCGAAGTCTGGGGCCCGCAGGATACGCAGGAAACCCACTATCTCCGGGTTTTCGTCGCCAGCCTCCGGCGCAAGCTGGAAGACGACCCGGCCCAGCCGCGTTACCTGCTGACCGAGCCGGGCGTCGGATACCGCTTCGCCGCGGAGTGACGCCCGACACCCGACCCCATGCGCCGCGTCAGGCCTCCTCGATCAACGCCAGCTTCAGCCGCTGGCATAACTCGGTCACGGGAGCTTTCAGGTCGCCGTAGAACGTCACGCGGTGCCAGCCCATCCGCCAGGTTTCCGTCAGCCGTTCCAGATCGCCCTTGACGACCGCTTCCAGCTTGGTGCGGCACGCCATGTCACTCGGATTGTTGCCAATGCTCTTGGCTTGGTGCAGCAGGACTTGCCGCGTTTGCGGATTGATCTCCAGCGTCGTGGTCAGGAAGCCGGTGGGCAGCAGCGACTGGACCGAAGCCCCTTTGCGGTCTTCGGAATGGTTGCGGAGGCGATAGGGATTCACGGCACCGCCGGTTCCAAAGGGCTTGGTCATCGCCACGCAGTGGGCGTACACGATGGCGTTCTTCGAGGTGTCGATGATGGGGTCCGAGATGTAGCCGGGCCGGCCAACCAGCGCGCCCATGGTCGCCATCGTCACCGCCGACATCTGGTCCGCCTCACAGCCGCCGACCAGCCCGTCGTCGTTCAGTTGCGTGAAGCCTAGGCACGGATACGCTTGCATGTGGCCGCCGTAGAACCCGCCCAGGCAGTTGATGCTGATGCCGCGGGCTCCGTGCTGGTCGATCAGGCGTTTCATCGCCACGTACATGAGGGCCGATTTTCGGATCTCCTCCTGGTTCGGCTCGACGACCTCCTGGGCCTGCTTCGTCCACCGCTCGGCGTACGATTCAGCTTGCCCGGCGTCGGCCGCGGCATAGGCGGCGGACAGCTCCTCGAAGGCGATCGGCAGCAGCTGCAGGCCCAGCACTTCTTGCGTCGCGTTGCGGAACGGATCTCCGCCCCAGCCGCCGCCCACGACCAGCAGCTTGGTCTGCCGCAAGTCGCTGAGCGCCCGGTCGAAATCCGGCGCGGGGATCCGGTCTTCGTGGCAAGCCCAGTCGGTCGCGGCCGGCGTCCGCTGGCGTCGCGTCGCGCGAAACGCCGCCGCGACGTCCGCGGCGCTCTGGCCCGACTTGAGCCGCGCGAATTGGCGGACCGAGGCGACGATGTCCTGGTCGTCCGCCGAACTGACCCAGTCGACCGGCTTGCCGGCTGCCATGATCTGCGGCAGCCGCGTCAGGAACAGTCCCGAGCCGCCGAACAGGTTGTCGACCAGCAGCGTCGGCTTGTCCGTGGCGCACAGCTTGGCAATGTCGTTCCGCCAGCCCAGTCCCTGCACGCAAATCAGGTAGCCATCGACTTCGCTGTCCCCCTGCAGAACCTCGTCGGCCTGCTTCGGATCATCCATAACTCGCGTCGTCAGCAACTGGACGTCGGGGCAGCCCTCGTTCAGCACTTGCAGCATTCGGTTCCGGCGGGTGTCAAAGTCGTAGCCGATGTTCGGCCAGATCGGCTTGTCGTTCGGTGTTTCGCAGAAGACCAGCCGGATCTTCGGTTTGCCGGCCGACGCTTCCGCGGTTCGCCCCAGGCGAGGCTGGAGCCACGTTGCGCCGGCGGCACAGCCGACACAGGCGGCACACTGGGACAGGAATCGGCGGCGGGAACAAGCGACCGGGAGAGTTGCGCGATTCATGGTAGGCTCCTTTGCCAAGGGGTGAGGACTTCTGCCAGGATGGCGACAGCCAAGCGGGGCGGAAATCCAGTCTATCCGAACGCCGGGTAACGGTGCAAATCGTCTCCCAATTCCTGGTTCGGTATCGCGGGAACGGAGCGGGGGGCAGGATCGGCTCGATCCCGCTCCGAGTATCCCGCCCCGGAAGCGGACCAGGCCCGCACAAGACGCACAGTCCGACCAGTCGCCCCGAGTTGCACCGCCGAACGATGAGGAGCAAATTCCCTCGGCGGTCGAGATTGCCAATCGTAGCGTATACTCTGCCAGCAACACACGGACACCGTCGGATCGTTCCCTGGCAGGGTTCCGAGCATGTCAGATCTGACCCACGACGCGAATCCATCGCCGCTCACCGATTCCCGCCACGACGCCCAGGCGTGCGGCAGCGGTTCGGTGGCTGCGCGAAACGCCCCGTCCACCTCGCCGGCCACCGTGGGAGGAGCCGTCGCGTTGCTGCTGGCTGCCTGGTGCGCGGCAGGTTCGCTGGGGTTGCTGGCGCATCCGCTGCGATTGGCGCTGGCCTACCTGGCGTTGACCGTTGCCGCAGCCCTCGTCTGGCCTCTGCATCGAGCGGGCCGCTGGTGGCTGCTCGGCGTGCTGGGATTGGCCGCCGGCAGCGCGGCCACCGCGCTGTCCGACCTGAACTCGCTGCTGGTCGTTTTGGCAACCGCGGCCTGGCTGACCGCGGCCAATGGCGGCCCGCGCCGAGCTGTCTTGCAGACCTGCACGGTGGCCATCCTGGGGCTGGTCTTGTATCGTCTGGCGGACTCCTCTGTGCCGGCGGTCTGGCTGCTGAGCGACTTCGTTGGCAACGCCCTGGGCCGCGCCGTCGGCGGGGCCCTGGGCGTCCCGCTGGACATCGGTGCGACGTTCGCCGGACTGGACTTTCTCGTACTGATGTCGGCCCTGTGTGCGGCGTGGCTGCTGGCCACGGACGGGCCACGATTCGGACGCACCGTGGCGGCCGCGGCGGCGATCTTGGCGGTGCACGGACTGTACCTGGTTGTGGTCGCATACGCGTTGGATCTGGCGGCACTACTGCCGGCGGTTGATGCGCCGGTTTTTGATCACCCGTACACTCCGCCGCCGTGGCGCTGGCCGGACGCCGTCCGGCAACTCCTGCCGTGGAATCTGCCCGTCCTGGCCGCCGCGCTGCAACTGGCGGTCGTCGCCGTGATGTTCCGCTGGTCGCGGTGGCCGGCCGCGGAGGACGCTCGTTGTGCGTCACGGGTCGCGACTGGTGCGCCGCCGTCGCGGCATGGCCGGCTGGTCGCGGTCGGGGCCTGCCTGTGCGCAGCCCTCTTGCCCGTCTGCGGCACCTTGTCGCTCACGCGCACCGAGCTGTCGGGCCGCCGCTTCATCGCGAATCAGGTGGGGAGCTTGAATTGGGAACGTCCGCAGTTCGACCGTTACGGTCAGTCCGCGGCGAGCGGGTTCGGCATGTTGCCGCAGTTGGTTTGGAGCCTGGGCGGGACGCTCAAGACTTCGGACGAATTCACCGCGGCCGAGTTGGCGCAGGCCGATGTTGCCCTGCTGCTGCAGCCGACCGCGCCGATCTCCGAGGCGGTCCAGCAGCGGCTGCGGGACTTTGTCCATAACGGCGGCGCGTTGCTGGTCGTCGTCGGACCGGATCCGCAACAGGGCGGAGCGTGGAGCGGCTTCGACGCCGTGCTGGCGAACACGGCGATTCGCGTGCGCCGCGACGTGGCCGTTTCCGAGGCGGGCGGATGGCAGCACGGGATCCAGTTGCTGGCCCACCCGGTCACCACGGGGATCGGCCCGCGAAACGCGGCGCTCTTTACGGACAGTGGGGCGACGCTCCGGATTCACTGGCCGGCGCGCCCGCTGATCTCCGGACGTTGGGGCTGGAGCGATCCGGGAGCGGACGCCTTGCTGACCGGCGTGTGGCGGCTGGAAGCGGGCGAGCGGTTGGGCGATCTGGTGCTGGCCGCTGAACAGCCTCTGGGAGCCGGCCGCGTGGTGGTGCTGGGCGATGCGTTTCCGCTGACCAACGAAGGCGGTGTGCGCGGGTACGAGTATACTTGCCGGCTGTTGTCGCACCTGGCACATGGCTCGACAGGGCCGCAATCCCCGTGGCGGCAGGCACTGACGCTGCTGTTGGCGCTGGGCTTGTTCATTGCCGTCGTCCGGCGGCCGGAGGCGCGGGGGATCCTGGCGCTGACGCTCGTCGGAGCGGTATCCCTGGCGGCTTGCGAGACCTTCAGCCGGCATGCGACGCGAGTCGTTCCGGATGGGCGGCTTGACAAACCCGAAGCCCTAAGCGGGTCTGGCCACTTGGCCTACATCGACGCGTCCCATGTCTCGCCATACAGCGATGCGAATTGGGCCTTTGACGGCATCAACGGCTTGGCGCTGACGCTGATGCGCAGCGGCTATCTGACGCTGACGCTGCCGGAGTTGAGTCGCGAGCGGTTGGAGCGGGCGGCGGTCTTGGTCACGATCGCCCCGGCGCGGCGCTACACGGCCAAGGAACGTCGGGAACTGGTCGGATTTGTCGAACGCGGCGGGACGCTGTTCTGCCTGGTCGGAGCCGAGGAGGCGGCGGCCAGCGATCCGTTGCTCGCCGGTTTTGGACTCCGCGTCTCGCCGTCGCCGGTGCCGACCGCGGGACGGTGGCGGGAGCCTGAGCCGCTGGGGCATGTGCGGGCCGAGTATACCGTGGCCCGGCCCGATGCTCCGAATGCGGGCCGGCCCGTGGTCCAGTTCCATGCCGCCTGGCCCGTCTCGGCGCCAGGCGATGCCGAGGTGTTGGTCCGCGCCGCCGGCGGCCCGAGCGTGGTCGTGTGCCGGCCGATCGGCCGCGGCCGCGTCGTGGTGATCGGGGACACCGCGTTCGCCCTGAACAGGAACCTGGAATACGTCGGCGGGGAGCCGTTCGAGGGCCGGTATGACAATGCCCAGTTCTGGCGCTGGTTGATCAGCCGCGTCACGGGCCGGCTCGAATGGATCCCGCCGCCCCCGCCGCCTTCCGCCGATCAGGCGAACCATGTGGAGGTACAGCCATGATCCGAGGCTGGATCGCGGTCGCGCTGTTGGCCGGTTCCTGGCTGTTTGGGCTGGGGTACTATCACCCGGCGAATCCGGTCGTTTGGTTCGGACTGCTGACGGCGGCGGTCTGGCTGCTGGGCGATACGCCGGTGCCGCTTCCCGCGCGGCGACAGGCCGGCGTGGCGGCGTTCGTGCTGCTGTTCTCGGCGTGGCTCGTGCCGTTTCCACACCAGGCGATTCCGCTGCTGTTTGCCGCGGGCCTGGGGTTGACTGCGGCGCGGGTGCCACGCCGCTGGCCGCACTGGCTGGGCCGCGGGGCGGTCGCCGCGGCGGCGATTCTGTTCGTCCAGTCGCTGGCCCTGGAAGGCTATGCCCTCCTGACCGCCCGAGCCCACGAGTTGCCGGCACCGCTGACGCACCTGCTGGCCGCAGGCACGCGCGTGCTGGGCGTGGAAACGGCCGTGGACGGCAGTTGGCTCGTGCTCCGCAGCCTGGAGCAGCCGCAGCGCGTCGGAGCAACCTGGGACCTGTTGTTCGACGCTGCCAGCCTTTGTTTTCTGGCGGGCGGCTTGGCCTTGCTGGCGCTGAGAAGGGATTCGGCAGACGCACACAACCGGGCCCGGGTGAAGCACTGGCTCGTGGACGCGCTGCGTCTGTTGACCGTCAGTACGTTTTGGGCGCCCGCGCGAGCCGCGGTGCTGATCGGGTTGTGGCTGCATCGCTCGCTGCGCGCGGACAATCTGAGTGACCCGAATGCGGCCGACGTGTTCGTCAACGGCTGGCTGCACCTGCTGCTGCTCGCGGGCCCCGTGTTCCTGGCCGCGTGCGCGCTGGCCCGAAGGCGTGTGAGCGTGGGGGATGCCTGCGGGACTGTGATGTCCGAGGAACCGGCCTCAACCGGCACCGCCCCGGGGCTGCGCTGGTCGGCGGCGCCGCTGCTGCTGGTCGCTGCCGGGACGGGCGTGCTGGCCCTGCTCTGGTACTGGGAACCGGTGGGCCAGCCGCTGGCCGGCCGGATCATGGTGGTGGAGCGCCATTCGACCTGGGAGCCCACGACCACGCCCTACGGCACGGCGGTTTACGGCGAAGCCGGCTCGTACAACTACGCGGCCGCTTACGCGTACTGCGGCCAGTACTTCCACATGTCACGCCTGCTGGAGACCGACGCGATCGACGACGGTACATTGGCCCGGTGCGACGTGCTGGTCATCAAGACTCCGACGTCCCGGTACGCGCCCGAGGAGATTGCCGCCGTGGTGCGATTCGTCGAGCGCGGCGGGGCGGTGCTGCTGATCGGCGACCACACCAACGTCTTCAACATGAACACCTGCCTGAACGACGTGACGCGCCACTTCGGATTCAGCTTCCGCAACGATTTGCTGTTCCGGGTGGGAACGCCCTACGTCCAGAAGTACCGGCCGCCGCCGGTGCCGTCGCCTATCGTCCAGCACGTGCCGCCGATGAATTTCGCCGTCTCCTGCTCGATCGATCCGGGCTGGAGCACGGGCCGCATGGTGGTCCGCAACGCCGGCCTGTTCAACTTGCCGCCGGCCTATCACGAATCCAATTATCACCCTCAGGCCGAATACCGCCCGTACATGCAGTTCGGCTCCTGGTGCCAGCTGTGGTCATGCCGCTATGGCCGCGGCCGCGTGCTGGCGTTTGCCGACTCGACCCTGTTCTCGAACTTCTGCGTCTTCCAGCCCGGCAAGGCCGAACTGCTGCGGGGCATGCTGGACTGGCTGAATCACCGGAGTGTCTGGGACCGGCGGGCCGCCCGGCTGGGACTCGTGGTGTTGCTGGGGGGGCTGGCAGCGGTCGGGCTGATTTGCGGAGCATGGCTCGGACGGCGACGAACGGGCGGGTGGATCCTGTGCCTCGCGTCGGCGTACGCCGGGTGGGCCGCGGCCTCCGCCGGTGTCAGCGCCGGTCATCGCCAAACGCTGCCCGTGCCGGCCGTCCAGCGACCGCTGCCGCACGTTGTGATCGAACGCACTGTGTCGGAAGTTCCGCTCTTCACCGGGGCGTTCGCCGATGGCGAAGAAGGCTTGGGCTACGGCCTGTTCGAGCAGTGGATTCCGCGCATCGGCAACCGGATTTCGCGGGCGGAGGGGCCTGACGTGTTCGCGGGCGACGGATTGGTCGTCATCTGTCCGACGCGATCCGTGGCGGATCGGTATCGGCAGCGTCTGGTCGACTACGTCGCCGGCGGCGGCAAGCTGCTGGTGCTGGACTCGCCCGACGTGACCGGTTCGACCGCCAACAGCCTGCTGTGGCCGTTTGGCCTGTCCTCGTCGGCCGCCGGTGCCGAGCGAAACGCGGGCGACCTGACGTGGGCCGAGGGCATGGCGGTCCCATCGCAGACGCTGGCGGCTTCGTGCCGGATCGACGGCGGCCAAGTGCTGGCGCGGATCGGCGAAACGCCCGTGGCCGCTCAAGTCCGTTTCGGTCGCGGCTTGGTGACCGCCGTGGGGTTTGGCTCCTTATTCAACGACGCGGCGATGGGCACGCATTGGCTGCCGCCGCCAGAACCCGAGACGCTGCAGAGGTACGAGGTTTTGTACGGCTTGTTGCGAGCTTCGCTGCCGTATAAACTGGAGCCTGCGCAGACTGGGGGAAATGTAGTAAATATAACGGACTCACCGAGCTTGCCTGTCCCGAATTGAGCGGTTCCTCGTAGGCTCCGACCTTTGACGCGACAATGGTTGCCACACACGACCCCAAGCTGCACTCGCTGGTTCTCGATGCGATCTCGGACGGGATCATCACCGTCGACGAGCAGGGGGCGGTTACGTCCTTGAACCGGGCGGCCGAGCGGCTGACGGGTTGGACGCGCGACGAGTTGCTGGGCCGCCCGTGCCGCGACGTGCTGGACATGGGCCGAGAAGACGAAGTCTGCGGTTTGGCCGAGACTTGCCGAACCGGCCGCGGAGCTGTCAATCAACTGGGATGGATTCGCGACCGCAACGGCCGCCAGGTCCAAGTTCTGGTCTCGACCGGCGTCCTGCGCGACTCGGACGAGCGCGTCATTGGCGCCGTGGCGACGCTCCGGGCGCCCCGACGCAGGACGCCGCAGTTCGAAGTATCGGCGGATCGCCGAGCCGTGGGCTACATCATCGGCCGGAGTCCGGCGATGGAGCAGTTGTTCCAGTTGATGCCTCAATTCGCGCAGAGCAACAGCACGATCCTGATCGAGGGCGCCAGTGGGACGGGCAAGGAACTGTTCGCCCGCGCCATTCACGATCTGTCGCCGCGCCGCGACAAGACCTTTGTGGCCGTCAATTGCGGCGCTTTGCCGGACACGCTGCTGGAATCCGAACTGTTCGGCTACAAAGCCGGGGCGTTTACCGACGCCCGCCAGGACAAGCCGGGCCGGTTTACCTTGGCGGACGGCGGCACGATTTTTCTGGACGAAATCGGCGACGTCTCGCCGGCCATGCAGATCAAGCTGCTGCGCGTCCTGCAGGAACGGGTCTTCGAGCCGCTGGGCTCGGTCGAGTCGGTCAAAGTCGACGTGCGGATCATCGCCGCAACCAACCAGGACTTGGGCGAGTTGGTGCGGAAGGGCATCTTTCGCGAGGACCTGTACTATCGGATCAACATCGTCCGCTTGCCGTTGCCGCTGCTGTGCGAGCGGCGGGAAGACATACCACTGCTGGTCGAGCATTTCGTCGAGAAGTTCAACCGCCTCCAGGGAAAGTGCGTCACCGAAGTTTCGGACGATGTCCTGGCGATTCTGATGGCGCACGACTTTCCGGGCAATATCCGCGAGTTGGAGAACATCCTGGAATACGCCTTCGTCCTGTGCCGCGGCAGCCGGATCGAACCGGAGCATCTGCCCCCCAGTCTGCGCGAGCGGCCGGCTTTGGCCGGGGCGGGACGCACCCAGGCATTGACCCTGCGCGATCTGGAGATTCTGCACATCCGCGACGCCTTGCGGCGCTGCCGCGGCAATCGCGCGGCCGCCGCGCGCGAATTGGGCATCGACGCCAGCACGCTGTTCCGCAAGCTCCGCACGCTGCGGATCCAAGTCGCCGAAGGCGACGGCCGGACGCGAAAGCCGCGGTAACGCCGTTCACGAGAAAGAGTCCTCATTTAACGCCAAGCCGGCAGG
>CAIYOB010000246.1 GCA_903927685.1 uncultured Planctomycetaceae bacterium
ATATATTACGCTATCGTGGTTGCGTCGCGATAGGGGTGAGTGCCTGCAGGGGGCTGAACAAATCGTCAAATTGGGTTTGAGCCAGACGCAGCAAGACGAGCCGGTGGGGCGACTCTTTCGCGTCCGTGACTTGGGTCCCCGGTTCCAGGGTCCCGGCCCCGTAGCTCGCGAAGGCCTTGCCCAAGCCGCCAGCCGCCGACGACGCCGACAGCACCAGCGTCTGGCCGGGCAGCAGAGTCGCGGTGACTTTCAACTCGTCAAAGCGGACGGAATCGCGACTGGCGTCCAGGCGGAACAGCCCGTCCTGGCCGATCCAACGCTGGTGCATCGGACCATGCTGAATCTCCGGTACCAATTCCAACTCGACTTGCCCGTCACCCTGCGGGCGCACCGTCAAGCACAGGTGGCACTGGGCGTCCTGGTACTTGCTCGGCGGATCCGCGTCGCCTGGCCCGGTCCCTACCTCCAAGTCCTTGCATTTGGTCCCGACGGGCACGGAGCGGCGCTGATTGGCCCGGCACTGAATCCGCCGTTCGGTCAGCAGTTCGCTGACCACGGCCGTCCGCTGGGATTCGTCCAATTCCAATCGCTTGCTCTGATCCGCCAACTGGTCCAACAGCCAGGAAGGCAGTTGGCCGCCCACGACGCCGCAGCGCAGGCCCTGTCGCGTCAGGCGTTGCCGCGTCTGGACGGGGATCTGCTGTTCGTCCACGCTTTGCCACAGATCCACGTCCGCGCTCCCCGGGGAATCCTCCAAGTCCAGCAAGGCAAATTCGATAACCACGCTGTCGGGGGACATTTTTGCCGGTTGGAGCAGAGACTTGCTCATCGGGGCCGCGGTCCATGTCGAGCAGCCAGCCAGGACGATCATCGCCAACACGATCCATCTTCGTTGCTCCACGATTGCGGCGCGCGATGGCGACTCCCTTGAATGGACTCGGTGTCCAGAGTGACGAGCGGACAGGGGAGAGCCGGAATTGGCTGATCTCGGCCGGACGCCCCTGACCCAAAAAAACCGGGCGAGGGATAGTAATCGGAACGTCTGCCCGCCGTCAATACAAGCAGACCCGTACTTCCGCTCCTGCGGGATAGCCCTCGCTGTCCTCCGGGACGACCACAAAGCCATCCGCCCGCGTGGTGGAGCTGAGCACCGACGCCCCACTGATCGCGATCGGCTCGACCTGGCCGTCCACAATCCGGACCCGGGCGTAATCCACACGGCCGACGGTCGAGACGAGTTTTCTCCTAAGTTGCAGTGTGACAGCCAGATAGGGAAATTCCTCGGCAAGTCCTCCCAACCGGCGGATCGCGGGCCCGGCGAAGAAATCGTAGGCGCACAGGCAGGACACTGGATTGCCTGGCAGTAAGAAAACAAGCCGATTCTGCAGGCTGCCCATGCCCGTTGGACTGCTCGGTCGAATAGCCACTCCATGAATGGCTAATTCGCCGTGTTGCGCCAGCAGGCCGGGTGCATAGTCTTCTTGACCGACGCTCGAACCACCCGACACCAGAACCACGTCGGCATCACTGTACATGGCAGCCAGGATGGCATCCGGATCATCGGCGATGATTCCGGGATTCAGAGGGAGCCCGCCATCCCGAGTGACCAGGGCGGCGAGCATCGGGCCATTTGCGTCGGTAATTCTGGGACCCGTCGGTTTGCAGCCCGCCGGCAGTAACTCGTTGCCGGTAATTACGATGCGCACACGAGGCTGCCGGACGACAGCCGCATGGCCGACGCCGATCGAGGACAGGAGGCCGACGTCCTGTGGACGGATCTTCCGCCCGGCCTCCAGCACGACAATGCCCCGAGCGATGTCCTCGCCCTGTCGCCCCACATGTTTGCCCGGCGACACCTCGGCAAGCGCAAAGACTTGCCCTGCTTCGCATTCAGTCTGCTCCACGGGCAGGACGGCATCGGCTCCCGGCGGGATTGGGGCACCGGTCATCACCTTGACCGCTTGACCAAAGCCAACCGACTCCGATCGGGAGGCTCCGGGCAGGACCGTTCCGACGATCCGCAACGGCAAGCGATGGTAGGGTGACGCTCCGGCTGTATCGACGGCGTGAACGGCGAACCCATCCATCATCGAGCGATCGAAACCTGGGACGTCGACCTCGCTGGCCACGTCCTCCGCCAAAACCCGACCTGCCAAGTGGCTTATCTCGACCTGCTCAGGCGCCATGGGCCGTGAATGCTGCCGCACCCAGGCCAGCGCCTCGGAGACCGATGCGCGGCGGAGGAAACCGGCCATGCGGACATCGCCAGGGCGGTCGACGGGACGGAAATCGCCACTCATAATGCACCTCGAAAGGAAACATTCTAACCGCGGCGAGGAAAAACCGACATTCGATATGATGGCGAGGATTCGAACCCGACGCCAGCCATGCGATTCCCGCGTCTTAACCGCCATAGGCGATGGAACTTCGCTTTGGTCGCACTCGTCAAAGGCGGGTGATATAGGGTCGCCTGGGGCGTTTCCGAACTGGGGCGGGAGGGCGGTTTGTTTCGCATAACCCCTATAGACAAGTATAATCCGACTTTGAGTGTATTTATCATTGCACCTTCCCTAGATTCCTCATGTTCGCATTGTGTTCCCCCGATTTGACGTAAGGTGAAGGTGCGTTTTCAGCATCGGGTTGGATATTCGTTCTTGGAGCTGAGAGGCGGGACGAGGTACGGTTTTCTGCCGCTGGGCGCAGTCGATTGAGTCTCTTGACAGACACGAGGTTGGTATGACCATTGGTCGTTTTCGCAAATCGTCGGCGAGGGCGAAGGGGACATTCAAGCGGCGCGAGCAGTCACGGCGCCAGGAATCCAGGCGAGGTCTGCGGATCGAAGCCCTGGAGGATCGCCGCCTGATGGCGACGGGGCCGCAACTGGTCGGTATACAGCCTAATCAGGGAGACCTATTGAAGGACGGAGATGTCCTGAATACGGCTCCGCGCGAATTGGTGTTGCACTTTGACGAAGTGGCGGATATTGACGAGGCGACGCTCGACGCGATCCAAGTCACCCGCGCCGGTGGGGACGGACAGTTCGACGTTGCGACGGCGAGGACCGATTTCAACACCGCGGGCCAGGTCATCGTCGAATTCCGGGCCAAGTCGCCTGGTGACGCGGGTAACGACGTCGCGTTGACGTTCACCAAGCGGAACGTCGGCAAGGCGGCGCCGCCGGTGATTACGGTCGAAGGCCGGACGATCCGTGTCGAATTGAACTCGACCGCCCAGAATCAGACGACCGCCCAGGCGTTGGTGAATGCGATCAATTCCAATGGCACGGCCAAGCTGTTGGTGGAAGCCGTCGTGGTCTCGGGTCCCACGTCGACCAACATCGCCACGCCGACCATCAATTACTCGCCCTTGAACCTGCGGGGCGGCAACCAGGCATCCGTGTCGTCCAACTTCAACTCGGGCGGCAATCTCGACATCACCTTCACGGCCGTCCAGACCGGGGCCGAGGGCAATGGCATCCGGATCGAGGTGACCAAGGTCAATCGGGGTGGCGCGGGGTCGCCGACGATTACCGTCAACGGACGGACGATTCAGATTGCGCTGAATTCCAATCCGGGGAACGAAACGACGGCGTCCCAGTTGGTCACGGTGTTCAACGCGAACCCGCTGGCCCGCGCGTTGGCGGTCGCTTCGAACACGGTCGGCAGTCCCACGACCAAGATCGGCTTGGCGAGCACGGGAACCGCCTACTCGCCGCTGCTGCTCGGCGGGGCGAACGACGTGGCGCTCGAACCGGGCTACGTGGGGCTGGGCGATACGGCTCGCGAAGTCGTTTTCCGGTTTGCGGAACCGCTGCCCGACGACATTTACCGGATCGACATCGCCGGCACGGGAACGGCTCCGTTGCGGAGCGTCAACGGGTACGCGCTGGGCGACACGACGGACGACGGGCTGGACAACGGACAGGACTTTGCCCGCCCATTCGAGTTGGATCTGGGCGCCCAGGTCCTCGCCGTCGTGCCGCAGCCGATCACGCGCGGGACCAACGGACTGTTAGTCCAAGCGACCACGCAGATCGAGGTCTACTTCAACGACGACGACCTGGTCCCGGCGCTGGCGACCAATCCGAACTTCTACCAGTTGATCTTCACCAATGACACGGCGCAGACGACGGACGACGTCGTGCACAAGCCGATTGCGGTCCAGTACTATGCGGATTCCGACCGGGCGGTGCTGACATTCAGCCGGCCGCTGCATCAACTGGGCAGCGGCTCGGGCGCGTTCCGACTGCGGATCGGCACCGACGAAGCGGCGCCGGCCCCGCCGACGGCGGTGGACCTGCAGACCCAGGATGCCGGTTCCAGTTTCGACACAGCGCACACCTTGGGTAGCCTGAGCGGCAGCCTGTTGGTGTCGTCCGCGATCGAGCCGCAGGTGTACGAACTGGCCCTGCCGGGGGCCAGCGACGAGCCCGGCCATCGGACCATCTCGGAACAGATCCAGGCCCATCTGCTGCAGCCCGCGGATGCCGAGAACGGCATCGCCACCATCTTTTACAACTTCCGCGGCGACTATGGAACGGATCCCGCCGGGAACAAGTTGTCGAACCTGATTTCCGCCGAGCAGAAGGCGCGGGCCCGCGAGGCGTTTGAGCTGTGGGGCCAGGCGATTGGCGTGCAATTCGTCGAAACGGCGTCGCAAGGGATCGTGGTGGCGACGGGGGACATGCGAGCTTTGAACCCGGCGATCGCCACGGGCCGCGGCGACGGCGTCGTGGGACTGTCCGGGCTGAGTCCGGTGACCGGCCAGCCGACGGTGATCATGGACAGCGCCGAGAACTGGTACGTTTCGTTCGGCCAGTCCGACGATCCGTTGCGGCCGTACAGCTGGTTCGAGACGTCGCTGCGCGAGATCGGCCGCGTCTTGGGCTTGGGCGACACCAGCGATTTGCCGCCCGGCACGATCATGGGCAGCGACCCGGCTTTGGCCTACGGGAACACCGACATTCCCGAGCCGGTCTACCCCGGCGACCAGGATATTGTCCACGGCCGCAATCTGTACCGCAACGAAGGCAAGGACATCGATCTGTACCGGTTCGAGGTCACCCAGTCGGGCGTGCTGTCGGCCGAAGTCATGGCCGAACGGCTGAAGGATGCCAGCCTGCTGGATTCCGTCATCGCCGTATACCGACAGTCGGGCAGCCAGCGCGAGCTGATCGGGCGCAACGACGATTATTTCAGCAAAGATTCGTTCCTGGAACTGACGCTGGAGCCCGGTGTGTATTACCTCGGGGTGTCGGCGGCGGGCAACGTCGATTACAACCCGGCCGTCGAGGACACCGGGTTCGGAGGCGTGTCCGAAGGCTCGTATGAACTGCGGATGACGTTCCGCCCTAATGCCGGCAACAGCCTGCTGGACGTGGACAACGCCCTGACGACCGGCGCTAGCGCGATATCCCAGGCCACGTCGCTCGACGGCGACGGGGACGGCGTACCGGGAGGGGTGTTCAATTACTGGTTCCGCGTCGACGCCACGCCGATCATCGTGGACAAGACGGCGGCCAGCGGGGGCAACGGCAACCTGAGTTCGCCCTTCAATACAATCGGCGCGGCGCTGCAAGTGGCCCGCACCGGCGACGTGGTGCGAATCGTCGGCAACGGAGGCACCGACGGCAACTTGGGTACGCCCGAGGACAATGTGCCGTACCTGATCGGCTTCGATTTGCTCAGTCGAGCGCTGCCCGACGGCGACACGCTGAACGTCCCGCAGGGAGTCAGCGTCGTGATCGACCGGGGCGCGGTGCTGAAACTGCGCCGGACCCGGATCGGCGTCGGCAGCTTTGACGCCACGACCAATCGTAGCGGCGGAGCGTTGCAAGTGCTCGGCACCCCGCGACTGGTCGATAGCGCCGGGTTCGTGGTCAAGGACTCGTCCGGCAATCCCGTCTCGGGCCAAGTCACGTTCACGTCGTACAACGACGAGGTCCTGGGCGGCGACAGCAATCCGTCGAACAAGACGACTCCGGCCGCCGGCGACTGGGGCGGCATCATGTTCCGCCGCGACCTGGACCAGACCGCCGGCCGTCTCGACTGGGAGAATGCCGGCGTTTTCCTGAACTGCGTCAATCAAGCGGATATCCGCTACGGCGGCGGCAGCGTGGTGGTCAACCAGATCGCTCAAACGGTCAGTCCGATTCACGCGATCGATGCCCGCCCGACCGTGACCTTCAATTCGATCACCCACAGCGCCGACGCCGCCCTGTCGGCCAATCCCGACAGCTTCGAGGAAACCAACTTCCACGCGCCGCGTTACCAGACGGTGCCGTTCACCTCGGACTACACTCGAATCGGCCCGGTGATCTACGGCAACCGGATCGTCGACAACTCGATCAACGGCCTGTTCGTCCGGCTGACGATCCCGGCCGGCAGCCAGTTGGAAGAAATGACGGTCTCCGGGCGTTGGGATGACGCCGACGTGGTCCACGTGTTGGCCGAGAACTTGCGGATCGCCGGAAACCCCGGCGGTCCTGTCCAGACGCTGGCGGCGCCGGCCACGAATCTGGTGACGTTGACCCGGCAGGCCGGCGGAGCGGTTCCCGAAGGCATCCAATCCTACAAACTGACCTTTGTGGACGCAGCTGGTAACGAGAGTCCCCCGTCCGATCCCACGTCGAGCGTCTTGGTGCAAGTCACCAACACGGATACGGGGGCGACGCAAAACGTCCTGCTGCAGAATCTGCCGACAACGCCAAGTGGCTACGTCAGCCGCCGGCTGTACCGCTCGGACAAATCCGAGTACGTTCTGGTGGCCGAACTGGATGCTGCCACCCGCACGTACCTGGACACCGGTACGGTCCTGGGGGGACGCTTGACGGGATCCTCGCTCAGCCTGCAGAGCCGCCTGCACGGGCGGTTGGCGGTCGATCCGGGGACGGTCGTCAAGTTGAATGGGGCCGGTATCGAAACGGGCGTGGGCGCGCAACTGATCGCCGAAGGGCTGTCCGGCAGCGAAGTGATCTTCACGGCGTTGCAGGACGACCGCTACGGCAGCGGCGGAACGTTCGCGACCAGTTACCGCGACGACTTGCAGGCCGGCAGTTGGACGGGGTTGTATTTCGGGCCAGCCAGCCAAGCCAGTTTGGATCATGCGGTCCTGGCGTACGGCGGCGGCGTGTCCAAGGTGCCGGGGAATTTCGCTTCGTTCAACGTCGTCGAGATCCAGCAGGCCGACGCCCGCATCACCAATTCGGTCTTCGAGCAGAACGCCGACGGGACCGGTGGCCAGGCTTCGCCCAACCGTGGCGGGCGCGGGCCGAATGACCAGGCGGCGATCTTTGTCCGGGGCGCCCAGCCGGTGCTGGTGGGCAACGAGATGACGGCGAACAAGGGGCCGGTCATCAACATCGATGTCAACTCGCTGAACTACGAGTTGCTCACGGATCCGGGCCGGTCCACCGGCGGCATCGATCGCCGTTCGCAGCTGGTCGCCAACGCCGGTCCGTTGATCCGCGAAAATCGTTTGAGCGGCAACGAGTTGAACGGGATGGTGGTGCGCGGCGGGACGCTGACCACCGAAGGCGTCTGGGACGACACCGACATTGTACACGTCGTGCTGGACGACACCATTTACGTGCCCGACTTCCACACCTACGGCGGTCTGCGGCTGGAGAGCAGTGCGACGCAGAGCCTGGTGGTCAAGTTGGCCGGCGACAACGCGGGATTTACGGCGACGGGCAGCGAACTCGACATCACCGACCGGATCGGCGGGGCGATGTACCTGTTGGGCCAGCCGGGTCAGCCGGTCGTCCTCACGGCGTTGAACGATTGCTCCGTCGGGGCGGGCTTCACCCCGGCGGGCAGCCCGCAGGTCGAGACCGCGCTGGGCGTGTGCGGCGTGCCCGACAAGCCGGGGGCGGGCGGCCTGGGGCCCTTGGTGGTCGACCAGGTTACGACCGACGCCAACCTGCTCCGCGACACCTTGTTGGGGCCGGGCGTGATTCCGGTCGGCGACGCGACGTTTGTCGGCGGGACGGCCTCGGCGGGCATCTTCAGCACCGGCCTGTCGTCCATCGGAATCGACTCCGGGGTCATCCTGGCGACCGGCGATGCCGACGTGGCCGCCGGACCAAACACGAACGAGTTCAGTTCCGGGTTGGCCTCGGGGCAAGGGGACGCCGATCTGGACACGGAGTTCGGCTTCGTGGCCGGCGGCTTGCTAGCCACGGAGGATACGACCGTCCTCGAGTTTGATTTCCAGTTGGACCCGACGGCGAGCCAGGACTTGTACTTCAATTTCGTCTTCGCGTCCGAAGAGTACAACGAGTTCGCGAACTCGCTGTTCAACGATGTCTTCGCGTTCTTCATCGACGACGTGAACATCGCCTTCATTCCGGGCACGACGACGCCGATTTCGATCAACACCGTCAACGGCGGATTCCCTCTGGGCACCGCCCCTGTCAATCCGCAGTACTACAACAACAACGGCATTTTCGATAACGGCCAGTATCTCAACCTGCTCGGCTACGACGGCTTTACGGAGGTCTTCACCGCCCAGGCGCTGGGTATCGGGCCGGGCACCCACCACATCAAGCTGGCGATTTCCGACGTGGCCGACACGGCTTGGGATTCCGCCGTGTTCCTCCAGTTGGGCAGCTTTGCCAATGTCCAACTCGGCACGCCGCCGCAGCCGGGTGATTGGCGCGGCGTCCAGTACCTGGAGAACGCCCACGATCGCAACGTGGACACGGTCAGCGAATGGGAAACGGGCAACGCGACCATTTCGGGCACCAACGATGTGCCGGGACAGGCCCAGGCCCTGGGCACGCTGGCGCCGAACGAAAAGGCCGCGGACGACACCCGCCGGCTGGGCTTCCATGTCCGCGGAGCCTTGAACCGGCCCACGGATCTGGATGTGTATTCGTTCCAGGCAACGGCGGGCACCGAAGTCTGGCTGGACATCGACCGCACGTCGCATGCGCTGGACACGGTGCTGGAACTGGTCGACGAACAGGGCTTGGTCCTGGCCCGCTCCGACAATTCGGCCGAGGAAGCCGAGAATCCCAACCTGCTGTACGCGGATCCGACGCTGAGCGAGCCGTTGGTCTTGAATCCGCTGGACAAATCCGTTGTTGACAGCCAGGACCGCTGGACGGCCAATCCGCTCGACGCGGGGATGCGGGTCGTATTGCCGGGCCCCGTGGGAGTGGCCAACACCTACCAGGTGCGGGTCCGGAGCAGCAGCAACCAACTGGGCAATCTGAATGCCGGGCTGACGACGGGCGTGTACCAGTTGCAGGTGCGGCTCCGCGAGTTGGACGAAGTCCCCGGCTCGACGGTCCGCATGGCCGACATTCGCTATGCGGACACCGGCATCGAGGTCACCGGCGGCCCGAGTCATTCGCCGCTGACTGGCGACGCCGCCGAGGCGCTCGACGCCCAGGGCAACGACACCAACAACGACTTGACCACCCCTGACAACCTCGGCAACCTCCTGACCACGGACCGCGGGACGCTGAGTGTGGCCGGGGCGCTGGCCAACGCCGGCGACGTGGATTGGTACCAGTTCGACGTTCAGTACTCCGCCGTACAAACGGATGATCCCGCCGCGCCCCGGCACACGTCGGTGGCGTTCGACATCGACTATGCCGACGGCTTCGCCCGGGCCAATACGAACTTGTGGGTGTTCGACGCCACCGGGCAACTCGTGCTGGTCGGCGGCGACTCCGACACGCTGGACGACCGCCCGGTGAACGCGACGCAATTGACCGAGGATCTGTCGCGCGGCTCGGTGGGCGCCCTCGATCCGTTCATCGGCCCCGTCGAGTTGCCGGCTGCGTCGACGCTCGAGCCGGGACGTTACTTTGTCGCGGTCTCGTCCAATGCCCAGTTGCCGCAGGAATTGGAGCAATTCCTCGTCGCTGCGCCGATCAACCCGTTGGTCCGGCTCGAACCGGTCAACTCGGTGAATCGCATCGCCGAGGATCACATCGCCGCGGTGGGCGACTATAACACGGCCGAAGCGCCCACGGTGCCGGTCCTGTTCGGCCTGGATGACCGCGTCACGTTGTTCATCCCGGCGGGCAACGTGTTGCAGGACGGCGAGACCTTGACGGTCACCAACGCCGCCGGCGGCTCGATGACCTACGAGTTCGATGCGGACGGCTCCGTCACGGCGGGCCGCGTGGCGATCGAGTACTCGTACAGCGATACGGCGACCGACATCGGTCTGGCGGCGGCCGAAGTCATCAGCCTGAACCTGCCGCCTTCGTATGGATTCAATGACATCCTCCCGGACCCCACGGCGGATTCGCCGGTGATTATTTCGGACCTCGCGGTCGGGGGCGGTGCGAACGGGCAGATTGTCCTGGGCGAATTCGTCTACGTGCAGACGCTGCTGAGCGAAATCAGTTCGACGGATCCGTTCACCAACCAGACGCTGGTCACACCCATTACCCGTACGACCTCGCGCGTGCAGGATCCGCAAGTGCGTCAAGCGGCGGCACCGGGCGAAGCGCGGGCCACGGTTTACATCTCGCGGCCCGCGGTCATCGATTACACGCTGGGCGACGTCACCATGTTCGTCTCGGAGCCGTCGTTCTCGGCCCTGAATCGCACCGAAGTCGTGTCGGTGGATGCGTTCACGGGCGCCCAGGAGACGCGGATCGGCTACTTTGGAGCCACGGTTTCCGACATCGCCATGCATCCGCGCGGCTACAATCCGGCCACCGACGACGGCAACGACGGCGGCCTGTTTGCGTACTCGATCCCCGACACCTATCCGCATGACGACGAGTTCACCGGAAACTACTGGCAGATCAATCCCGGGTTGGATACCCAGCTGAACGTCGCGGCCGACATCGGGGCGAACGTCGGGGATGACGGGATTGAAACCTATGAAGAGGATCCCACCGATCCCGGGACCGAGATCCGCTCCGACGTGGGCACGGACGAAGGCGTCGGCATCGACTTCAACGCGCTCACGTTCAGCGGCCAGGACCAGGGGCTGGACGACGAAGTTCGCGGCTTTGCGGTCGGCAACCGCGGCGACACGTATGTGGACCCGATCACGGGCCAGGTGCTGTTCTCCGGCGCTTACGGCATTCCCGATCCGGTCAACCTGCTGTTCGAGTTCGATCCCGACACGGGCGAGGCGATCAATCCCCAGGGCGTTAACGACAAGACCGGCGCGGCCATCCTGACCGCCGGCGGGACGCAGATCTGGCAACGCGGCGTGCTGGACACCACGGCCGATCCGTTCCCCTCGGGCGGCACCAACACGACCGTCACGGGCGTCGATGCCACGACGGTGACCACCGATACGCTGGGCAACCTGGTCACCATCGTCAACATCGAGGACGGCGACTTTTTCCAGATCGACCGCGACGGCAACGGCGTGGGCGACGTGGGCTTCGAGTTTGACACCGGGCCCGAGTACCTGATCGCGGTGAACACGTTCAATGCGGCCAATCCCCAGGTGCTGCGGGACGGCGACCGCTTTACCGTGGACGGGATTGTTTTCGAGTTCGATACCGGCTCGGTCATCGTGGTCACGGCGCAGAACGGCGGCCAGTTGACGGACGGCACGCTGCTGACCATCACCGACAACGCGGCGACGCCTTCGACGGTGACCTTCGAGTTCGACAACAACGCGACCACGGCCGGCAATGTGCCGATCACGTTCAACCAGACCAGCAACCAGCAGGCGATCGTCAACGCGATCATCAGCGCCATCGCCGGGGTCCCGAACTTTGGCGTGCAAGCCGTCCAGTTGCCGGGCACGAACCGGCTGACGCTGATCGGCGAGTCCCCCAATTCCGGCGCGGCGACGAATGCCACCGGGATTGCCGTCATGGGCCAGCCCGGAGTTGCGGGCGCCGCGATCGCCGTGCCCGTCGAGGAAAACGACACCGAGGACCTGATCGGCGCCGCGATTGCCGGCGCGGTCAATACGACCGCCGGACTGCTGTTCCAAGCCGGCGCCGCCGGCATCCGCGTGAACTTTGCGGGCGCCCTGACGGCCGACTTCACGGGCGTCAGCAATCCGGCGATCTTCACCGCGGACGGCGTGGCGGGCACGCTGAATCCGTTCCGCCTGCCGATCCCGTTCCTGGTGGACGACACCAGTCAGGAAATTGCCGATCGCGTGTACCAGACGATCGTCGGGACGGGAATCAGCGCGACTTTGCAGGGTTCGTCGGTACTGCTCGATGCGGTGTCGCCCCCGGCTGCCCAGCCCGAGTTCATCTGCATCAGCTACGGCACGCCGCCGCAGATCGGGGCCCCGGGGATTCCGGACTGCCCGCTGTTGAGCGGCGGCTCGGCGCCGGGCGGCAGTATCACCGGGATCGCCTTCGTCGGCCGGCAACTGTACGCGGTGAGCGATACGGGTGGATTGTTCCGTGTCACCAGCGGCGCGGGCGGTGCGTTTGCGCCCAACAGTGCGTACAACGTCGCCGACTACATCGATGGTTCCCAGGCCTTGCTGCAGGCGGTCAATAATGTCACGACGGTGGACGTATTGTACACCACGCCCTTGACCTTCGGCGATGCGGATCCGGACACCATTATCGATCCGGACAACGGCTTCGTCGACGCCGGCTTCGTTGCCGGTGGTCGCCTGCTCGTGTCAGGAACGGGCAGCAACGACGGCGAGTACACGATTGCCGCGGTGTCCCCGGGAACGATCACGTTGGTCGCGGCGGACGCCTTGGTGGCGGAAACCGTGACCGCCGGCGCGCGGCTGCAGATGGTCACCACCGCGCCGGTGCGATTCTCGGGCCTGGTGACGGGACCGCAGAACGCCGAGGATGGTCGGTATGAGAACCTGCTGTTCGGCATCACCGAGACCGGCCGGATCTTTGCTTTTGATACCTGGGGCCGGCCGCAGGCCGTGTTCGCCAACGCTCAGTACTACGTCGACACCGGGGTCATTGGCGCCCATGGCGTCGCCTTCTCGAACCTGGACGATAACCTTTGGCATGCGACAGACCGGCGCGATACGGCTCCCGGGCACAATGTGCTCCAGGCGTTCGACGGCAGCCGTGGCACGGAAATCCAAGCCGGAAACGCGAGCCTGTATTTCGGGTTCGAGGGGCCGCTGGTCCAGAGCCAGTTCGGGAGCAACAACTTCTCGCCGAACACGCCCGCCAACACCTACGATTTCCCCGGCGGGGCTCAGGGCACGGTGATCAGCAATCCGCTCAGCCTGGAAGGCTACTCGGCCGCCGACAAGCCGACGCTGTACTTCGACTATTGGCTGGATACGGAGAACGCCGACGCCAACGGCGAGACGTCGCTGACGCTGCCCGACGATCTGATGCGGGACGCTTTCCGAGTCTACATTTCGGGCGACGACGGCCGCTGGAAACTGCTCAGCACCAACAACTCGGATCGCGGCGGTTTCGCCGACGACGATGAATTCGATCCGTTCCCGACGCAAGATCCCGTTACGGGATTGGATGTGGCCGAACAGCCGTTCACCCGCGGCGAACTGTTCGACTCGGCCAATCCTCAGGCCGCGAACGACCCGTGGCGCCAAGCCCGCGTGGATCTGTCGCCCTACGCCGGGCAGAAGAATCTGCGGTTGCGATTTGACTTCAGCACGGCCGGCGGCATGAGTTCCGGGGGCCGCAACTTTACCTTGGACTTGAACACTGCCGGCAACGAACTGCGGGCCCTGTCGGGCTCGGAGCTGCGCGACGGCCAGATGTTCACGCTGACCGACCTCGTGCTGAATCCGGTGACGGATTTCTACGAGCGGGTCGAGGTGGTCGGCTTTGAATTCGATTTCGGCCCGACGATCGTGGCCCCGACCGGCGCGGCCATCGATGACGGCGACCGGTTCGAGATCGACGGGACGGTCTACGAGTTTGACCTCGACGGCTCCGTCGGGGTCACCAACAGCATTCCGCATGTCCGCGTGGCGTTCACCGGCCTGGAAACCGGCGGCGAACTGGCACAATTGATCCAGGACGTCGTGACCGCGAACCCGCCCGAGCCCGTCACCCTGCAGGCGGACCTGATTGCGGACGAGGCGGACACGAACGATACCCTGGCGACGGCCTATCCCAGCGGCCTGACGGGCAAGACCCAGACGCTCAGTGGAACCGGCTACGTCGGCGACAATTTCTCGCTGGGCGCGAACGTGCCCGTGGACCTTGATGTGGACCTGGTCGAAGTCTACTTGGACGCCGGTGACCAGATCGTCGTCCAGACGGACACTCAGCGGCTGGCGACTCAACTGGATGCGTACTTGCGGCTGTTCGACGCCAGCGGCGCCGAACTGGCCGCGAACGACAACCTGGATCCGACCAGTCCGTTCATTCGCGACGCCAAGATCGAGTACACGGCGACCGAACGCGGGACGTACTACGTCGGCATCAGCGCGGCTCATAACCGCGCTTACAGCCCGCTGGCGATGGGCAGCGGTACCGCGGCTACCGGCCAGACGGTCAGCCAGGGCTACTACGAGTTCTCGATCGTCGTCACCGATCCGAACGGCCCGCAGCGGGTGGGCAATCGGCTGAACCTGCCCAATGCGGGCAGCGTCGTGATCACCGGCCTGCCGGATTCGTTCATCGAGGGCGCGGCGGGCGTCGCCAGCGGGATTCCCAACCCGATGGCCGACGACGAACCGACTCTGCCCGACGTGCCTGTGGTGCCCGTCCGCCTGAGCCTGACCATGAGCAATCTGGAGGTGGCGGATGCCATCCGCGTGGCGTTGGCGGATTACCTTGGCAACGGCAACGCAGACGCCTTCAAATCGCGGCACGAGTCGATTCAGATCATTGGCTATGGCATCGGCGATCCGGGTCCGCTGGGGCTGTCCGGGCCGTCCGATCCGACGACGTCGCTGCCCGAATCGGGACTGTTCGGCGACGCGTTCGGGGCCTTCAATGCCTCGGCGGGCCGGAACGGCCTGATCACGGCCGCCAACCCGGGTGCCGTGCGGATGCAGGACAACCAGCACGAAGGCGCCTACATCGACAACATCCTGATCGGCTTTGCCAGCCGCGGCGAGATGGTGACGGGCAGTTCGCCGTCCGCCAGTCCGCCGTTCGTGGCCAACACGACTCAGGCCGGCAGCGAGATCGACGAAGGTGCGTACCAATTGGAAATCCGGCAGGCGACGGAATATGGCCAGACCATGTCCAGCGCTCCGACATTGGCCCTGTTCGAAGGCTTCGACGTCAATGATCGCCTGGTGGACGGCGTCAGCCTGACGTCCGCCTCCGGCCATTTCTATCGGGACGGCCAGACGTTCACGCTCAGCGACGGCACCGGTGCGGTGACCTTTGAGTTCGAAGATCTGACGGTCGAAAACGGCGTTGCGGCGGACCATGCGGCGATCCCGTTCGACCCCAGCGACAACGACGTGGATATGGCTCGACGGATCCGGGATGCCATCAACACCGCGGCCGATGACGGACAGTTGGCGATTCGTGCGCTGTCCGGCGACGGGATCTTTGCCGGCTCGGCCAGCACCAGCAATCTGGTGCATCTGTCCGGCGGCGCCCGGGTGACCGTCGGGGCGGCGACGGGCAGTTCGGAGAGTGGTCAGCCGGCGCCCGAGGAAAACGATACGCTGCCGACGGCCATCGACACGGGGATGGTGGCGGGCAGCCGCGAGGGCTATCGCGGCGCGGGCGTGATCGGCGACAATCCGGCGGTGCGGCCGTTCGGCGCCGAAATCGATTTGTTCCGCGTCGAGTTGGCGGCCGGCGAGCTGCTGACGATCGACATCGATGCGACGGAGCTGAATTCACCCCTGGATTCCGTCGTACGGATCTTTGACGCCAACGGAGCCCCAGTGCTGCAACTGGACGACTTCGGGTTGCCCGTCGGCGTCTCCAGCGACGACGACGTCGGGCCCGGCGAGTGGGCTACGATTCCGCCCACAGGACTCGTCAACCGGGATTCGTATCTCGTGTTCACCGCGCCGGCGGACGGCGTGTACTACATCGGCGTCAGCGGCTTTGACAACAATGACTACGATCCGCGGACGCTCGGGGTCGGCTCATCCAATCCCGCCGACATCACGTTCTTCAACGGCGAGGTGTACTTCACGGCCTTCACGCCCGCGACCGGACGCGAGCTGTGGAAACTGGATAGCACGGGAACGCCCGTGCTGGCGGCCGATATCGACCTGACCGGCTCCTCCGCCCCCGCCGAACTGACGGTGTTCAACAACGAGTTGTACTTCACCGCGGATTCGCCGGTTACCGGCCGCGAAATCTGGAAGCTGGACACCGCCGGACAGGCTTCCCTGGTGGTGGATGTCTTCAGCGACGGCTCGTCCGCTCCCAGCGACTTGACGGTCTACAACAACGCGCTGTATTTCGCCGCGACCACGACGGCCAGCGGCCGCGAATTGTGGAAGACGACGCCCGGCGGCGTGGCCACGGAAGTCGCCGATATCGACCCCTTCGGCTCGTCGGATCCGGCCGACCTGACCGTCTTCAACAACGAGCTGTATTTCAGCGCCTTCGCTTCGTCGACGGGCCGCGAATTGTGGAAAGTCGACGCGACCGGCGTGATGGCGAACGTCGCGGATCTCGATCCCAACGGCTCGTCGGATCCGGCCGGCCTGACCGAGTTCAATGGCGAGTTGTACTTCGCCGCGACGTTTCCGGCCACGGGCCGCGAGCTGTGGAAAGTCAGTGCCTTCGGGCTGCCGAGCCAGCTTACCGACATTGATCCCGCCGGCTCGTCCGATCCGGCCGGGCTGCAGGTTTTCAACAACGAGTTGTACTTTGCGGCCACGGCGCCGCTGAGCGGGCGCGAGCTGTGGAAGGTGGACGCGGTCGGCAATTCAACCCTGGTGGCCGACATCGATCCGGCGGCCTCTTCCGAGCCCACCGACCTGACCGTGTTCAACAATGGCCTGTACTTCAGCGCGACAGGGCCGACCGCCGGCCGCGAGTTGTGGCAGCTGAATGCCTCGGGCGTGGCCAGCCAGGTTGCGGATCTCGAGGCGGGCGGTTCGTCGGCTCCCGAGGAGCTGAGTGTCGCCGGAAACGTCTTGTACTTCAGCGCCTTCACCACCGCGGCCGGCCGCGAACTGTGGCGGCTGAATGCGGCCGGCGCCGTCTCGTCCGTCGCCGACCTGGATCGCGCCGAGCGGCGGGACGGCGTGACGGGCTACTACGAAATCGAAATCCAACGGCCCTTGAACGCCAACGGCGTCGGGGTCGCCAACTATACCCGCAGCGGCGACGCGAACCTGTTCCGCGATCAGGGCCAACTGGTGATCCGCGACAGCAGCATCTCGGACTCGGCCGGGTACGGGATCGTGGTGCAAGCCGGAGCACGCAGCGCCACCGGCGCCCCCAGCCCGGGGCCCGTGCGGAACCTGGCCGAGGTCAATACCGCGCGGCTGGCGCCGAGCGTCACCGTCACCAATAACATCCTGGCCTACAACCAGGCGGGCGGCATCCGCTTCAGCGGCGATCCGGGCAATCCGGCCGCCGTCTCGCTGCAGCCGGCCACGGTGCCCTTCGGCCGCATCGTCAACAACACCGTCTACGGCGCGGACCGCAACGCGTTCCAGCTGACTCCGGCGGACATCGTGTTCGTGATCGACACCAGCGGCTCGATGGCCGACGACGTCCAAGCGATCCGGCAGCAGATCGACGAATTCGACACCTTGTTGATGGGCTCCGGAATCGATCCGCGGTACGGGCTGGTGACGTTCCCCGGCGACGGCGCGACGCCGGTCCAGATCCAGGACCTGACGGACTTTGCCACCTTTACCGCCGTGGACAGCCCGTTCAGCACGTTTGCCGTGCCGGCAGGCGGAAGCAAGGAGTACGGCAGCCTGGCGGTGAGTGAAGCGATGAACGGGGTGGATCCGTTGACGACCTTCACCTTCCGGCCCGGCTCGCAAGTCCTGACGGTGCTGTTCACCGACGAAGAGGACGACAGCACCGCGGCCGAGTTCAATGCCGCCCTGGCGTCACTCCGGGCGCGTTCGGCGATCTTCTTCGGGATCACGCTGAATCCTGACGTTCCGAATGATGTTGATTCGGCTACCAACAACACGGCCGAGCGCTACGGTGCGATGGCCGCGGCCACGGGCGGCGGGCTGTACGACATCGCGACCTTTGCCCGCGATCCGCTGCCGTTCTTCACCGGCTTTACGCAGGCCATCACGGGCGTGCTGGCGGCGACGGGAACGACCGGGATCGTGGTCGAAAACAACGCCAGCCCGACGCTGTTGAACAACATCGTCGCCGCGTTGGAGACCGGGATCCGGGTCGACGCCACGTCGGCCACGACCGTGGTCGGCGGAACGGTGTACCAAGGCAACGGGACAGATACACTGGGAATTGCGACCGAGAGCTTCCCGCTGCGGGTGGCGAACGGCGTGCCGCTGTTCCGCGATCCCTACTTCGGCAATTTCTATCCCGCCCCCGGGGCTCCGATCATCGACAGCTCGGTGGACGCCCTGGAGGATCGCTTGACGATGGTGCAAGTCAGCCAGCCGCTGGGCATTGCCGCCTCGCCGATTCAGACACCTGATTACGACGCCTACGGCCAGCTGCGGCTGGATGATCCCGCCGTCGCGCCGCCGCCGGGACTGGGTGAGAACGTGTTCAAGGACCGCGGCGCCGTCGACCGGTCGGATTTCGCCGGTCCCGGGGCCAAGCTGGTCTACCCGCTGGATAACGGCAGCGAGGACCGCGATCCCAACTCGACGATGGTCAACCTGGTGCGCACCTCGCTGGACGAGTTCTCGATCCAGCTCGGGGACGGCCAAGCTCCCCTGTTCGGCAGCGGCGTGGACGACGCGTCGGTCGCCGCGAACAGCGTCCGCGTGATCCAGGATGCCCGCGAACTGACGCCCGGCGTCGATTTCTCCGTCTGGTACGATTTCACCAACAACATCCTGCATATCGTGCCGTTGGCCGGCGTCTGGGACCTGGACAGCAACTATGTCATCAAGCTCCAGAACCAGGATCGGTTCCTGATCGAAGCCCGCAGCGGCGAGGAAGTCGCGGACGGCGACAGCTTCCGTCTGGAGGACGCCTATGGCAACTCGTTCACCTTCGAGTACGACACGGGCTTTGTGCTGACGGTGCCCCAGACCTATGCCATCCAGGTACCGCTCGCTGGCGGGGCCGCGGGCGGCGTCGGGGACGGCGACCTCGTGACCGTGGACTACACGATCGGCACGCAGACGATCACGGAGGTCATCGAGTTCGACAACAACGGCGTCATTGCCGACGCCAATTACACGGTGGCCAGCTTCACCGCATTGAGCACGCAAGGCGAAGTCGCGGACGCGCTGGTCAAGGCGTTGAAGAGCATCGGCCTCGGCCTCAATCCGGCCAACACCGGAGCGGGGCTGGTGCACCTGGGCGTCGACGGCAGCCAAACCCTGACCGTCACCTCCGCCACGCTCGTCCCCCAGGGCGGGCCGGTCGGGGTTGTCGACGGGGACACCTTTACGGTCGACAACGGCAGCCGGCTGTTCACGTTCGAGTTGAGTACGGACGGCGTTGTCGGCACCGGCCGGGTGCCGGTCCGCTTTGCCATGTCCCAGACCGAAGACACGATCGCCCAGGCGATCGCGGTGGCGGTCAACGGTCAGCCCGTCGGCTTGGTCGCGCGGGCTTTGGACGGCGGTCGAGTCCAGTTGGGCGGCGAAGTCAACCACCAGGTGGATGTCACGCTGTCCCACCTGCAGTTGACCGGCGAGCCCGGCGTGCAACTGCCCTTCGGGATCCGGATTCCGACCGAGGCGGGCAGCTTCAAGGACTTGATTGCCGACGGCGAGACCTTCGTGATCCGCTACGGCGGGACGCAAACCGTGACGTTCGAGTTGGACAGCAACAACACGATCGTCGACGGCAACGTGCGTGTGCCGTTTACCTCGGCCACGACCACGCAACAGCTCGCGGACACCCTGGTGAACACGATTCGCGACTCCGGCCTGGGGTTGTTCCCCTACAACGCCGGCAATGGGATCGTGATCCTGGGCGGCGAAGGCTACTCGCTGGACATGAGCCTGACAGCCTTGTACCAGGTCGGGATCTCCGGCCAGCCCGGGGCGCTGTCGATTCCGGTCACACCGGACGAGTCGTTCGGCCCCGAACAGGTTGCCGACGCGACCGCGAATGCGATCAACGCCTTGGGATTACCGGGCATCACGGCCACGGCCGACCCGCAGACGGACGACGTCGCTGTGCAAGGGGCCACGTCCCTGTCGGGCGATGCCGTCCAGTTCTACAGCGCCATCAAGGATTTGGCGGGGAACTCGATCATCGGCAACCAGGCCAACGGCGAGACGCGGTTCACCGTGTTCATCGGCGTGGGCATGGACTATGGGGACGCTCCGGCGCCCTATCCGACGTTGCGCGAGAACGATGGGGCGCGGCACGTGGTGCTGGCCGGATTCTCGCTGGGAGCCACGGTCGACGTCAACGCCGACGGCCAGCCCTCGGTCAACGCGGACGGCGACGCCCTGGACGAAGACGGCGTGGTGTTCGATCCGACCACCCCGCTGGTGCCCAGCCGCACGTTCACGCTGACCGTGTCCACCCGCGGGATTACAAACGACGTGGTGTCCTTCGGCGTGCTGGACGGCTGGATCGACTTCAATCGGGACGGCGACTGGACGGACGCCGGCGAACGCATCCTCACGAACGTCATCCTGAACAAGTCGGTGCTGGATGACAACGGCAGCATCACGTTCCGTACTCTGGCGGCGCCCAGCTGGGCCGTTCCCGGAGTTTCGTATGCCCGTTTCCGCTTGAGCACCACCGGTGGCTTGTCCACGACCGGCGAAGCCGCCGACGGGGAAGTCGAAGACTATCGCGTGGTCATCATCGCCAATCCGTGGCAGAATTCGCCGAACGTCTATGACGTCAACAACGACGGCGGCGTCTCGCCCGTAGATGCTCTGCTGTTGATCAATTACATCAACAGCAGCCCGACCAACCCCTTGCCGCTGCCCAAGCCGGCAGGTTACCCGTTCTACGACGTCAGCGGCGATGGCAACGCCAGCGCACAAGACGTGCTGATGGTGATCAACGAGATCAACCGGTTGAATACGCAACAGTCCGGCGAAGGCGAAGGGATGCCTGCGGCGCGGGCTGGCAGCACTCACCTGGATGATGTTCTGAGAAACGAAGAAACATGGCAGGATGTCCTCGAAGATGTCGGCCGCGTGTTCGCCGATGGCGATGCGGTCGATGACTTCTTCGCGGATTTGGGGAGATAAGCAGCCGACGGCGGGAACTTCCCCGGAGATGCTCCTTCCAATCCCTACAGGCCGGACCACTGCAAAAAAGCGGATTCCGGTGTGAAACGGGATTGGAATTGGCAGATAGAATAGGACAGGCGAGCCTATTCTTCCGAGGATCCGGTACCATCGGCATGAAGCGAATTGTGCGAAACCTGCTTGCGGGCCTGCGCGGTCGTCGGACGTGCGGCGCTGCCCGTCCCTCAGCCCGTTCGCGGCGCCGCTTGGGCTGCGAATCCTTGGAGGACCGTCGTCTGCTGTCCGCCGCTCCGTATGGAGCCTATCCCGACGACACGGGCGAATTCATGCTCGGGGACGTGCTCGTCACGGTCGTGTTCATGGAGTCGAACGCGAACGTCAGCCTGGTCAATCCGAACACGGAAAATTGGACGCCGGCCCTGATTTCGGCTGCCAAGCAGAAGCTTCAAACCGGGGTCGAGTGGTGGGAGCAGACGCTGGCGACGCAGTTCCCCGCTTCGCCGCATGAGTTGAACTTTCATTTCGACTTCACGTACGCCGACCAACCGGTTCTGACCAGCTACGAGCCGATCAGCCAATCGTCGGACTACTTCCAGTACTGGATGTACGATTTCCTGAACCCGTTGGGCTACAACCAGGGCGGCAGCTTTACCAACGACATCCGGGCCTTTAATCATGCCCAACGGCTGGCTCATGGAACGGACTGGGCCTACACGCTGTTCGTGGTCAACGACACGAACGACAGCGACAACAAGTTCGCCTACGGCGGCAGTTTTCAGCAGGCGTTTTCGTACGCAGGCGGCCAGTTCATCGTGTCACCGGTCAGCCGCCCGGCCAGCACGTTTGCGCACGAGACGGGGCACATGTTCTGGGCTCGGGACGAGTACGCCGGGGGCGGTTCGTACAGTGACCGCCGCGGTTACTACAACACCCAGAACTGGAATGCTTCCGATAATCCCGCCCCCGGCTTCACGCAAGTCGTCAGCATCATGCGGGAAAACCCGCTGGACGCGGCGTACAATGCGTACACCAGTTCGCCCTCGTCGCTGGCCATGATCGGCTGGCAAGACTCCGACGGCGACGGCATCTTCGATGTCCTGGACGTGCCGCACACCTTGAGCGGCAGCGGCTATCTGGATCCGGCTGCGGGCCAGTACCGGTTCGTCGGTTCGTCGTCCGTCCAGACGCTTGCCAACCGGAATCCTTCCGGGCTGCAAGACGACATCACCCTGAACAAAATCAGCCGGGCCGAGTATCGCATCGACGGCGGCAGCTGGCAGACGGCCGCCGTCTACGGCACAGCGGTGGCCGAATTGAACTTGAGTTTCCCCGTGCCGACGGCGGGCGTCCACAGCGTCGAGATCCGGACGGTGGATGCGGTCACCGGCATCACCTCGCCAACCTTCCACGGTGACACGTCGCGCCCCGCCGTGCTGAACCCCGGCCTCAGCGGCTTCATCTGGAATGACTCGGACAGCGACCAGACGCTGGACAATAGTGAAACCCGCTTGAGCGGCTGGACCGTCAGGCTCGTGGACGCCAACGGCTCGCCGCTGAACCTGGTCCAGACGCTGGAACCGGATGGTTATGCCGCCGGGACCGTGCTGAATAGCGTCCATCCGCAGGCCCGTTTGTCGGTGGTTGGCGACGCGGCGGGCACGGTCATCGCGGCCACCTACGGAACTCAGAAGATCTTCGGCAACCGCAGCTATCAGGGCACCAGCCCCACGTGGAAGCAGGCCGGCCTGGGCTTGCGAGCCGATTTCACGGCGCCCGTCACCACCGTCCGCCTGGACGCCATCGGCACGCTGACGGCAGACCGGGCTCGACTCGAAGCCTACGATCGCTTCGGGACTTTGCTCGGGCGTTATACGACCGGTCCCCTGGCCAACGGCCAGTTGGAGGTCATGCAGATCCAGGTGCCGGCGGCGCAGATTGCCTATGTGATCGCCGAAGCGCACAGCGGCAGCGCCGTGCGCTTGGACCGCCTGCGTTGGGGTCCGGAAACCGCCGTGACCACAAACGCGCAAGGCGCCTACGCGATGCCCGGCCTGCCCGCCGGCGATTACTTTGTCGAAGCCGTCTCGTCCTCCGGCCAAGTCGCAGCCAACTCGCGCCGTGAAGTTACTTTGGCCGATGGCGAGACGCTCGGCTCGGTCAACCTGATCGCCCAGAGCGGAACGGTTTCGTGGCAGAATCCTGGGCGGCCCACGGACGTCAACGCGGACGGAATCGTGACGGCCCTGGACGCGCTGATCCTGATCAACTACATCAACTCCCACCCCGGCGCCGCGGGTCTTCCCGCCGGCGAAGCACCGCCGCCTTATCTGGACGTCGACGGAAACAGCCTGATCACCGCCGCCGACGTGCTGGTGGTCATCAACCAGCTGAATAACGCCGCGGTAGCGGCCGGCGGCGAATCGTCGGCCTTGACCGAAGTGCCGAGCGAAACGCCTGCGGTGCCCACCCTAGCCCGAAGCGCCAGCGAGTGGGAGCCGTCCCTGCGGGTCCCCATGAGCGACACTCCGATCAAGGCCGATTCATCCGGCGGGCTGTCACCCGCGGAGGGTGAAGAACCCGTCGCGTTCGCCTCGGTTCAAGGTTGGCACTCGGCACGTCCGTTCCCGCGTTCCCCTGGCATGCCGGACGCGACTGCCGTTCAGCGCCGCACGAATCGAGCCCCCGCCAATCAACGGATTAGCCTCGACGACGCACTCGCCGCGATCCTGGACGGGGAGGATTGGCTGGCATCCGACTGATCCGCGGCCGCCGGGCACGCATTGGTCGACTTCATGCCGCATTGTTCGCGGGTGCGACGATAATCTGGTTGACACTCTCGTGATCGAACAAATGCGGGATTCCGCCGGGGCCCAGAAACACCGCGGCACCGTCTCGGACAATGAGGGCCCGAGCGTGATCGATCTCAATGCGCTCACCGGTGTCCAACTCGCCGGTGAACAGCCGAAAGGGCTGCCGTTCCATCAGGGTGGTGATGGTCTCTTGAAAATGCTCAACCGTCATGCGTGACTCCTTGGCGACAAGTGGACTCGGCCGTGAACCGCGACGCAGACGGCGAAGCGGGCAATCTGGATTCCGTGCGCGAGTGCATTCGCACGTTGGGATTGCACTTGGCGGACGCGGAGCAGGCCAGGGCAGCTCGCGAGAAAGCAAGCACCGTCATCGGCCGAGCGCGAACCCCGCTGGCTCGTGCTGCCTGAGCTTGAATCGGCGTCATGCCGAAGACAAACATTCTCTCCGCGCCGAGAGAATGTTCTGGCCTGTGCACGAAGAACCGGCTGGCCCGTGTGGCCGCCGTTTTTCTTGCATGCGTGTCAAGGCCGCTGGCTCTCGCTGTAACGCGTCTGTTGCGTTCGCGCTCCGCCGTGCACGCCGGCTCCGAATTCGTGCCAACGAGGCGTCTAGCGCGCGGCATGGCTGCCGGGTGCCGCGGGTCGTTTGCCTGAGGGCAAACAGGCCAGCGCTGCGTCCATTCAATCGCCTCCGATTCGTGCGTCCTATGACCCAGAAGGGGCCCACCCTAACGTCTCTTCACCTGTGTAGGCGTATTCGTCCTGAAGTCGGCCAATTGGCCGCTGGAAAAACGCCCCACTTGTGAGGCGATACGGCCAGCTGCCTGGCCAACCTTCTGCACCCTATGCCACGGCGCAAGAACTTGGTGATCAAGCCCGCATTGCTCGTGGCCATCAAGGCACACTTGTCCAGCATAGGCAATTTCTCAGGCGGCGCCGATCATTGCGACACGCCACGGCATCGGGTCCCCTTGCCGTGCAGCTTTGGCTCGCCTATAAGACTCTGGTGGATGCACTGGGTCTGGGACGATTTCTCTGCAGACGACCTCGGAGTGCTTATCGCCTGACAGCTACGTTTGCCTTCGGATGAATGATCTCCATCACCGTCCCTTGTTGACGAGCATTTCTCGTGGCCACTGACCTGACCGTCTTGCGTCACAGCAGCGACGAATCACCGGGGGCGCGGTCGCCCAGTGCGAGGCTTGAAGATCCCCCGAACCGGCTCGATGCGGCGAGCGGCGGGTTGTTGTCGGTGACGGAAGCCCTGTTGGAACTTCCGGGAGGGGCGCCGTCATGGCGGGGCGCATCGATGTCGAACAGCCTGGTCGGCACGCAACTCGGCGATTTCTCCATCGTCCGGGAGATTGGACGGGGCGGCATGGGGGTCGTCTTCGAAGCGCGTCAGATCTCCCTGGACCGGCGAGTGGCCCTCAAGGTTCTTCCGCTGAACGCGGCGTTCAGCAAGGTCTCTCTGGCCCGGTTCGAACGGGAGGCCCAAGCCGCGGCCACGCTGGAGCATCCCCGGATCGTCCGGGCCTACGCGCGTGGCGAGGAGCAGGGGGTCTACTACCTGGCGATGCAATACATCGCCGGAATGGACTTGGGGAAGTTCGTCCAACAACAGCGAGCGGCCGTCGAGCAGACCGGAACAGTTACGTCTCGCGATGCGTGGCTGTCGCCAGCACCCGGCCCGCGCCAGGGAACGGATCCATCTTCCGATTCAGGCCGCGCACGACCGGACGATCACGCTGCGAGCCGGCACGGGGAGTTGGCCTACTTTGACCAGATCGCGAGGCTCGGGCAGCAGGCGGCCGAGGCGATCGACTACGCACATGCCAACCACATCGTCCACCGCGACATCAAGCCGTCGAATTTGATTCTGGATGAGCGGGGCAACCTGTTCGTCGCGGATTTCGGTCTGGCCCTGCTCGAACGGCCTGGTCAGTTGACGACGACGGGACGGTTCCTCGGGACGCTGCGCTATTCCAGTCCCGAGCAAGTCGGCGGCGGTGACCGCCTGGACGCCCGTACCGACATCTATTCGCTGGGCGCGACCTTGTACGAGTTGGCCACGCTTCAACCGCCCTTCATCGACCGTTCTCCGGGTGCGACGGTCAAAGCGATCCTGGACGAGGAACCCGTGCGGCCCCGACTGCTTGCTCCCGACATGCCGCGTGATCTGGAAGCCATCATTCTGAAGGCGATGGCGAAATCGCCGAGCCGCCGCTACCAGACAGCTCTCGAGATGGCCGTCGATCTCCAGCGGTTTCTCCGTAACGAACCGGTGCGTGCCAAACGCCCCTCCAGGCTGGAACGGGCTGTCCGCTGGGTCCAGCGCAACCCGCTGCCCGCCCTGTTGGCCGGCGTTGTCCTGACGCTGGCAGGGATCCTCGCGATCGGAATCGCGTGGCATCTGGTCGAGCAGGAGCGGCTGCTATCGCGTCTGAACGACGCCAACGGGCAGTTGACGGAAACCCTGTCGGACTTGAACGAGACCCTAGACGAGGAACGGAGACTTCGCCTCGCAGTGGAAGCGGCGGAGCGTTCAGCTCGCGAGCGATATTATGCCGCCGACCTGCTGAACATCAACCGCCTGGCCGAGTCCGGACAGTTCCTCCTCGCCCGCGAACGGTTGGATCGCCATTTGCCGGAAGGGGGAAGGGACGATCTGCGCGACTTCTTGTGGCGGTACTTGGACGCATCGTGCAACGAGGTTCAGCATACGCTCGACGGGCACGACGAGGCGGTTTTGTCCAGCGCTTACGCCCCCGGCCTCGGGTTGCTCGCCACTGGCGACAAGAACGGGACGGTCATCGTCTGGGACATACGACGCCAGCTGCCGCGCACCTCGTTGAAGTTCGCGGGGGAAGTCCCGGCACTGGAATTCTCGCCGGATGAAACTCAATTGGCGGTGGGCGGCAAGGGCGGCGTGATTCAAGTCTACGAGACCCGGCAATGGGAACTGAGTCAGACGATCCCAGCCCACCGAGCGACTGTCAAAGCCCTGGTCTTCCCGCCGGACGGCAAGACGTTAATCTCCGGAGCGAAAGACCATCATATCGCGTATTGGGACACGTCGACTTGGCGCGAACTGCGCCGCTTCCTCGCCCACGACTTGGTCCAGGACCTATCCCTCTCCGCTGATGCGCGCTGGCTGGCCAGCGGCGGCTTTGATCGACGGACGCGGGTTTGGGACGTCGAGACGGGCGAACTGGCGGCAGAATTCGATAAGCACGGCCAGACGGTGCTCGCGACGGCCCTGTCCAGCGACGGCCGGTTGGTGGCATCCGGCGGCTACGATCCCTGGGCATGCCTGTACGACCGTGTCTCCGGAGAATGTCTGTCCGTCCTGGAAGTTGACGCCCAGACCTGGTGCCTGCGTTTCTTGGAGGCGGATTCCAGACTGCTGGTAGGGAGCGATGACGGTCAGGTGCGCATCTACGACGTCACCGACGCGCGGCGGCCTCGCCTGCTGCGCCGGACCCAAATCCACGATGGCATTGTCCGGACGATCGAGTTGATGGGCGATGGCAGGCAGTTGGTGACCGGAGCGGACGATAGGACCGTCCGGGTGACCCCGCTCTGGCAGAAACAAATCGACCAGACTCGCGTCGTTGCCCCGACCCGTTTTGCCGCCTTTTCGCCCCGTGGAACCCAATTCGCTCTCGGGCATTTCGCTGGACAGTTCGCGAGGTACGACCGGAGCGGCGTCTTGCTCAGCGAACACAGTATCCCCCCGGGGACTACCGCGCCCCACGAACATGCAGCCCCGCCAATCGCATTCGACGCGGACGATTGCCTGTGGGCCGCCTCGATGGCGGGAGATCGTGTTCACTTTCGGGCTGTTCAACCGGACGGCAGGACACGGGATGTGAGTATTCAACACACCCACGGCTGGCGGGACATCTGGTTCTCCAGCGACGCCCGGTACGCAGCTGGCGTGGATGAGGCGAATGTGGTCGTCGTCTGGAAACTGAACGGACCGCATGAAATCGCCCGGCTGGCCCTTTCGTCGAATGTCCACGACATCGCCATCTCGCCGACCGGAGAAACCCTCGCCATCGCGACCGGTCAAGGCGAACCACTCCTTTGGGACGTAGGCCAGAATCGGCTCAGGGGGCTGACTCTTCCCGGTGGCAAGCGGGACAGATTCAACACGCTCGCATTCGATCCGCGAGGCGGACTGTTGGCTGCCGGCGGAGCGAAAAACTCGGTCTACATCTGGGACGCCACCACCGGCCAGCCGAAACAGGAATGGACGCTTCCGGCCCAGGCGTTGGCACTCACCTTCTCCCGGGACGGCAAATACCTGGCAACCGCCAGCAGGGAATTGGCGTTATGGCAAGTTGAGTCGGGGCAATTCGTCCGCCAACTTGGTGTGTCCCCGGAGGTCGGCCGGTTCTTCGAATGCCTGGCTTTTTCGCCGGCGGATGATTGCCTGATTGCTGCCGCAGACCAGACGGAAGGCCCCGTGTTGCGCATCTGGGATACGCGGGTCATGGGCGGTGAGGGCTTTCGCTGAACGGCGTTTGGTACTTCTTCCATGCGACATACCCGTTCGGTCGGCCCTCGGGCAGGCCCGGCCTCGCCGCTCACTCGGCGGCCGAAAACTGCGTGACAACTCGCGAGGCACAGCTGGAGCTGTTCGACATGGTCTACCCTCTCGGCCACCGCTTGTAGAACCTGACGCGGCCGATACGCACGGAAGCCCGACTCTTGCGACCAGATTCCCGCGGAACGCTTCCGGATCAGGCGGCCCAAGGGGCCCGCAATCGGCTGCTGCTTGCGCATCGCCGCATTGCCACCGGGCAGCACGACCACCCCTGGGAACCGGTCAAGACGGCCGCATGTCATTTGCGCGCGCTACAAGCGATTTCGGTAGCATGCAGTGCTGAACGCTCAACGGCCGTCGCCGGCATCGGCCGCCGGTGCTCATGCAACAGCCGTGGGTTCGTCCTTTCGCCAGACGAGTTCACAATATGGCCAATCCTGGCCAGGGAATTCCAGGCCGAGCACGGACTTGGCCACAGCCGCCTTGGCGACAATTGCTATAATTGCCGGGCAATTCCTCGCAAGGTCACCGGGCTTCTTGGAGCATGTGCTTATGTTGCGTTGGATCATTGGCATCGGTCTGCTTACCATGGTTGTTGGCATCGGCGGCGCGGGATACGGAGTGTGGACCATTTGGAGCCAGCACCGCGCGATTACTTCGGCCCGCCCGGTAATGGCGAAAGTCGTCGACCATCGGACCAAGGACCTCAAGGCGTCCGGGTTTGTTGCCAAGGTGCCCTTGGTCAAATACGAGTACACCGTCAATCAACAACCCTACACCTGCGAAACGGTGACTCCGGACGAATTGATGTTGCCTGACACCTGGGCAGAAAGCGTGTTCAAGCAGTTTCCCATCGGTGCGCAGGTGGAAGCCAAGTACGCCCCTAACGATCCAAGCCAGGCGTTCCTTCTGGGCAAGTATTCCGTCAATCCGTACCTTCCGTTGCTCGTTTCGCTGGTGCTCGCCGCATTGGGATTGGGCGTTGTTGGCGAGCAACTGATGAACCACGACGCACCAACGATGACACCGACAAGATCGGGCGGAATTGCCCTGGGGGCCAAGCAGCATCATTTGACGCGTGCTCGGGTGCTTCGGATCGTCGGCGTCATTGGGCTGGCTTGTGGCGCACCGGCAATCCTGCATCATCTGATGGTCAGCACCCCGCCACACGAACGGATGGGCTTCCTGCTGGAAGGCGCGTACGCAATCGCCGTGCTGACCGTGTTGGCGCGTTCCGCCCTGCAGTTTCGCCGCGGGTATGGTTTTGGAACTCCGGTTGTCACCGTTGATCGCTCGCCGCTGATCGGCCAGTCGCTTCGTCTCAACGTGGCAGTGCCGACACGGTTTAGTGGAACGGCGCATCTAAATGCCCGGCTGAAATGTGAGGCAAAAGACACAAGGCTTTTCAACATTTCAGAGGAGAATCCCGATACCGTGCTGCTGGAACAGGACTTTCCATTGGCCGACCCAGCGCCGGTGACTAGGGACGGAGAGATTACGGGGACAGCCGAGCTGGTCATTCCGGATCACGCGCCCCCATCCACGCCAGTTGATGCGGCGGAACAGACGCATGTCGTATGGAGCCTGATTTTGACGGCCGACGGGACCGGGGGGCGCAAAGCGGAGACGGAGTACATCCTGTCGGTGCTGAACGCGCAATCCTAGAGCGGCTGGATGTCTCGGCCGTCAGTTTTCGCTTTCGTCGCTCGCCTTGGCAGCGGTCGCGTGAACAGCGGCTAAGAACAGCGCGATGGCCGGCGAATTCGACTGGCCAGGCGATCGAGCGGCGCACTCGGCATTCGTCAGACGCCGTTCGAGTTGCAGGCGGTGGGGTGCCCGTTGTGGAATCAGCCCACGCGTCTCTTGGCCGAGTGCGCTGGGTACGATGTCTCATCGGTGCCGTGGCGGTGATGTCCCACCTGCCGCGGCCCCGTCTGTGGACGCCAAGCCTCGCAGGTCGGCCGAACGCAAATGGCAGATTTACTCGGCGCCGAGAAAATCTCCGCCGTCGAGGTTCTGCCGGCGCAGGCACAGTCTTGGCGTTTGCGGGGCGTACTCACGCCTCAGATCCGCGTATCTGACATTCTGCTGGAAAACGGCGTCCAGCGGGTGGAGATCACTGACTTTAGCTTGGCCCGCGCCGCGGACGATGTCAGCTGTACGCAAACCGGACAAATCGCCGGGACGCCGCAGTACATGTCGCCCGAGCAGGCCGGTGGCGAGCTGACCGACCACCGCTCCGACTTGTTCAGCCTCGGCAGCGTGCTATACGCGATGTGCACCGGGCGTCCGGCCTTTCGCGCGGACAGCGCCCTGGCCGTCCTCCGCCGCGTGTGCGACGGCAGGCCGCGCGCGATCCGCGAGATCAATCCGGACATCCCGGACTGGTTGGTTGGCATCATCGACAAGCTGATGGCCAAGCGGCCCGCGGACCGGTTCCAGTCGGCGGCGGAGGTGGGCGAGTTGTTGGAACGTTGAGAACCGCAAAAGGTGTCAGGAACCGTTCTTGACAAAAATCTCCGGTTTGGTTAGGGTTTGGGCATGGGAAGACCGAAACGAGCAGCCGATGGGGGCTTGGTTTACCACGTTCTGAACCGTGCCAACGCGCGGATGACGATCTTCGAGGACGACGAGGATTACGCGGCTTTCGAGCAGGTGCTCGAACAGGCCGTGGAACGTACGCAAATGCGGCTGTTGGCGTATTGCTCCCAATCACTGGCACTTCGTGCTGTGGCCAGAGCACGACAGGGAACTGGCGGCCTTCATGCAACGGCTCACAATTACGCACGTTCGGCGCTGGCAGGAGCACCGGGGACAGGTGGGCCTGGGCCATGTGTACCATGGTCGTTACAAATCCTTCCCCGTCGAGACCGACAGGTACTTTTATCAGGTGACACGGTATGTGGAACGAAACGCGTTGCGGGCCGACCTGGTATCTTCGGCCGAGCAGTGGCGTTGGTCCAGCCTTTGGCGCCGTATTCACGGTTCGGCCGAGCAACTGGCTTTGCTCAATCGTTGGCCCCACCCCCACCCAGCCCCCCACCAGAAGAGTTGCCGCCGCCCGAAAGACGTCACAGAAATCTCGGTCAATTTACGGCTCGGCGCGCCCGGCCACCAGTTAGGCGCCCGTGACGAGACACAATGTCACCATCGGTCTTTCTGTTTTGGTTGCCAGCGGGAGACAAGCCACTTGGCGAATATCGGTGACGCCAAGTCGCTGATCATCCACCCCGCCACGACGACGCATTGTCAACGGACGCTGGAAGAACAGACGCAGACCCGGGTGACGCCGGACTACATCCGCCTGTCGATTGGGATCGAGGTTGGGCGGGACATCATCGCGGATCTGGACCAGGCCCTGCGGGCATCCCAGGTGTGAGTCCAGGCGTCAGCGCCGGCTGCATCAGCGCCGCCCCCTTGGATGTCGCCCCCTTGGAAGGTTCGCCTGGTTCTGGTATTAATTCCGCAGGAGGCCGTCTGGCCCCTGACCTTGATCGGCACATCGATCGATGCGGTCCGGACAGCTCAAACCGGCCGCCACCGCTGGGTTGGGTATTTTCGGCCCCGCTCACGCACGTGCCCTGTCAAGGCCACCTGTACCCGGCGTGGCTGGATACGCGATGCATGGGGTGGATGTCGATGCCAAATACCGCGACGTACCGACGAATTGGGACCGGCCGCAGGCAGTTCCTCCAGATTTCCGCGGCGGCAGCCGCTGGCTTGGCGTGGCCCCGGGCGGCCAGCGCGCAGACAGCTCGCATCAAGATCCGGGACGTGAGGATCGGCCAAGGAGTCGAGGTCACGGCGGACGACGGCACGATCGGTTCCTTCATTGGCAGTCCGCACCAGGACCTCGGAACACTTAAAGCGCACCTGGCAAGGATCCGCGAGCGTTTGGTCGGCAGCAATCCGCTCGACGACCAACTCACCGGCGAGGTGCTCTGGGAGGCCCTCTTCCCCGGCCAAGCCAGGCTGTTTGGCGAAGGGCGGGATCCGCTGACCGGCCAGGTGAACCGGAACAAGCCCCGTGATGGCCGGCACACGGCCACGGGATGTGTGTTCATCGCGCTGAGCACGGTGGACATCGCGATTTGGGATCTTCGCGCCAAGCTGCTCAGGAAGCCCGCTTACCAGGTCATGGGGCCGGGCCAGCGCAAGGCCGTGCCGGTGTACTGGCGCCCTGGAGAGGTTGGCATCGAGCCCGCGAAGGCCGCACGGAAGGCGCGCGAGGCGTTCGATCAAGGCTATCGTTGCCAGAAATGGTACTTCAGCAAAGGCGCGGCCGACGGCCCCGATGGTTTCAAGGCCAACGTCGAACTCGTTCGCCTGCTCCGCGAGGAGTTGCCCGACGCCACGCTGATGTTCGACAATCACTCGATCCGTTACAGCGACGACGTGGATTACTCGCTCCAGCTTTGCCGAGCCGTGGCTCCGTACCAGCCCTACTGGATCGAAGAACCCCTCTGCCCCGAACACCTCGATGGGTATGCCAGAATCAAAGGCGAGACGGGCTTGCCGATCGCAGGCGGGGAGCACTGGTACACGCGGTGGGCGGTCAAACCGTTCCTCGACCGCAAATGCGTGGACTTTGTGCAGTCCGATCCCACCTGGTGCGGAGGCATTTCCGAGTGGCTGAGCATCTGCGAACTTGTCCGGCAGTATCCGGGCATCAAGGTCGTGCCGCACATCACAAGTCCCTGGATTGTGGCGCCGCATTGCGTCGCTTCCCAAGCCGAGGATCTGTGTCCGCTGCTGGAGTTCAATTCCGAAGGCGGCCAGCAGACGCTCGAACGGCAAATGCGAAGACAGCCGGACGGCCGGGTATGGATGACTCTGCCGCAGAAGCCGGGCATCTCGTGAAACCGCGTCGTCAATGCCTGTTCGGGTTTCGAGCCAGGAGCACGACGCCACGGCCGACACACTCCATTGGCCGATGATTGCAGGGCGGCCTGAACGCCACGGGCTTGGGCGTTCAAAGGCGTCGTAATCCCCGGCCTTCTCGAACCGCATTCGGCCGACACCACGCTTCAGCAAGTAGAGCAGCACACCGCCGGGCGCAACTCTTGCGGACCTTGGCATGCCAAAAGACACCAGGAGTGCCTCACATCGTCAATAAGCGAACCTGTCCCGCTTATATTACGCGCCGAAACCCAAACGGCCGCCGGGCGAAAAGACGAAACGGCGACGACCTACCCGAGACCTACCAGACGCTGCTCGCCGACTCGACGGTCGAACCCCGTCAACGCCAGACGGCCGAGGAGAAGATCGAGAAGTTGAAGTCGGGCGATGGGAAAGCGAGAAGATGAGAACCAAGACGCCCATGAAGCACATCCCCACGCTTGTCGCCGCCCTACGGCTGCCTCCCCTGGTCGCGGCCGCTGGACGATCGCCGGCGCCGACCGCCGTCGGCCACGTTCCCCTCGTCTTGTTTAATCACGCTTCCTCGGTTAGAACTAAGTCCGTGGTCAGGAATCAGATTCCATCGACCGTGTGGTTATCCAAGCAAAAGGGAGACGGCCGCCATGAAACGCACTCTTGCACTAGTCCTCCTTCTCGCCGCTACGGGCGCCCTCGGCGCGGCCGACGCGGTTGAGCCTCATCGGGCCGACTGGCTCCACGCGGCCCAGTGGGGCGTCTTTACGCACTACCTGACGGATCCGAAAACATCGGCCGAGGCGTGGAACAAACAGGTCGACGGCTTCGATGTCCCCGGTCTGGCGAGGCAGTTGGAGTCGACCGGCTGCCGGTACGTCGTCCTCACCCTCGGTCAGAACTCCGGCCACTACTGCGCGCCGAACGAGGTCTACGACCGAATCTCGGGCATCCAGCCCAGCAAGTGCGCGAAGCGCGACATCGTCGCCGACCTGCACACCGCCCTCGCGTCGAAGGGGATCCGACTCATGCTTTACCTGCCCTGCCAGACGCCCGCCCACGAGCGCGCCGCCAAGAAAGCCTTCGGCCTGCCGCAGAACGGCTGGGACGAGCCGATCGACGAGGCCTTCGCCCGGAAATGGGCCGAGGTCATCGCCTGCTGGTCCACTCGCTACGGAAAGAAGGTTTCCGGCTGGTGGTTCGACGGCGGATACGCGCACACCAAATTCAACGACGCCATCGCGCAGATCTACGCCGACGCCGTCCGCCAGGGGAACCCCGACGCCATCGCGACCTTCAACCCGGGCATCAAGCTCGTCCGGCACAGCCGGGCGGAGGACTACACGGCCGGCGAGATCGACGATCCGCGGGCCGTCAAGTGCGCCGGCCGCTGGATCGACGGCTCCCAGTGGCACATGCTCAGCTACCTCGGCCCGACGTGGGGCGCAGGCCCGCCCCGGTTCAAGGACGAGGTCGTGGTCGAGGTGACCCGCAACCTGATCGAGTCCGGCGGCGCGGTGACATGGGACGTGCCCATCCAGCCGGGCGGCCTGATCCCCGAGCCGTTCGTCAGGCAGCTCGTCGCGCTCCGCAAGGGCCTCACCGCGCCGGAATGAGATTGTCGCGAGGTATCGGAGCCGCCGACGCGATTCACGCGGACGATCCAGAAGCCCGAGACGAAATGACGGTTCGTCAGAACCTTGGCGATCGCGAGACACAACGAGCCCGGGAAAGGGAAACAGCCGTGATCCTATCTCGACGCCTGCTTGGCGTCGGAGTTGCCTACTCGATGCCAACCGCTGGCCAAGGGCGGCACGCGTTATCATCTCGACCTGCGTCCGGTGCATCGCCGTTGCACCGGCGGCCTCGTCTGGGAAGTCGTACCCCGGGCGGACCACTTGAGCATGGCCTTCTCGAACGAGCACCGATAGCCCGCAGTCGAGATGGTCTTTCCGTTCGACGTGCGCGCTGCAATGACGACAGCCTTGGCCTCGCGCTGGGCCGGGGATGGCGGCGGGATCCGCCGCGGTAGGCCGCAGATCCAGGCACCGCAGCTCTTTTTCGTTCCGCAGGTACAGCAGGCCTCCGCTCAGCGCGGGCGCGGAGAAACACCGGCCCGCCAGCAGACCGGCCGTGGTCTGCGACACGGGCTGGCAGTCTCGGGGGCTGACGGCGACCGACGCCAGCCGGCCCCGCTCGTCGAACAGGATCAGCCGGTCGCCCACGGCAATCGAGGCGGCGTTTCGCAAGCGGGATTTCCAGCGCCACATCAAGCGGCCGGTCTCCATCTGCACGCACCGCAGGCCGCCGCCGATCGTGCCGAACCCATACACGTAGCCGTCCCGGCAGACGAGGTTGTTGTAGTGGCTGTCCAGCACCTGCTTGTGGCCCCGCCACAATTCCTGATAGTTCACTCGAGCACGGTAGGCGGTGGGATAACGAAAGGTCCACCGCGTCCGACCGGAGTCCGCCCGCGCGCCCTCAACCACCTCGTCGTCGCCGTCGCGATAGAACAGCACCAACGTGCCGCTGCTCACCACCGGCGCGGCATAGCCGGTCCCCAGGGGACGAGACCAACGCACGGGCGGCCCCGCGTCGGACCACTGGACCAGCACATTCGTCTCCCGCGACACGCAGTTGTGGTCCGGCCCGAAGAGCCCGGGCCAGCCCGCGGAGCCATCGCCGCCCGCGCCGTCTCCCGGCGGGGCGGGCGGAGAAGAAGACGTCACACCGCGCCCGAGCGCCACGCCACGTTCGGCGGTCGCTGCCGAAGGGCGGTTACAACCGGCGCTGGCGACCACCAGGCCGCTCAGCAGCGGCCCCCAAAGACTGGCCGTGGATGCGACGCGTCGGTGCATG
>CAIYOB010000247.1 GCA_903927685.1 uncultured Planctomycetaceae bacterium
GCTCGCTGCACTCGACCCCAGGCACCCCCGCATTTAGCGGGGGCAACGGCTCGACGGCCATGCGCGACTTCGGAGACCCGTGGGGCCGTCTCGCGACCCCGAGCAGAAACCGTTCGCCAGTCGTTGGCTCGCGGACAGCGAATCGGTAGAGTAACGCGTGAGCCGTAGCGGGTGAACCACTGTCGCCATGAATGGGGTCAACCACGATGTTGCGTTTGCTGACGATTGTCTGGTGTTTGAGTGGCAGCGTGCCGGCGAGCGCTGTGGCGCCGCAAGAAACTGCGCAGGCGGTCGAGACGGCCGCCAACCTGCTGCCGAATTCGTCGTTTGAACAGGGCGGGACCGGCGGTGTCCCTGGTTGGAAGTCGCGGGCGTGGAGCGGCGAAGACGCGGCCCGCTGGACCGTCGACGCGCCGGGCAGGAGCGGCCGGCAGTGCCTGTCGATCGGGTCCGAGCAAGGGACGGATGCCGCCTGGACGGCGACGGTGACGGTCCAGCCGAACACGTTCTACCGGCTGTCCGGCTGGCTCAAGACCCGCAACATCCGGGGCGCGGTCGGCGCGCTGCTGAACATCCAGAACATGCAGCACGTCCGCACCCCGCGGGTGACCGGCAGTGCGGAGTGGACCCGCGTGTCGACGGTGTTTCGGACGGGCGAAGCGACCGAACTGGAAATCAACTGCCTGTTCGGAGGCTGGGGACAGGCGACGGGACAAGCCTGGTACGACGACGTGGTCCTGGAACGCGTGGCCGACGCGGCGGATGGCCAGGAGGCGATCGTGACGATTGCCGCGGACGCAGCTGGGGCGTCCTACAGTCCGCTGTTGTTCGGCGGATTCATCGAACACTTCCACGACCAGATCTACGGCGGTTTGTTCGACCCCGGCTCACCGCTGTCCGACGAGTTCGGCTTTCGCACCGACGTGATTGCAGCGTTGAAGGAACTGAGACTGTCCGTCGTGCGCTGGCCCGGCGGCTGTTTCGCCAGCGGCTATCACTGGCGCGACGGCGTCGGTCCGGACCGCCAGTTGGTCGAGGATCCGGTCTGGGGCGTCGCGGACCCGAACACGTTCGGCACGGCCGAGTTCGTCGCCTGGTGCCGGCGGGTCGGGTGCGAACCGTACATCTGCACAAACGCCGGGAACGGAACGCCTGAGGAGATGAAAGACTGGGTCGAGTACTGCAATCGAGCGGACGGAGGGGCCGCCGGGCTGCGCCGCGCGGACCAGCACCTCGCCCCGCTGAACGTCCGCTATTGGAGCATCGGCAACGAGAACTGGGGCGGGCATGAAATCGGCGTCAGGACTCCGGACGAATGGGGACCGCTGGTGCTCACGTCGGCCGAAAAGATGCGGGCCGTCGATCCCCACCTGGTCCTGCTGGCGGCCGCGACCGCGAGTCGGGATTGGACCCTGCCTTTGTTGCAGACGGCGGGCCGGCAACTCGATTACGTGGCCATTCACGAGTACTGGCTGCCTTGCTGGGGCGAGAATCTGACGCCCGATTACTTGACGTGCATCATGGCGTCCGAAGGGCCCGAGGCGACGATTCGCCGAGTGATCGATTTGCTGGACGAAGCCGGCCACCGCGGTCGGATCAAGATCGCCTTTGACGAATGGAACCTGCGCGGCTGGCACCATCCGGGATTTCCCCGCAAGCAGGTCAGCGACCGCAGCGATCCGGCCGTGGCGGACCTGATCCAGGCCCGCGCCAAAAACGCTCTCGCTGCACAGTACACGCTGGCCGATGCGTTGTTCTCGGCGTCGTTCCTGAACGCCTGCCTGCGGCACGCCGCGGATGTCGGCATGGCGAACATCGCCCCGATCGTGAACACGCGGGGGCCGTTGTACGTGCATCCCCAGGGCCTCGTCAAACGGACCACGTTCCATGTCCTGGCGATGTATGCCAACCTGCTGGGCGAGCGAGTCGTCCCCACGGAGATAGCCAGCGCGCCTTTGCAGCACGCTGGCCGGAGCATCGCAGCCATCGATGCACTCGCCACCTGCGATGCCGCCGGGCGCCGCTGGCGGATCGTGCTGCTGAACCGGCAGCCTGCCGAGCCGCTGCGGTGCGGGCTGCAACTGGCCGGCCAGCCGCTGCAGGGGACGTACCTCGCAACGCAACTGGCTGGCGATTCGCCGGACGCGTACAACGACATCGCCCGGCCAGATCGAGTCGTCCCCCAGCGAGTGGAACTTACGGTGGCGGACGGCCAAGTCGTGCTGCCGCCGCATTCCGTGACGATCCTGGAAATCCCCTGACACCCACCGTCACGGATTTGTCCGGACGAAGTCTGACAGCCCGTCAAGGTTAAGGATTGGGGTGCCTGGGGTCGAGTGCAGCGAGCCCCCAGCGGCGAGCCCCCAGCGGCAAGAACGAGAAGAGCTGGGGGCTCGCCGCTCGTACCTCGCGGCTCGACCCCAGCCACCAACTCCAAGGCTCCGCGTTGACAAACCACCAGCCGGCCGCGGGCCGTGCCCGGTCAGATCTCCGTCCAGTTGCCGGGGACCGGCGCGGGGTAGCGGCCTGCGGCGTCGGCCTGGACGGGCGCGGGACTGTCGGTGGTCAGGCCGTCGACGTGGGCGCAGAACTGAAACGTGGAGGCCATCGCTTCGTCCCAAGTCACGACCTTGCCGGTGTGCACGGCCGCTCGGCCCATGATCGCTCCCAGGTTCGACAGCGCGGCGCGGCGGGCCTCGTTGTGCGGCCGGTCGTTGCGGATCGCGCTCAACAGCACGTCCCATTCGGCCTGCCAGGGATTGACCGTCTCGCGTTCGGCCTTCCACGAGATTCTGTTCTCGTCCAGGTGCTGGTCCTGGCTGATCCAGCAGGTCGGCGCGTGGACGTTGCCGGAGAACTTGGCGGCGCACTTGGTGCCGTGCACAAACGTGGCAAAATCGTTGAAGCAATTGGGAATGTAGCGGCCGGTGACCATCGCCTTGGTGCCGTCGGCGAACGTGTATTCAATCGAATAGCTGTCCAGGTTCTGGCTGCAGTCCGTGCTGCCCGCATAGCGGCCGCCCACGCCGTGCGCCGCCACGGGCCACGCATCCTTGATCCAGAAGCACTCGTCGATCTGGTGGATCATCAACTCGATGAAGATCCCGCCCGAGGACCACAGGAACTGGTAGGGGTGGCCGGGGCTGAGTTGCCACAGCAGTTCGTTTTCCGTGCGCGAGAACGGGCCCATGCGATAGCCGGGATCCATGCGGTAGGCCCGAATCAGTTGGACGTCGCCCAGCGCCCCGTCGCGGATCCGCTGGATCAAGGCTTGCCGGGCGGACGAATGGCGAGCCATCAGGCCGGCGGCGATCTTGAGGTTCTTCTTCTCCGCTGCTTCGCCGGCCCGCAGGATCCGCTGGATGCCGCCCGGGTCGGCGGCAAAGTCCTTTTCCATGAACACATGGACGCCCTTCTCGATCGCGTATTCCAAGTGCGGTCCGCGGAACGCCGCGTGGGTGGTCAGCATCGCGATATCACCGGGACGCAGACAGTCGATGGCATGCCGGTAGGCGTCGAATCCTTGAAAGCGGCGTTCTTCGGGGACATCGACGTTGTCGCCCAGCAGCTTGGTCAGCGCGGCATGGCATTGTTTCAGGCGATCGGCCCGCAGATCCGCCAACGCCACCAGCTTGACCGGCCCGCGGGCGCCCGAATCCCGTTCCCGCTTGGCGCCGGCTTCGTCGCCCAGGACCAGTCCCCCGGCGGCCATCGCGTTGGCCACTGCCCCGCTGCCGCGGCCTCCGCACCCGATCAGCGCCAGCTGGATCGTGTTCTCTTCGGCCGCATGGACCGCGGGCACCTGCCAGCCGGCCAGCGCCGTAAGCGCCGTGACTTGAGCGGTGCTCTTGATGAACTCACGGCGCGGCATCCCGTTCTTCTGCGGTTGGGTCATGGCGATCGAATCTCCTGGAAAGGGGGGTGGGGGCAGGCGGCGTGCGGCGGCAGTCACCGCGACGTCGTTCTACGGCGACGCCCTTCCTAGCATATTCGGCCGCGAGTTGCAAACAGGCTGCGTGGTGTGGGCCGGGTGCGGCTCACGGGCCCGGCCCTTCCGCCGCCAGTGTCTGGCAGACACCGAGCAGACGGTCGACCAGGCGGGCCAGATCGCCGGCCTTGGCACCCAGTCGCAAGCGTTCCGTGACCACGTCGGTGACCTCTTCCAATTGCGACGCACCGAAGACCCGGCTGGCGCCATTCAGCCCGCGCACGGCGGCGGCGACCTGTTCCCGGTCGCCGGACTGCCAAGCCCGTCGCAGCTCGAGTTCGTGGACCTGAAGACTGGCCAGGAACGCGGCCCACAGCCTGGCGCGTTCGGCCGCGCCCAAGCCCGGCGTATGAAGCAAGCCGGGCTCGCCGCCGGACGCGTTGTGGTCCACCGGTTCGCCTGGCGGCTGGCGCGGCTGGAGGTAGCGGCGCAGCGTCTGCCGCAGCGCGTCCCGCCGGACGGGCTTGGACAGATAGTCGTCGCAGCCGGCAGCCAGGCAACGCTCGCGATCGCCCGCCATGGCGTGCGCGGTCAAGGCCACGATCGGCCGTGTCCAGCCCGTCTGGCGGAGCCGCGCGGTCGCTTCCAGGCCGTTCAGTCCGGGCATTTGCACATCCATCAGGATCAGATCGTAAGGACGCCCCTGGGTTGCCGACGCCCGGGCCAATTCACAGGCCGCGTGGCCCTGGTCGGCCACATCCACCTCGACCCCGGTGCCGGTCAAGATCACCCGCAGCAATTCCTGGGCATCCAGGGCGTCCTCCGCCAACAGGACTCGCCCTTGGAGGGCCTCCTCCTGCGACCCGGCGGCGGGTGGCCGGTAGGCCTTCGGCGCGGGGATGGCTTCGACCAATCCGGCCTGTTCGGCGGACGCGAGCGACAGGGTGAGGGTGAACGTGCTTCCCAGGCCGGGCTGGCTGATGACGTTGATACTGCCGCCGAGGAGCGTGGCCAGGCGTTGGCAGATCGCCAAGCCCAGACCGCTGCCGCCGAAACGCCGCGTGTGGGACGCATCGGCCTGGGTAAAGGGCTGGAACAGGACGGCCAAGTCGGCGGGGGCGATGCCGATCCCTGTATCCGTAACGGCAAAGCACAGCTGGGCCGGCTGACCGGGGGTATAGTACACCTCGACCCGCACGCCGCCCGCCTCGGTGAATTTCAGGGCATTACCCACCAGGTTCACCAGGATCTGCCGCAGCCGCGCCGGATCGGTGTGCACCAGCGCGGGCAGTGGGTACAGGTACTGGGCCACCAGCGACAATTGCTTCTCTTCGGCCCGTGTGCGCAACAGGCTCAAGACCTCGTCGACAACCTCGACGGGCGAACAAGCCAGGCGTTCGACCTGCAATTGGCCCGCTTCGATCTTGGAGAGGTCGAGGATGTCGTCCAGCAGTCGCAGCAGGGCGTGGCCATTCCGTTGGACGACCGCCTCGTAGCGGCGGCGTTCGTCGCGCGGCAAGTCTGTCCGCTGGAGCAGTTCGCTGTAGCCCAGGATCGAGGTCATGGGGGTCCGGATTTCGTGGCTCATGTTGGCCAGGAATTCGCTCTTGACCCGGTTGGCCGCTTCGGCGGCGTCTTTGGCCTGCCGTAACTCCGCTTCCGCCTGGCGGCGTTCGGTCAGGTCAAGCCCGAAGGCGAAGGTCGTGCCGTCCAGGGCAATTCCGCCCCAGAGGATATTCTTGATGGAGCCGTCCCTGCACGTGACGAGCGCTTCCCGCATTTCCAGCGCCGACCGGGTTTCGAGCGCCTGCCGGACGCAGGTAGTCCAAGCGGACGAGACCTGCTCGCGGTAGACTTCGTCGGGATACGCCAGACGCCACCAGCGATCGACCGTGGCAATCTCTTCCGCGGTGTAGCCGAACCAGCGAGTGAACGTGGGGTTGATGTACTCCGCGGTCTCCTCGTCCCCCTTGGATTGGTAAATGTAAATCGCCAAAGGAACCGAATCCACCACAGCCCGGAACAGCCCTTCGCTCTTCCGCAACGACTCCTCGGCACGTTTGCGGTCGGTGATGTCCAGCATCGTCGAGCGGCTCTTGACAAATCGGCCCCGGGAATCCCGCACCGCTTCGCTGGTCACCAGCGCGGTGAACGAACTGCCGTCCTTGCGGCGCATTTCGCACTCGCAACTTGCGACCCGGCCCTGCTGGACGAATTCCGCAAAACTCTGTTCGAACGACGCGGCGCTCGCCGGCGTCATCAGCTGGCGCATGCGGAGCCGGCCTTCGACCTCCTCGCGCCGGTATCCCAGCCAGCGCAGTTCCGTGTCGTTCATCTGAAGTACGACGCCGTTCGGGTCCAGCGAGTCGTAGCCGCACGGGGCGTGGTCGTACAGATCCAGCGCCTCGGCGGTGCGCTGCCGCACGCGGAGGTCCATTTCCGCTATCAGCTTGATCAGCGCCAACTCCGCCTGCTTCCGCTCGGTGATGTCGTGCGCGATTCCCCACAGGCCGATCACTCGGCCCTGCTCGTCGCGCAGCGGCCCTTTGGTCGAAAGGTAATGCCGCGGCGTTCCGTCGCCGCCGGTGAGCCGCTCCTCATAAGTGCGGAGCATGCCGTTGGCGATGACTAGGCGATCTCCCTCCATGATTACCCGCGCCTCGTCGGGCGGATACAGGAACCGATCGTCCTGGCCCAAGACGTCCGCCGCCGGCCGGCGGGCAATCCGGGCGGCCGCCGAATTGAACAGGAGATAGCGGCCCTGCAAATCCTTGACGTAAATCGGGTCCGACACGCCTTCCGAAAACGCTTCCAGCAACGTGCGGCTCCGCGGCAAGGCAGATTCCGGCCGGCCGCCGGTCTGACCGCGATCAAAGTCCGTGTCGGCTGCCGGGTCTCGCCCGATCGGCTGATCCTCCGCCTCGTCCCCGCTGCCCAGCGCCAACGTCCCGGCCGGTAAAGGAAGGAACCGGAATCGAAACCGCTCGACGGCTCCGCCAGCGGTGCGCAAGGTCAAGAATCGAACCTCGTCGCTGCCCGCGGGCAACGGGCCTGCCGTACCGTCCGCCGGGGCAATCACTAAGTCCTTAATCGCCTTGTCTAGAATGTCTGGACCCAAAACTCGCTTGGCGTGTTCACTCGCCGCGATGACGCGCTGGTGCGCATCCAAGTGCAGGGCTAGCACTGGCCCCGTTTCCATCACGTAGGCCAAGGCCGCCCCGGCTAGAGCCGAAGCGTCGGGTATTTCGGGCATGGGGGGGGAGGGTTCCAAACGGCGTTTCAGGACGTGCTCCGATGGCTCGCGAACCACAGCCTGAACGCCAGACGGCTCGTGACAGATCACAATCGCACTATGAGTACCACTTTTGCCATTTTAATGAAACCCCTGACCCCGAAAAGGAAGCTCGCTCGGGGATGGCTAACTGAGGTGTTTACCCCATGTCAAAATGAGTAGATCGCCCGATATCGTCATACTGGACAACCCCTTACCATCATGGATTGACGAGGGGACGCAGGCTCGATATTGACGATCGAACACGTCCTGGGAGGACAATGGGAGGCAGGAGGGTAAGACGGATGAGATGGCGACGAGAGCGGGATCGATCGCAGTGCTCCCCGCCCCTGGGACAGCGTCGAAAGGCCTGGCTTGGTTTCCTGGCGGGGGCGTTCGGCTGCCTGCTGCTGGGGAGGATCGCCCCGGCGGAGCTTGCCCGGGGCGTGGAGGGGCCCGCGCCGTTGACCAGCATCCGAGGGGTCAAGTCACTGACCCCCGAGGACGCAGCCGGCAGGCTGCCAGTCCGGTTGCGGGCCGTCGTGACCTCGGTCAATCCGGACGTCGGCGATTTGTTCCTGCAGGACGACACGGGCGGCGTGTATGTGAGTCCCACGCCCCTGGCGGCTCAGGTCGGCAGCGGGGACCTGGTGGAAGTAAGTGGTGTGACGGATCCGGGCGGCTATGCTCCGTTGGTGGTCGCCGAGTCCATTGAGCGAGTCGGCCGCGCCCAGTTGCCGGCTCCCCTGCCGGCGACGGCGCAGATGCTGGCTCAAGGCGAGTTGGATTCCCAGCGTATTCAGCTCGAGGGCCTGGTCAGCGGGATCCGCACGGACCCTGGCGTGATCCGCTTGAATCTGGTCCTGGCCGATGGCTCTGTCGCGGCCACTTTGTTCGACCGGTTGCCGGAGGCGGTGCCGCCGCGGATGTACGGCGCCCGCGTCCGCCTGACCGGGATTGCCGCGCCTGCGTTCAACGTCTACCGGCAAGCGATTGCCGCCCGCATGCTGGTCACGCCGCAAGACGAACTGGAAGTCCTGGCTCCCGGTTCGGAGAACTGGGACGCGATCCCCGTCACTCCGATTCGGCGGCTGCGGCTGTACACGGCGAACCCCGCGTCCAGTCCGTTAAGCCGGATTCAGGGGACCGTGACCGCCTCGCTGTCCCGCCAATCGTTCTACCTTCAGGACGCGACAGGCGGCGTCTTGGTCCGCATGCCGGCCCTGCCCAACCGGTACGCCCCGGGCGCCCGCGTGGAACTGCTGGGTTCTCCCCGGGTCGAGAATCGTTCATCGATTGTCTTCGCCGCGGACGACGGCCGGGAACTAGGGCCCGCCAACCTGCCGGTCCCGGTCGTCGTGACGCCGGAGACCCTGGCCGATCCCCGCTACCACCAGTGTCGCGTGACGCTCGAGGCCGAGGTCTTGACGGTCAATCGCGCCGTGGTCTCGGCGGGCTTGATCGCCGCGCTCCAGTGCGGGGAGACCGTGCTGATTGCCGAGGTGCCGCCGCCGCTGGCCAACGCTGCGGCGTTGAGCGACGGCAGTCGGGTCCGCGTCAGCGGCGTGCTGGATCATCGCATTGACGTTGAGCAGGATTTTCGGGGAGTGAGAATCTACCTGTCGTCGGCGGACGATGTGCAGCTCCTCGCCGGCCCGCCGTCCGATCGCGTCGCCGCCCTGCTCTGGATGCTGGCCCTCGGCACCGGCCTGGGCCTGGCGGTTTGCGCCTGGAATCTGTCGCTTCGCAGTTGTGTCCGTTCCCGCACCGCGCAGCTCACGGCCACCCAGGCCAGGATCGAGTCGGCGATGGTGCAGATCTCGGAGTCCGAAGCCAAGTTCCGGGGGGTGTTCGAACAGTCGCCGCTGGGCATCGGCTTGATCGACGCCCGGAACTCGCGCCCGGTCGGCGTGAACCGGCGGCTGGCCCAGATCCTCGGACGGAGCGGCGACGAGCTGACTGCCATCGGCTGGGAACGGCTCACCCATCCCGATGATCTACCGGCGGAGTTGGAGAACGTGAGGCGGCTGCAGGCCGGTGAGATCTCCGGCTTCCAAATGGAAAAGCGGTACCTCCGTCCCGACGGCTCAGTCGTCTGGGGGCACCTGACCGTCGCCGCCGCCATGATGGGAGTGGAACATGGCCCGTATCACCTGGCCTTGGTCGAGGACGTGACGGCGCGGAAGCGGGTCGAGGAGCTGCTGCGGGTCAGCGAGGAACGCCACCGGCTGCTGGCCGATAACGTCGCGGACAACATCTGGACGATGAGTCTGGATGGTGCCTTGACGTACGTGAATCCATCCATCGAGAAGCTGCGGGGCTATACCCAGGCGGAAGTGATGCAGCAATCGCTGGCTCAGATTCTGACTGGCGATTCGCTCGCCCGAGCCCAGACGGCTCTCGAGCGTCTGGGGGCTTCGCTCCGGGCGGGACTTCCCCCGGAACCGATACGGGAAGAGTTGGAACTGCGCTGCAAAGACGGCTCGACCATCTGGACCGAGGCGATTGCGTCCCCGCTCCTGGACAACAAGGGCAAGTTCGTGGAACTCTTGGGAGTAACCCGCGACATCTCGGCCCGGAAGCGGGCCGAGGCCGAACTGCGGGTCGCCAAGGAGGAAGCCGAGGCGGCCAACCGGGCCAAGAGCGAATTCCTGGCCAACATGAGCCACGAGATCCGCACGCCGATGAACGGCGTGATCGGCATGACCGGATTGCTGCTGGATTCGGACCTGAGCGACGAGCAGCGGCGTTTCGCCGAGGCCATTCGTTCCAGCGGCGAAGCCCTGTTGAGCCTGGTGAACGGCATTTTGGACCTGTCCAAGATCGAGGCGGGCAAGCTGGAGTTGGAGATCGTGGACTTCGACCTGCGGGCCCTGCTGGACGAACTGGCCGCCCCGCTGGCCGTCCGGGCTCACCACAAGAACTTGGAGTTCATCTGTGCGGCCGCCCCGGAGATTCCGCCCCTGGTCTTGGGCGATCCCACACGCCTGCGGCAGATCCTGAACAACCTGGCGGGCAACGCGGTCAAGTTCACCGACCGGGGCGAAATCTGCGTGCAGGCCGGCGTGGTTGGAGAAACGGACGACGCCACCGTGATCCGCTTCGCAGTGCGGGACACGGGGATCGGAATCCCGGCGGAGAAGCAGCAGAAGTTGTTCGAGAAATTCTACCAGGTGGACGCCGCCGCCAACCGCCGCCACGGCGGCACCGGGCTGGGACTGGCCATCGCGGCCGAGTTGGTCAAGCGGATGGGTGGCGAGATCGGCGTGGCCAGCACGGCCGGGAGCGGCTCGGAGTTCTGGTTCACCTTGCCGCTGGGCAAGCCCGCCCAGCCGAAAGCGGCCGCCTCGCCGCCGCCGGGCGTCCGCGGGGCGCCGATCCTGGTCGCGGACGATAACGCCACGACGCGTCAGACGCTGTTGACCCAGTTGGCGGCTTGGGGACTGCAGGCCGAGGCCGTCGCCGACGGGCCGACGGCCCTCCGCGCGCTGGCCCGCGCCCGGGACGCCGGCACGCCCTTCCGGGTCGCGATCCTGGACCTGCACATGCCGGGCATGCACGGGACCGCGCTGGCGGAGGCCATCCGGGCCGAGCCAGCCGTGCGGCAGACCCGGTTGGTGCTGCTGGATTCGGTCGGCTGTCGGCCGGCCGGCGGAGACTCGCCGGGAAACGGCAAGCTCCCCGTCGCGGCGGTGGCGGGCGCCGCCCGGCTGACCAAGCCAGTGCGTTCGTCGGAGCTGTTCGACTGCCTGGCCACGCTGCTGGCCGACGCGGGCGGGGCTCCGCCGGCGGCCAGCCTTCCGGCTGCGGGGGCGCTGGCCGTCCGGTTCAAGAGCGGGGCCCGGGTCCTGGTGGCCGAGGACAACGTGGTCAACCAGGAGGTGGCACTGGGCATGCTCCGCAAACTGGGGCTGCGGGCGGAGGCGGTCGGCGACGGGGCGGAAGCGGTCGAGACGCTGAAGTCCGTCCCGTACGACCTGGTGCTGATGGACATGCAGATGCCGGAAATGGACGGGTTGGAAGCTACGCGGCTGATCCGTGACCCGAGTTCCGGCGTCCTGCACCATCAGATCCCGATCGTCGCCATGACGGCCAACGCGATGCGCGGGGCTCAGGAGCAGTGCCAGGCCGCGGGCATGAACGGCTACCTCACCAAGCCGGTGTCGCCGCAAGCGCTGGTCGCCGCCTTGCGGACCTGGCTGCCCCCCGAGACGGCGCCCGCGCTGGACGCGCCGCCGGCATCCGGCCCCGCGATGCCCTCCCCTGCTGCGCCCGCAGTCGCCGCGTCTTCCCCTGCGGCGGCTGCGGATCCGTCCGTCTTTGACCGGGCGGACATGCTGGACCGGCTGCTGGACGAGGACCTGGTCGAGAGCATCCTCGCGCGGTTTCTCGCCTCGGTCCCCGAGCAGATCGCGTCCTTGCGCAAGGCCCTGGCGAGCGGTGATGCCGAGAGCACCCAGCGGCAGGCCCACAGCATCAAGGGCGCGGCGGCCAACGTCAGCGCGGAGCGGCTCCGCCAAGCCGCCTGGGCCCTGGAACAGGCCGCCAAGGCCGGCGATCTGGGGACCGCCGCGCGGCAACTCGAAGAACTCCAGACACAGTTCGCCTGGGCCCAGGCGGCCATGCAAACGGAAAGGGGCGCCAGGTGAAGCAGCCAACGAGGACCAGACCAGCGCCTGTCTCCGGCCCGGAGACAGCGCCAACCCGGGCCGGCTGCCCAGGGGCGAGCGCGCTGGCGCGCTCCCGCGCCAGGCACCGGCTTCGGACTTGGCTCGCGCTGGCGTTCTGGTCCGTGGCGGCGTGGCTGCCGGCCCGCGCCAATACGCAAGAAATTCCGCCGCTGACAAACATCGGCGAGGTCAAGAGCTTGTCCCCGGCAGCAGCGGCCGAAAAACGGCCGGTTTGCGTCCGCGGCGTCGTCACCTGGCACAACCCGGAGATCAAGGATGCCTTCGTCCAGGACGGTCCGGCAGGCGTGTATCTGGCGCCCTCCGAGTTGACCGATCAGATCGCCCGCGGCGACCTGGTCCAGGTCGAGGGCGTCACCGATCCGGGCGGCTACCAGCCCATGATCCTGCCGACCCGAATCCAGCGGCTGGGGCCGGGGGAACTGCCGCACGCCGAACCGGCCACGGCCCAGATGCTGGCCGAGCCTCAATGGGACGGAAGGCGGGTCGAGATCGAAGGCGTGGTCTTTAGCTGTGCGTTCTCCGGCGAGTTGGCCCAGTTGATGGTGCTCCTCCGCGACGGCTCCGTCCAAGTGAACGTGCACGGGCTGAGTCGCGAGCGGGTCGGCGCAGAACTGCCGGGCGCCCGCGTTCGCCTCCGCGGGATCTGTTCGCCCGCCGCCTCCGCGGATCGGCACGCCACCATGTTGCGCGTGCCTGCGGGTCTCCAGGAGGAATTCGAACTGCTCGAGCCCGGCCGTCAGGAGGTCTTTCCCCTGCCGGCGACCGTGCTTGAACAGCTGCTCAAGCTAGGCCCGTCTGCTGCGGTCAGCGACCTCGTCCGGGTCGAGGGAACGGTGACCGCCGTCCCTTCGAGCACGTCGTTCTACGTGCAGGATAACACGGCGGGAATTCTCGTGCAGAGCGTGCTGCCCATGGAAGTCGACCCCGGCCGGCGAACGCAGTTGTGGGGCTATCCTCACTGGACAGGGCATGCCGTCGTGTTCGCGTTGGGCCACTACTTGCACCAGGGCAGGGGCGAGTTCACTCCGGCGGTGCCTGTGGATGCGGAAGCGATTGCCCGGGGCCGGTTTGACCAGCGGCGGCGGTCGTTCGAGGCCAAAGTCCTGAGGGTCAGTCATCCGCCGGGCTCGCAACATCCGGACGTCGTGCTGGAGGCGGGGACGGCGATCGTCACCTGCACCGCGCCGGAGGATTATGTCAACATCCGGGAGATCGTCCCGGGCAGCCGGGTGCGCGTTTGCGGGGTGCTCGAGCACTGGACGGGCCAGGACCAGGCGGTCCACGGCATCAATGTCCACCTGGCGCGGCCGGGCGACTTGGTTGTCGTGGCGGGGCCGCCACTCGATTTGAGGCTGGTCTCGCTGGGGGTGGTCGCCGGTGTGCTGTGCCTGGGAACCCTCGTCGTCGGCTGGAATATCTCCCTGCGGCGTCTCGTCCGGGCCCGCACGGCTGAACTCGCGGCGGCGAATGCGGCCAAGAGCGAGTTTCTGGCCAACATGAGCCACGAGATCCGGACCCCGATGAACGGCGTGATCGGCATGACCGGGCTGCTGTTGGACACGAGCCTGGACGCGCAACAGCGGCAGTATGCCCAAGCGATTCGGGCCAGCGGGGAAGCCTTGCTGGTCCTGCTGAACGACGTCCTGGACCTGTCCAAAATCGAGGCGGGCAAGCTGGTCCTGGAGACCCTGGACTTTGACCTCCGCACGCTGCTGGACGATTTCGCCGCGCCCTTGGCGTTGCAGGCCCTGGAGAAGGGCGTCGAGTTCGTCTGTGCCGCCGCTCCGGACGTGCCGGGCAAACTATCGGGCGACCCGGGCCGGCTGCGGCAGATCCTGACCAACCTGGCGGGCAACGCCGTGAAATTCACCGCACGGGGCGAAGTGTCCGTGCGGGCGAGCCTGGTCTCGGAGACCGAGACGGAAGCCGTGCTGCGCTTTGTCGTCCGCGACACCGGGATCGGCATCCCGGGGGAAACGCAACTGAAGCTGTTTCAGAAGTTCACCCAGGCCGACTCGTCGATTGCCCGCCGTTACGGCGGTACGGGCCTGGGGCTGGTCATCGCCACGGAATTGAGCGAATTGATGGGCGGCGAAATCGGCGTGAGCAGCGAACTGGGGGTCGGCTCGGAATTCTGGTTCACCACACGGCTGGCCAAGCAGGCGCTGAGCGAAACCAGCACGGCGGCGTCCGCGGACTGGACCGGCCGGCGGATCCTGGTAGTCGACGACAACGCCACCGTTCGCGAGTGGCTGCTGGACCAGCTGACGGCCTGGGGCCTGCGCGCCGAAGCGTGCGGGGATGGCGCCGCGGCCCTGTCCATGCTGACGCAGGCCGTGGAAGCGGGCGAGCCGTTCCGGGCCGCACTGGTCGATCTGCAGTTGCCGGGTATGGCGGGCGCGGTCGTGGCTCAGGCCGTCCGGGACGACGCCCGGCTGCGTGCGACGCGGGTGGTGCAGCTGGCGCCGCTGGGGGCGAAGGAGTTGGAAGAACGCTGGGTCTTGACCAAGCCCGTGCGGTATGCCGAGTTGCGGGATTGCCTGAGCAACGTATTGGCTGATTCCCCCGTCAGGCCACCGGCCGCAGCTCCGGCCGCGTCGTCCCCGTTGCCCGTGTTGCGCCGCCGCGGAGCGCGGATCGTGGTGGCTGAAGACAATCTCGTGAACCAGGAGGTGGCACTGGGGATCCTGCAGAAACTGGGCCTGCAGGCCGATGCCGTGGCGGATGGCACCGAGGCCGTCGCGGCCCTGGAGGCCCGCCCGTACGACCTGGTCCTGATGGACGTCCAGATGCCGGAACTGGACGGCCTGGCGGCCACACGGATCATCCGCAACCCCCGGTCCGCCGTGCGCCAGCACCGGATCCCCGTGATTGCCATGACGGCCAACGCCATGCGCGGCGACCGCGAGCGCTGCCTGGAGGCGGGCATGAATGGCTATGTCACCAAGCCGGTGTCACCTCGGGCGTTGATCGAGGCGTTGAATGTGTGGCTGCCCGAGGGAGATGCAGCGCACGTCGAGCCGGTCCAGCCGCCGGCGCCCCCGGATACGTAATGGTCCATTCCGCACCGGACCGCAGGAGACAGCGACCATGGCTACTGCTACCAGCTGGAACTTGCCCGTTCGACAGGCCCTGTTGTTGACTGCTGCGCTGCTGTTGGTTCTGCCCGCCGAGGCGCCAGCCCAGCAGACCGTGACCCGGCAATTGGCTCCGCTGCCGCTGACCGGGCTGTACGCCACGCTGGCGATCGCCCTGGCCCTGGCCGCGGCGGCGGGCGGCGTCGCGGCCGCGTTCGTCGGGCTCAATCGCCGCCTGAAGCAAAGCCTCGCCCACCTCAGGGACTCGCAAGCGGCGCTGGCCGCCAGCGAGGCCCGCTACCGGACCCTGACGGAAGGCATGAAGAACGTGTCGTGGATCGTGGACGCGGAAACACGGCGGTTTCTCTACGTCAGTCCTTCCGTCCACGCCCTCCGCGGCTACTCCCAGGAGGAAGCTCTGGCCCAGACGGTCGAGGCGAGTGTGCCCGCGGCGGCTCGCGAGGGTGTCCAAAGCTTGATCGCCGAGCGAACCGCCCAGTTTCGCGCCGGCGAACTGTCCGCCGGCACCTACTTTACCAACGACATCGAAGTGACGCGTAAGGACGGCTCGACCGTGTGGACCGAGGTTGTCTCGCATTATGTCCGCAATCCGGACACCGGGCGGGTCGAGATCCACGGCGTGACCCGCGATATCACCGAGCGTCGCTGCTACGAGGACTCGCTCAGTCAGGCCCGCACGGCGGCTGAGGCGGCCAATCGGGCCAAGAGCGAGTTCCTGGCCAACATGAGCCACGAAATCCGCACGCCCATGAACGGCGTCATCGGGATGACCGGACTGCTGCTAGACACGGAGCTGAATCCGCAGCAGCGGCGATACGCTGAGACGATCCGGACCAGCGGGGAATCGCTGCTGACCTTGCTGAACGATATCCTGGACTTGTCCAAGATCGAGGCGGGCCGGCTGGAACTGGAGAGCGTGGACTTTGATCTCGCGGCCTTGCTGGACGACTTTGCCGCGCCCTTAGCTCTCCGGGCCCAGGATCGGGGCCTGGAGTTCATCTGCCAGATGGCGCCTCACATGCCGACCGCCGTCCGCGGCGACCCGGGCCGCCTGCGGCAGATCCTGGTCAACCTGGCGGGCAACGCGGTCAAGTTCACCGAGCAGGGCGAGATCTGCGTCCAGGCTCGGCCAGTTTCGGAGACCGCAGGCGAGGTTGTGATCCGGTTCTCGGTCCGCGACACCGGCCTCGGGATCCCGGCCGACCAGCAGGCAAAGCTGTTTCGGAAGTTCAGCCAGGTCGATGCCTCGATCACGCGGCGGCACGGCGGCACCGGACTGGGGCTGGCCATCGCCAAGGAACTGGCCGAGTTGATGGGAGGCGAGATCGGCGTCCGCAGCGAACCGGGGGGCGGCTCGGAGTTCTGGTTCACCGCCCGCTTGGCCAGGCAGCAGCCGCAGGCGGACGCCGCCGAAGCCCGGACGCGACTGCGGGGCTTGCCCGTGCTGGTGGTGGACGACAATGCCACCAACCGCGACGTGTTGCTCGAGCAACTGGCCGCCTGGGGCGTGCGGGCCAAGGCGACTCCGAACGGTCCCACGGGCCTGGAGGCCCTGGCTCTGGCCCGTCAAGCCGGCGATCCTTACCGAGTCGCCTTGCTGGACATGCAGATGCCGGGCATGGACGGGATCACACTGGCCCGGGCGATTCGGGCCGACGAGCGGTTGCGAGGGATCCGCCTGCTGCTGCTGACCTCGATCGACCAGCGGGGCATGTGGGACGAGGCCGCTGCTCCCCCGACGTCAGCGCCGCACTGGCGCGCCGCGGGATTCTCGGCCTGCTTGACCAAGCCGATTCGGCAAGCGGAACTGTACGACAGCCTGTGCGCCGCGCTGGCCGACACGGCGGCTCCGGCGGTCCGCGCCGCGTCCCCGCCGGAGCCGCTGCCCCCCTTGCGCCGCAACGGCGCGCGGATCCTGGTGGCGGAGGATAATGTCGTCAACCAGGAGGTGGCCTTGGCCATCCTGCGGAAACTGGGGTTCCGCGCGGATGCCGTGGCCGACGGCGTCGAAGCCCTCGCGGCCCTGGCCACGTTGCCCTACGACCTGGTGCTGATGGACATGCAGATGCCGGAGATGGACGGCTTGGCCGCCACCCGCGTCATCCGCGATCCGCACTCGGCCGCCTGCGATCATCAAATCCCCGTCATCGCCATGACCGCCAACGCCATGCAAGGCGACCGCGACCGCTGCCTGGAGGCTGGGATGAACGGGTATCTCGCCAAGCCGGTTACTCCTCGGGCGCTGATCGAAGCGTTGAACACCTGGCTGCCGGAGACACACGAGTCCTGCGCGGCGGCGAGTTTGGGCGCCTTGGTCGGGCCTGCAGCGGCCGGTACGCTGGAACCGATGTCAGCAACGCACCAGAGACTCGAGGCCAGGCCATGAAACCTGACATGAATCATCCCGCAGCAGCCCGTCGCCAGGCCGCTGCGCCGCGGCCGGTGCTGCGGCGTCTGCTGTGGCCGTTGACGATGTTGCTCTCGCTGCTGGTGGCTGGCGGGGGCACGCTGCTGTACTGCCTCCAGCGCCAACGATTGACGGAGAGCATCGCCGAGCAGATCGCGGTCACGAATCGCGAGTTTGGTGTCGATCTGCAGAACCACACGGCCGGTCTGGCGCTGGCCCTGCAGGTGATCGCCGCCGACCCGGCGACTCAGCAGGCGCTCCGTGACAGCGATGCCGAGGCCCTCGTGGCCACCTGGAGCCCGCAGTTTGACCAATGGCGCCGCGAGGCACAACTCGCGCACCTGCGGTTCACCGACGTGCAGCACGTCTGCCTGGCCCGGGTGCATCCGTCGGCTCGCCGCAGCGACGCATCACCGCTCGACACCGCCCGCGCCGCCGAACGGGCCGGACGATTCGCTTCCGGCATCGAATTGGATTCGGCCGGCAGCCCCACCCTCTGGGTCGTCTGCCCGATCGGCGCCGCTGGCCGGCTCGTCGGCTATGCGGAACTCGGCAAAGACCTGGCGAATATCGTCGCCCAGCGCCAAGGGGACGCCGGGCTGCACGTGGCGTTGACTGTCCAGAAGGAGTATCTGAACCGGGAGCGGTGGGAAGCCGGACGGCGGGCCCTGGGCCGCGAACCCGACTGGGACCGGCTGCCCCGCACGATTCTGGTCACCGACTCGGACGTACCCGTGGCCCGGGAATTTGTCCGCTGGCTGGACGCGCAGCAGGATCTGCCGGGCCGCGGCGAAACCGAACGGGAAATCGTCCGGGACGGACGAACCTGGTGGTGCGCGGCGTTGCCGCTGCACGATGCCGTGGGCCGGCCGTTCGGCAGGTTGCTGACACTGCACGACATCTCCCAGGAGAAAGCGGCCTTCGTGCGCCTGCTGGCCCTCGGTGGGGGCGGAGCGGCGATTCTGCTAGCCGTTTTGCTGGCCTTCGTCTATGGGTTGCTGCGCCAGACCGATGCCGGGCTATTCGCCCAAGCGGAGAGACTGCAGGAAGCCGACCGCCGGACGCGGCTGTTCTTCGAACAAGGATTCCAGTTCGTGGGCCTGCTGAGCCTCGAGGGGGACTTCCTGGACGCCAACGACGCGGGATTGCAGTTCGCCGGCACGACGCGGGCCGAGGCGCTGGGCAAGCCGTTCGAGAGTCTCCCCTGTTGGCAACGGGCGCCGGAGGCGCTCCGCCGAGTGCGGCAGGCCATCGGGGCGGCCGCCCGGGGCGAACTGGTGCGATTCGAGGCCAGTCTGCCGGGTCCGGATGGCGGTCTGCATGACTTCGAGGTTTCGCTGAAACCCCTGCGGGATGAAACCGGGCAGATCATCCACCTGATGGCCGAAGGGCGGGACGTCAGCGAGCGGAATCGAGCCGAGACGAAGCTCCGGGCGGCCTTGCATCGGGTGCGATTGGCCGCCGACGTCGCCGACATCGGCGTCTGGACCTGGAACTTTGCCGACGACACGCTGGAGTTGGACGAACGGATGCAGGCCTGGTATGGCGGCGTTCCCGAATCCGTCTGCCAGGGCGGACAGCATTACGAGTTCTGGCGGTCCCGCGTGCACCCGGCCGACCGGGAACGGGCCGAAGCCGTGCTGCAGAAATCGGTTCGCGATCAGACTCCATTCGACAACGTGTTTCGGATCGTGCTGCCGGACGGCCGGATCCGGCTGATGCACTCGGCCTGGGTCTTTGAGCGGGACGCCCAAGGCAAGCCATTGCGAATGATCGGGATCAATCGCGACATCACTCTGCAGCGGGAACTGGAAGAGAACCTGCGGGTTGCCAAAGAGGCGGCGGACGCCGCGAACTCGGCCAAAAGCAATTTTCTGGCCAACATGAGCCACGAGATCCGCACCCCGATGAACGGCGTCATCGGGCTGACCGGATTGCTGCTCGACACGGAATTGAACGAGCAACAGCGGCAGTACGCCGAGACGATCCGCAGCAGCGGCGAGGGCCTGCTGGCCCTGCTGAACGATATCCTGGACGTTTCCAAGATCGAGGCCGGCAAACTTGAATTGGAGTGCCTGGATTTCGATCTCCGGAGCCTGCTGGACGAGTTCGCCGCCCCGTTGGCCGCGCGCGCCCAGGGCAAGGGGTTGGAGTTCATCTGCGCCGCCGCCCCGGACGTGCCCGACCAGCTGCGCGGCGACCCCGGCCGCCTCCGCCAGATCCTGACCAACTTGGCCGGCAATGCCGTCAAATTCACTGCGCAGGGCGAAGTCTGCGTCCAGGCCAGCGTGGCGGAGATGTCCGCGGGCGAAGTCGTGCTCCGCTGTACCGTTCGCGATACGGGAATCGGCATGTCGCTGGACCAGCAGAAGAGACTGTTTCAGAAATTCAGCCAGGCGGACACGTCGACCACGCGCCGGTTCGGCGGCAGCGGCTTGGGACTGATCATTTCCAAGGAACTGGTGGAACGGATGGGCGGCGAGATCGGCGCGCGCAGTCACGAGGGCGCCGGCTCGGAGTTCTGGTTCACGGTGCGTCTGGAGCGGCCGGTCTCCGCGGCGGAACGCATGCTGCCGCCGGAGCTGCGCGGCAAGCGAGTCCTGGTGGTGGACGACAATGCCACCAATCGCGAAGTACTGCTGGCCCATCTGGCAGCTTGGGAGATGCAGGCCGAAGCGACTCCGGACGGCCCCGCGGCGCTGCAGACGCTGGCCCGTGCCGGCGAGCGGAACGAGGCCTTCGACATCGCCTTGATCGACATGCAGATGCCGGGCATGGATGGGGCGGTGCTGGGCCGCGCGATCCAGGCGGACGCCCGGTTGCAGGCGACCCGCCTGGTCCTGATGACCGCGTTGGGGCGGAACAAGCGGACCGCGGCCGGGCCCGCGCCGGCCAACAATGGGGCGGGCGGATCGCCGCCGGGGAACGGCGGGCCGCAAGGTTCGCCGCTGGAGTTTGCCGCCTACTTGACCAAGCCGGTCCGGCACTCGGAACTGTACAACTGCCTGTCGGCCGTGCTGGCCCAGATCCCGACGGCCAGGAGGCCCGCGGCGCGTCCTCAGCCCGCGGCGCTTCCCCCGCTGCGGCGAACCGGGGCGAGGATCCTGCTGGCCGAGGACAATGTCGTCAACCAGGAGGTCGCGCTAGGCATGCTGCGGAAACTGGGGCAGTGCGCCGACGCTGTGGCCGACGGCGCCCAGGCGCTGGCGGCTCTGGCCCGCTCGCCCTACGACCTGGTCCTGATGGATCTGCAGATGCCCGAGATGGACGGCTTGGCCGCGGCCCGCGCGATCCGCGATCCGGGTTCGGCGGTCCTCGATCACCACGTTCCCATCGTCGCCGTCACCGCTGCCGCCCTCCGTGGCGACCGGGAACGCTGCCTGGACGCCGGGATGAATGACTATCTCACCAAACCGGTGGCCGTCCGCGCCCTGGTCGACGTGCTGAACCGCTGGCTGCCCGAAACGAACGGCTCGCCTCAGCCCGCCCCGGCACCAACAGCGGCAGGCACGTCAACCCGCGAAGCGGCGGAGCCGGATCTGCCGGTGTTCGACCGGCCGGGGATGCTCGAGCGGTTGATGAACGACGAGGCCCTGGCGGCGATTATCCTGGACCGCTTCCGGGAGTCAGCGCCGCGGCAGGTCGCCGCGGTGCGGACCGCGCTGGCGGCGGGGGATGCGGACGGCATCCGCCGCGCGGCCCACAGCCTGAAAGGCGCGGCGGCCAACGTCGGCGGCGAACGCGTGCGGCGGGCGGCGTTCGAGTTGGAGCAGGCGGGCCAGGCGGGAGACTTGCAAGCCGCCGGGACGATCCTGGCGGGACTGGAACAGGAGTTCAGCCGCTTGCAGGCGGTCGTGGCCGGCGGCTTGCCGTCCCGGCGGTAGGGTTCGCTTGCCAGGAACCAGGAATTGGCGGCGGAATTGGCGCCCCACAGGAATTGGCGGTGGACCTGTCCCCACCGGTGCCGCGGGCGGGTAGAATACGAAACGCCCGTGTCGGTTCGTTGCCGAGGCCGGACAACCCGGCTCCACCCGCACGCGGCCGGATGGGGACCATGAAAGTGCGTAACTGCGAAGCCCGGGGTGCCGGCCCCGTCGCGGAGCCGGTCCGATCGCCGACTCGGAGACAGATACATGGTGGCTGCAGGACAGGGCATGCAAGTAACGCAACCGCGGGCGGTTGCTGGGCCAGCCCAGCGCCCGGGCGGCTTTGTTTCCGCGCTGCTCCGCCTGACGGTGGTAGGGGTGTTCCTGCTCCTGCCGGGGTGCGGAAGGCCCGAGGCTCCCAGGCTCCGGATCGCCCTTAACACGTGGCCCGCCTACGAACTGATTTACCTGGCCCAGGAGAAAGGCTACTTCCGCGACGCCGACGTGGACGTCCGCTTGCTGGAGTTCGGCTCGCTGGCGGACGCCCGGCGGGCCTACGAATTGGGGCGCGCCGACGCCTTGGCCACGACGATCGTCGAAGTTCTGATGGCCCGCGACGACGCCCCACGCGACCTGCGGATCGTCCGCTTGTTCGACTTCTCCAGCGGCGCGGACATGCTGATCGCCAGGCCGGAGACGGCTTCGGTAGCCGATCTGCGTGGGAAACGTGTCGGCGTCGAACTGGCCTCGCTGGGCATTTTCATTCTGGCGCGAGCCCTGGAGCGGGAGGGCCTGACGCTGGCCGACGTGCACCCCGTCTCAGGAGACCAAAAGGCTCTCCGCGAAGGGCTGCTGGCGCAGGAATTGGATGCCGTGGTCACCTATGGCCCGGATGCCGTCGCAATCCTCCGCGCGCCGGGGTTTCACGTGGTGTTTTCCAGTCGCCAGATTCCCGGCGAAGTCGCGGATGTGCTGGCCATCGACGCAGAGATCCTCCGGCAGCATCCCGCCCAGGTGCAGGCCTTTCTCGAGGGGCTCGACCGCGCGTTTGCTTACCTGCGGCAGCAGCCCGAGGAAGCTACTCGGATCATGGCGGACCGGGAAGGACTCTCGCCGCAAGAGTTCCGGGAACTGCTGACCGAAGGCATGACACTGGTCGCGCCCGGCGAACAGGCCCAGTACCTTCGCCCGGGAGGGCCGCTGCAGAAGACCGTTCAAGACGCCGCTCGAGCCCTGCGCGACGTCCAACTGATCTCCTCCCGTCCCGAGGTCCTGGATTGCTTCCACTTCGATGACCCCTGACCCCCTGCATCACCCCCGCGGCTCGCTGCGGCGCAAGATCCTCTGGCCACTGGCCGTCGTCGCCATCGCCATCCTGCTGGCCGGGACGGCGGGCAGCCTCGCTCTCATGCATCGGCTGCTGGATAAACGGCTGCGCGGGCACGCCCAGTCCATCGCCGCCTCGATCGCCTCGGTGGCCGAGAACGTCGCGCGGACTAGCGAACTGCAACGCGTGGTCAGTGCCATGGCCGCCGAACCCGACATCGAACTGATCATCGTCGTCGCGGGACACGAGCCCCGGGTCATCGCCAGCAGCCAGCAGCGTTGGACGGGAGACCGCCTGAGCGACCTGCCCCAATCGAGGGTGGGCGAAGATCTGCAGGCCGCGCTGCGGACCCGCCAATCCGCCCAGCGCTGGCACGCGGAGTCCGATCTGTTCGATCACACCGAGTACGTGCGGCTCACCCTGCCCGATGTCGCCGAGTTCGAACCGGCGGACGGGGCGATCATGCTGCACCTGGATACGCGCTCGCTGCGGCAGGACATCCGGGCCTCGGTGCTGATGATGATGGGCAGCGCCGCCCTGGGCTTAATCGCCTTTTTGGGCCTGGCGTATGGCCTGATGCGCCGGCATTTCTTCCGGCCGCTGCAGCAGGTCGAACGGCAGGTGCAAGCGGCGACGCGCGAATTCCGCGAAATCGACCCCGGCCCGCATCAGGATGACGAAATCGGCGCCCTGGTCCAGGCGTTGAACCAGGCTTTTCGCGATCGGCAACGCGCGGCGGAACAGTTCGAGTTGGCGGTGGAAGCTGCTCCGAACGCCATGCTCATGGTGGACTCGGCTGGCCGGATCGTGCTCGCCAACGCCCAGACCGAGCGGACGTTCGGCTACTCCCGCCAGGAACTGCTGGGCCAGTCGATCGAGATCCTGGTGCCGGTGCGGCATCGCGCGGCGCACCTGGGGTATCGGGAGGCGTTCTTTGCCGAGTTCCGATCCCGGGCGATGCTGGCCCGGGGCGATCTGCACGGGTTGTGCAAGGACGGCCGCGAGATCCCGGTCGAACTGGGCCTGAACCACATCACCGCGCCGGATGGCCGCTTCGTCCTGGCCTCGGTCATCGACATCACCGAGCGGAAGCAGGCCGAGCGGACGCTGCGGGAGAGCGAAGCCCGGTTCCGCCTGCTGGCCGACGGCGCTCCGGTCCTGATCTGGCTGGCCGGCGTGGACAAGTTGTGCACCTATTTCAACCAGGGGTGGCTGGCGTTCACCGGCCGAACCAGCGAACAGGAGTTGGGGCATGGCTGGACCGACGGCGTCCATCCCGAGGACCGGCCGCGTTGTTGGGAGACCTACGTCGCGGCCTTCGATGCTCGCCAGCCGTTCACGATGGAATACCGCTTGCGGCGCCAGGACGGCCAGTACCGGTGGATCCTGGACACCGGGGTGCCGCGAACCGGAGCGGACGGCTCCTTTGCCGGCTACATCGGTTCGTGCGTGGACATCACCGAGCAGAAGCATGCCGCCGAGACGCAGCAGCGGTTCGAGCAACTGTTCCGCCACAGCCCGGCCCTGATGACGCTCGCGAGCCTGCCCGAGCGGCGGTTCGTCGACGCGAACGAGGCGTTTCTCGACACGCTCGGCTTTTCCCTGGACGAGGTCCTGGGCAAGACCGCGGGCGAGCTTGGGTTGTACGTGGCTCCGGAGCACCAGGCGGCCGTCGACGAGCATCTGCGGACCGGGGACAGAATCCCCAGACTCGAAATGCAGACCCGCCGCCGGGACGGAGGAATACTGGATATCCTGTTCTCCGGCGAAACCGTTCACAGCCAGGGCCAGCGTTACCTGTTGACCGCGATGGTCGACATCACGCAACGCAAGCAGGCCGAAGCCGCGGTGCGCGAAACCAACCTCCGCTTGCAGGAGGCCACCGCCCGGGCCACGGAAATGGCCCAACGGGCCGAGGCCGCCACGGTGGCCAAGAGCGAATTCCTGGCCAACATGAGCCACGAGATCCGCACGCCCATGAATGGCGTCATCGGCATGACGGGACTGCTGCTGGACACGCCGCTGGATGCCCAGCAGCGGCACTATGCCGAGACCATCCGCTCCAGCGGCGAATCCCTGCTGACCCTGCTGAACGACATCCTGGATTTCTCCAAGATCGAGGCGGGCAAGCTGGAATTGGAGACGGTGGATTTCGACCTCCGCGTGCTGCTCGATGACTTCGTCGCGCCCCTGGCCGTCAGGGCTCAGAGCAAGGGGCTCGAGTTCATCTGCGCGGTGGGACCGGACGTGCCCGGGGGATTGCGTGGCGATCCGAGCCGCCTGCGGCAGATCTTGACCAACCTGGTGGGCAATGCGGTCAAATTCACGCAGCGAGGCGAGATCTCGCTCCGAGTCCGGCCACTCAGGCAGACCGCATCCGAAGCGGTGCTCCGCTTCGCCATTCGCGATACGGGAATCGGCATCTCGGCGGAGACTCAGCAACGGCTGTTTCAGAAGTTCACCCAGGCGGACGCGTCGACCACGCGGCGCTATGGAGGCACGGGCCTGGGGTTGGCCATCGCCACGGAACTGACCACGCGGATGGGTGGTGAAATCGGGGTGACCAGCGAAGAGGGGGGCGGCTCGGAGTTCTGGTTCACCGTCCGTCTCGCCACGTCGGCTCTGCCGCCGCAGCCCCCGCCAGCCTGCGCCGGCCTGCACGGGACTCGGGTCCTGGTGGTCGATGACAACGCCACGGTCCGCGAGTCCCTGCTGGACCAACTGGCCGCCTGGGGCGTGCGGGCCACCGCCAGTCCGGACGGCCGCAACGCGCTGCAAGTGCTGGTCCAGGCCGACGCGGCAGGCGATCCGTTTCGCGTGGCCCTGCTGGACATGCGGATGCCCGGGATGGACGGCGAGACGCTGGCCCAGGCGATTGCGGCGGACCCCAGACTGCAGACAACTCGCCTGCTGCTGCTGACTTCGTTGGCTCAACGGGACGATGTGAGTCGCTGGCGACCGCTGGGGCTGGCCGCCTGCCTGACCAAGCCCATCCGGACCCTGGAACTGGCGGCCCGCCTGGGCGAAATGCTGACCGGTCCCGTCACGACGCCGGCTCTGGCGTCCGCCAACCGACCGGCCGCCCTGCCCCCGCTCAGCCGCCCCGGCGCCAGGATCCTGGTCGCCGAAGACAACGCGGTCAACCAGGAAGTGGCCCTCGCCGTGTTGCGGAAACTGGGGTTGCGGGCCGATGCGGTGGCCGATGGTATCGAGGCGCTGACGGCCATGGCAATCATCCCGTACGACTTGGTCCTGATGGATGTGCAGATGCCGGAGATGGACGGCTTGGCCGCGACGCGTCTGGTCCGCAATCGCTTGTCGGCGGCCAAGAACCACGAGATTCCCATCGTCGCCATGACCGCCAACGCGATGCGCGGCGATCGGGAACGCTGCCTGGAGGCGGGGATGAATGGCTACATCACCAAACCCGTCTCGCTCCAGGCCCTGGTCGATGCCCTGAACACTTGGCTTCCCCCCCTGGGCGCCGCCGAGGTGCCGGCGAGTCCCGCGAAAGTCGCCGAGCCGGCGGCCGGACTGGCAACGGGGCCGCAGACGCCAATTTTCGACCGGGCGGGAATGCTCGCCCGCCTGATGGAAGACGAAGAGCTGGCCGAGATCATCGTCGCCCGGTTCCTGGAATCCGTACCGCAGCAGATCGAGGCATTGCGGCACGCACTACAGGCGGGCGATGCGCCCGGCGTCCGGCTCACGGCCCATAGCATCAAAGGCGCGGCCGGCAACGTCGGCGGCGAATGCGTGCGGGCCGTGGCCTGGGACCTGGAACAAGCGGCCCAGGCCGGCGACCTGCTGGCGGCCGGGACGCATCTGGCCGAGTTGGCAACGCAATTCGATCGTCTGCAGGCGGCGATGCAAGCCAGCCAGACCGACCGAGGACAAGCTTGAGACAGGAGAACCAATGAACGCTGATGCAACGGTTTCCAGCCCCGCCGTGATCCTGGTGGTGGATGATATGCCGGCCAATCTCCGGCTGCTGACCGAGGGGCTGCAGACCCGGGGTTACGAGGTCCGGCCGGTCCTGTCCGGCGAGGCCGCCCTGGCCGTGGCTCTGCGCGAGCCGCCCGACTTGGTCCTGCTGGATATCAACATGCCCGGCCTGAACGGCTACGAGACCTGCACGCGTCTGAAGCAGGAGGCCCGCCTGGCCGCGGTGCCCGTAATCTTCCTGAGCGCGATGCACGAGACCGTTGACAAGGTCAAGGGCTTTGAAGTCGGCGCCGTGGACTATGTCACCAAACCGTTTCGGCTCGAAGAGGTCGAGGCACGAGTCCGCACGCATCTGGAACTCGCCCGCCTGCGGCGGGAACTCGAACGGCACAGCGAACGGCTGGAATCCACCGTGGCGGACCGGACCCGCCAGTTGGCCGAGTCGCTCGTCCAACTGGCCGAATCGCAGGACCAGTTGGCCGAGGCCCACGCGCGGCTGGCCGTCCTGGATCAGGCCAAGAGCGATTTCCTGAGCCTGATCTCCCACGAGGTTCGGACGCCGCTGAACGGGATCCTGGGCATCGCCGAGTTGCTGCTGCTTGATTGTCCCGAAGACACGGCTGCCAAGTACGCGCCCTTGCTGGAACAGAGCCGCCGCCGGCTCGTGACGCTGATTGAGGACGCCCTGTTATTGTCCGAGATCGGGGTGAACGCCGGGACCGGAGCCCGCCAGGCCAGCCGCTTGGAGTCGCTGTTGCAGGACGCCTGCCGCCAAGCGGCTCCGCTGGCCGACACCCTGTCGGTCCGGTTCGCGCCGGTGCCCGCTGACCTGGGAGACGTGCGAGGCTTGCCGGAGCATCTCGTGCGGGCCCTGCGGTCGCTGCTCGAGACGGCCGCCAAGTTCGCCCGGCCGGGCAGTGTCGTGCGGATCACCAAGGACGCCGCCCAGGAAGATGTCCGCTTGAACATCGACGTCGAAGGGCGCAGCATTCCGCCCGCGGCCCTGCCCCGGTTCTTTCAATTGCTGGGAATCGCCGATCCCCTGACCCCCGGCGGCGACTTGGGCCTGGCCCCGGCCGTGGCCGAACGCATCGTGACCCTGTACGGCGGTTCGGTGTCGATCGAGAACCTGGTGCCGCCCGGCATCCGCCTGGCCGTCCAGCTGAAGCCGCCGACCATGCCGGGCAGCCCCCGGCCGAATCCTGCCCGCGTTCCGTCAGCCGAGGCGCGCGACGCGGGCTAGCGTGTTGTCCAAGCTAAGAAGTGGCGTTGGGTGCCTGGGGTCGAGCCACGAGGTACGAGTGGCGAGCCCCCAGTTCTTGCCACTGGGGGCTCGCTGTACTCGACCCCAGGCACCCCAACACTAAGCCTGGACAACGCAATAGCGTGCCGTTCAGTCCAACTCCGGCCTGACGACATGGCCGCGGGACTGGGCCGGCAAGTCGTGGTACGCGCCGTAGAACTCGGAATTGCAGTCCAGCCACAGCGTGACGCGATGGAGTTCTTCGTCCGTCAAGCGGACGCCGTAGTGACGCTCGTCCAGGTACGGCAGCAGCGGGGCCGCCCGCGCTCCAAACTCGCCGGCATCCGTGCGGCTGCCGCCGTGGACGCCCGCGTTGATCGAGCCGTTGCTGACCGAAAAGTAGAACCCGTATTTGGCCGCCAGGTTTTCGTAGGACCGCGTCCAGCCATACTTGCCGCCGACGGTGCCCGTCAAGTCGATCGCTTGACGCTCCCGGTGACAGTCCACACAGTGCCGATCCAGCACGCCCTGGACCAGCCGCGGATAGTTGAACGGATTCGAGCCGTCCACGTCAGGTTGGACCTTGGAAGGCGGGCGTTGCAGCGCCAGCACAAGGCCCGCCCGCGCCGGCGGCCGATGTTTCGGCTCGTGACAGCCCTGACACGTCAGGGTCTCGCCCGGATGCACGTACGTCCCGGACCGCATCGACTGGACGGCCAGGCCGCGTCGGTCCAAGGCCTGGAAGTACATCAGCTTGCCCGCCGGCGCCTCGAAATACGCGCTGCCGTCCGCCTCGACGGGCACCGTGCCCAGTACCGCACGGGCGTTGGTTTCCGTCGCCGCGCCGATCCGCGGTTGATCGACCGGCGCTGTGGTCTTGGGCAATACCTGAATGATCCGCAGCGTCTTGATTTCGGTATGTTCCGGCCAGCGAAAATCGCTGTCGTAAACATTGGTCACCACGATCTCGCCCCCCGCAGTGCCCCGCCATTCCCTGACGGCCCCGCCGCCGGCACCGCCCGTCCCAGTACGTTCCGGAATCACCGGAGGACAGCTTCTCGCTTGCAGTGGAATCGGGCTCAAGCAGGAAATCTCCGGATCCCGGTACAGCAGTTCCCGATTGCCGAACCGGTCGATCCAGTAGATCCCCCGGCTGCCGGCCTGCCGGTCGTATACGCACAGGAAATCGTCCTCGCTCAACGGCCAAGCCGTCCCGTAAACCATGTGCTGTCGAACCGCCGCCTTGCCGCCTTCGGCTTCCGGCAGCGGCACGTCGGGCGTAAGCCGTTCGACCTGGGACATCGCCCCGTCGTCCAGCGGCCGATAGTCGATCAACACCAGCGAGCCGTAGGCGTGGCCATGATGCGCGGCCGCGGTCGCGACATACTTGTGCGATCCCGGCACGGCCCGGATGTCCATCTCCATCCACGGCCGACTCTCGCGCCGGGCCGGGTAATTACCGTGGTAACTGCGCGGGTCGCGACCGTCTGGAAAGCAGTTCCAGATGTGATGCGCCACGTTGGTATCCCGGTCCACGTAATCCCAGCGGGTATAGACCAGCAGGCCGTGGTGATCCACACTGGGCTGCCACTCCTGGGTCTCGTGAAAGCTCAGGCAGGTAACGTCACTGCCGTCGGCCGCCATCGAGTGCAGGGTGTAGGTCGGCGAGTCATACGGCGGCGCGGAGCCGCCGCAGCGCAGGTACCCGCCGCGGCGTTCGGAAATGAACGCGATCCGGCCGTTGGGCAGCCAGCAGGGGTCGAACTCGTTCCACGGACCGTCCGTCAGCTGGACCAGTCCCGTGCCGTCGGCGCCCACGCGGAAAATGTGAAAGCTGGCTCGCGGCGACCATTCGATGCCTTCCGCCCGGGCCTCAGTGTACGCGAACAAGATGGTCCGTCCATCGAACGACACCTCCGGCGACAGGAAACACCCCGGCTCCAGCCGGCGGCCGCCCAGGCGGCCGGCTGGAACCGCGGCGTCCTGCAGCAGATCCACCAACTTCGGCTCGTCCGAAAACGGATCGCACAGCACGAACAGCCCGCCGCCGGGCTTGGCGCCAAAACCATAGAACTGATGGACCATGTGGTACAAGCCGCCCGGATCGTGCCGCTTGATGAACAACAGACGGTCGAAATCCAACCGCGGATGACAAAACGCGATCTGCCGCAGCACGCGCCGCGCGGCCACATACAGGCCACGGCGCTGGTCCTCCGGCACGCCCGACTGGGCGGCCCAGCTGCCGAAGCGGGCCTCGAGTTCGCGTAGCAATTGCAGCCGCATTTCCAGCTCCGGCCGCGGGGCACCCAGGCTGCCGATCCGCGTGGCCAGTTGAGCCGCGCGGTCCAAAACCGCGCGGGTATGGGCCAGGGAAAACCGCTCACGCACGGGCAAGTCCACGGCCGTCGAACCCCACGGCTTGGCGCCCGGTTCGGCGCGCGAGGCGGCGCCGACGCTGATCTGGTCGGCGGGGCTGCCCAATGCGAGATTGAACTCCGGCCGATCCTGGCCGTAGACCTCGATTTCATCCAAGGCGAACGAGCAGCGGCCCGGCACCGAGACTCGCACAACGCGGGCCGTGACGCCGCGGCCGCGCAGGTCCACGGTCAGAGGGGCGCCGCCGCGCACGCCGTAGAAAGTCTCGCCCGAGTGCCGGTAGATCTCGACGAATTCCGGCCGTTCGATGCGTTCAGCCACCCACAGACGCAGGTTCCGGGTCCGCGGCGGCGTGTTGCCGTCGGTGCGGTTGTAGATCACAACCCGGTCCAGTGCGTGCAATTGCCCCAAATCGACCTGCCACCAGGGGTCGGATTCGTTGCTGGCCGTGTGAAACCCGCAGCTGCCCGTCTTGACTCCGTCGCAGCCTCCGGCGGCGTCCTGCCAAGTCTGCAGACCGTCCGAACGTGACTCGACTTGGGGATCCAGGATGCGGAAGGCGTCGTCTTGATCGATCCAATCCGCCTCGACCAGCGCCGCCATCGGTCGGCCAAGAGCGGTGGCACGCAGTTGGCGATCGCCGAACAGAACGGGCATCTCTTCGCCCGCCAAGTCGGCGCTGCCAAGCGCACCAAGGGCGGCAGATATCAATAGCACAAACCTTGGCAGCCGGAGGCAAACGTTGCGCATAACAGCCGTGCCCCCTGACTTCAAACCGATTCCGCGAAAGAAGCGGCCAGCGAGCTGGAACTTGTGCAGGGTGCCGCTCGCTGGCCCGGCGGCCTTGACGGCGCTCGTGCAACGCGCCGTACAGGCATGCCTACCTTACATTGTAAGTCGTACCCATTCGGTTTCCAGTCTGAACTACTTCTTGGCGGCTTTCTTCGCCGGCTTTGCTGCAGCGGCCTTGGGCTTGCAGCCGGTCTTGCATCCCGACTTTGCTGCCGGCTTCGCCTCGGTCTTCTTCGTCGCGGCCTTTTTCGTTGCCATATCCTACGGCTCCTTCTGTCGGGCGTCCATGTTGTAGGTTGCGACCGATTCCCCGCAACGCCCCCGACGGGGCCGGCCGCTATGACTTGGGCGGCGTCGGCAAAGGCCCCAACTTGGCTCGACTGCCATGTCTGCTTGGGGCTGGCCACTTGCTCGACTCACCCAATTTGGCACATTGAAGCAATTCCGTGCGTCTTGCGTCAAGCCGATTTCTTAGTTTTTATGCGCCGATTCCCACGTTCGCTCATCTTGGCCCGTTCAAAATGCGGTTCCGGCCCCGTCGCCGCGGGCTGCAGATGCTGCAGGATGTACGTCGCCGCACGTTGCGAAGCACCACCCTCGCCATGCAGGCGTTTCAGTTCTTCGAGTTCCCACACGCGATCCCGATAGGACGCTGGGTCGGTCAGCCAGCGCGCGATCTGGCCGGCCATTTCCGCGGATCGATCTTGCCAAGTCAGGAATTCCGGAAACGGAACTCGGCTGTCGGAAGCGGCCCGCGGATCGTACTTTGTCCCGTGTCGCAAGAACGGATCCTCGGCGGCCAACAGGTTCACCAGCGTGATGAACTTGACCCTGATGAACAGGTTGCGGGCGAGCGTGTAGGGGAACCAGCCGACCCGATACAGGATGACGGTCGGCTTGGTGTGAGCCAGCAATTCCAGCGACACCGAGCCGGAACAGGCCAAGCAGCAGTGGCTCAGGCGGATCAGTTCGGGCGTCCGGCCGACGAAAACGTCGACCGGGAAATCCAGGCCGGCAACCTGGTCGCGGGCCAAGGCGGCCTGCTTGTCGTTGAAGCTGGCGATTGCGAAACGGACCTCGGGAACCTGCCTCTGGACTTGGGCGGCGGCGGCCAGGAAGCTGTGCAGATTCTTGACGACCTCCTGCGTGCGCGATCCCGGCAGAATGGTGACCAGGCGGCCGGGACGAGCGGCCTGCGCGAGCAGAAACGCCTGATCCGGCCGCTGCCGCTGGACTTCGTCGAAGTAGGGATGCCCCAGGTACGTGGCTTGACATCGCCGCTGGCGATACCATTCCGCTTCGAAGGGCAACTTGCACAAGACATGGTCGACCAGGCGGCGCATCTTCCGCACCCGCCAGCCGGCCCAAGCCCACATCTGCGGCACCCCGTAGTAGAAAACCGGAATGCCGTGTCGCTTGGCGGCACGGGCAATCCACCAGTTGAATCCGGGATAGTCGATCAGCACGACGGCGTCCGGACTCGCGTCCCGAAAATAGTCGCCGGCTCGCCGGTACAGCCGCCAGAAATGATGCAGGTTCAGCAGGACGCGCAGGATCCACATGACGGCCCACTGGGTCAGGTCCGCGTGCAGTTCGCATCCGGCGCCGGCCATCTTGGGCCCGCCGTAACCGACGCACTCGATGCCCGGATCCAGCCGCCGCAACTCCTTAATCAGATTCGCTCCGTGCAAATCCCCGCTGGGTTCGCCCACCGAGAAGAAAACCTTCATGCTCGTGCATCCTTTCGCGAGACGGTAGACACCGGCCATGGGGCTGCGCCTGTCAATCTACGGCGAGTATCCCAGATTGCTCAGCCTATGCAAAGACCAACCTCCGGTCCGCTGGTGCGGTGGGTCCGAAGCGGGAACAACAGCCGACCCGAACCCAGATCATCCGCGACTTGGCCAAAGTCATGAATCATCGGGGCGAAACTGCGCACGGCGGTCGGGCAGCACCCTCACGTACACGGCGAATCGCTGGTGATGGATGGTGTAGAGTGGGCAGAAGGTGACAGTCACGGCTTCGCCCCCCACGTTTCCGCGAGCGTGAAACTCGAGTGGTTTGTCCGGCACGACGCTCAAGCACGAGACGGGATCCTCGGGACACTCGGCCAACACGTCAGGAACTCGGGCAAATGCCGGCGTGATTTCGCCCTCCGCCTTGCCGTTGGTGCGCAAGCCGAGCCACTTGTCGCCCGTATCGGTGGCGGGCATGCCATCGTTGCCCAGCCGTGCCGCCAACAGAACCGGGCCGAAGAAGAAAGACCAGGTCTGCGGGTCGTCCATCGTCCGCCGGGCCCGCAGCTGCGGGGGCAAGCGTAGCTCGAACCAGTCACCGTCGCTCCAGGTCCGTACGATTTCGAGGTAGCTGCCCGCCGGAACCTCAACCGGACGCAGCCTGCCATCCAGCAACAGCGAGTTTTCGCCAGTCGCCCAGTGCGGGATGCGCAGGCAGAGCTTGGCACTGACCGGCTGCTCCGTTTCGACGGAGAATCGAATCGTCTCGTCGAAAGGCGAATCTGCTTCCTGACGTAGCGTAAGACCGATTTCCCGCCACTCCAGGACCGAGGGGATGTACAGATTGATCCAAAGCGTGTCGTCGCGGTGAAAGTAAATCCCGTCTCCGAACCGCGCCGGGTTCTCCAGTCCGGTCCCGTTACAGCAGAACGTGCCGTCCCCGGGCAGATAACTGCGGAAATCCCCCGGACGCAGGGAGGTCAGGTAGCAGACTTGGCCCGTTTGAGGCTCGATGGTCGCCAAGATGTGGTTGTACAGGGCGAGCTCGTAATAGTCGGCGTACTCGGGACGTGGCGCCAACTCGAACAGGTTCCGCGTCAGTTTGAGCATGTTATAGGTATTGCAGTACTCGGCCGTGCCCGCCGCCAACGCGCAATTCCCCGTGCCGTTGACTTCCACCCCGCGGCTCCGCAGTTTCTCGTCGAACGAATTGCCGCCGGTGACGAAGGAGTGGTAGCCAACCACGTGCTCCCAGAACTGGCGGGCGGCACGCCCGGCACGCCCGTCACCGGTGACCGTAGCGTAACGAGCCAGTCCCGAGGCGATCGCGGCGTGAGTATTTCCGTGCAGGCCGCTTAAGCGATCCTCTCCCGCCACCAGCGGATCGATGAACCAGTCGCGCAGAAAGAGCGAAGCCAGCTTGAGATGCCGCTCCGAGTCGGCATCCCCGCGCGCCCGGGAATGGACCGACAGGTCAACCAGGGCCTCCGCAATTCCGCCATGCTCGTTGCCCGGGTTCTCCATGAAGTTCGTCTCCAGCATCTTGGCGATCTGGCCCGCACTCAGTTTCGACATCCGCCAGGCGATGTAGTCCGACAGTCCGACCGCCATGTCCAGAGCCTGCGGTTGATCGCACAGGGCGTGGGCGTCGAGGAGTCCGGCCAGGATCTTGTGCAACGTGTAATAGGGAACGCTGCCACCATGCCCGATCGCTTCTAACTGTTCGAGCTTGGCCACCGGAAACGCGGCCAGGTAGCCGGGCCGGGCCTCGCGTCTGTCGAGAGCCTCCCGGCACGTGCTCAACCCCGCGAGAAAGTGCTCCACTTTGGCCTGGTAAGACGCATCACCCGTGGCGGCGTACATGCGGGACGCCGCACTCAGGTAATGCCCTCCCATGTGCCCCTCAATAAACCCGGCGTCCCAACCGGGATACCGCCTGGCTGGCGACGGCAGTTCGGCGTTAGCGAAGAACGGTGCCAGCAGCCGGTCCGGATCCAGCCGGCTCAGATAGACGCAGCGGTGCAGTTCCTGACGCGACCTGAACGGACTGGCTTCGATCAGGCGGACGCGTTCGGGGCCGAACCCGGCAACTTGCCGCAGTCCGGCCGACCCGGCTTGATCTGCCGCGTGAGCGCAGCATGCGGCGGCGAGCAGAATCAGTGGCGGCAACCCGGGCAGCGTTCGAAACATGGCGGCTCCTGCAACACGGTTTTCGCTTCGCATGGGGCGCCCCGACGGGCGGCCACCGTGCGAGATTGATTCAATCGGCCGGGGCGTCCAAGGTCGAGCGGCTGGGTCGCGGGCCCCACGATCATGGTGATCTGGCTCATCGTCAGTAATCGCCTGGGCGATGTTGCCGCGGGGCCTTCCATCTTGACGGATTGCTCCGACCTTCCCACTCGTGCTTCGCCCACGGATGGCAGAGCGGACCCACGGATAACAACTCCCGACAGGATCATCCGTGGGTCCGCTTTCCCATCCGTGGGACTAACTGGCCAGGCGTCCCGCCCAGACGAACGGTACGGGTGACCGAGCGGCGACAGGACAGCCCAACCATCCCGCTCGCCCCAACCGCCGCTTCGGTCGCCCCGCTGGTTCGTGCCTCATCGTGGCGGATCGCCGCGACGGGCCGATCAGCACTTGATTCTACCACCCACCAGGGCAGCAGCAACCACGACCAAGCCGTGGACGCCGCTACCGACCCCGCGTCGGTGGAGCGAC
>CAIYOB010000248.1 GCA_903927685.1 uncultured Planctomycetaceae bacterium
GAATACAACTCGAACAGATGATCCGTCTCCGGGACCTTCGGTTCCTCCATCGGCCGCGAGTCGGTGACGATCCGCATGACCTTCTTGCGCATCGACTTGGGGTCCTCAAAGATCTCGATCGTGTTGTTGTAGCTCTTGGACATCTTCTCGCCGTCCGTGCCGGGCACGCGGGCGGCGCTCTCCAAGACCTTGGCCTTGGGCAAGACAAACACCTCGCCGAAGCTGTGGTTGAAGCTTCCGGCCAGATCGCGGCAGACCTCGATGTGCTGGACCTGGTCCTCACCGACCGGCACCAGGTGCGAGTCGTAGGCGAGGATGTCCGCCGCCATGAGCACCGGATAGGTGAACAAGCCGGCATCGGCGGTCAGACCTTTCGCCTTTTTCTCCTTGAACGCATGGCACCGTTCCAGCAACCCCAGCGGCGTGCCCGTCATCAGCAGCCAGGTCAGCTCGGACACCTCGGGGATATCCGATTGGACGAACAGGGTCGCCCGATTGGGATCCAGCCCCAGGGCCAACAGGTCGAGCGCGGCTTCGAGCGTGTTTTGCCACAACGTGTCGCGGTCTCGAACGGTGGTCAGGGCGTGCAGGTTCGCGATGAAGTAGTACGCTTCGTTCTCGTGCTGGAGATCGATGTACTGGCGAATCGCGCCAAAATAGTTGCCCCAGTGAAAGCGGCCGGTGGGTTGAATTCCAGAAAGTACTCGCATGGTGGTTTCTGCAACGAAGGCAAGGGGCGGGGGGCCGCCCGGTTCTGGGACAGGGTCAGCGCCCGGTGGCGCAGGCGGCCGCAGGCGTCTTGGGCGTCGGCGGATCCGTCTGCAAGGTGCCGACCAACTCGGACACCGCCGCCACCCCGGCCTCGGCCAGGGCGTTGGGCAGGGCATCCAGTAGTTTCATCGTGACGGTGGGATCGTAGTAATTGGCGGTGCCGATCTGGACGGCGCTGGCCCCGGCGACCAGGAACTCGAGCACGTCGTCCAGCGTGGCGATGCCGCCGATGCCCACCAAGGGAATCCGGACGGCTCGGGCGACTTGATACACGCACCGCAACGCGATCGGCTTGATGGCCGGGCCGCTCAACCCGCCCACCACATTGCCCAGGATCGGCCGGCGACGCCGCCAGTCGATCGCCATCCCCAGCACCGTGTTGATCAGGCTGACCGCATCCGCCCCGCCGTCCGCCGCGCCGGCCGCAATGTCGGCAATCCGCGTGACATTGGGCGTCAACTTTGCCAGGATGGGCAAGCCGCAGGCATTGCGAACTCCCGCCACCAAACGCCGGCACGCATCGGCATCGGTGCCGAAGTCGACGCCGCCCGAAACGTTCGGGCACGAGACGTTCAATTCCAACGCGGCAATCCCCGGCTCGCGGTCCAGTTGCGCTGCCAGCTGGACGAATTCGTCGTGCGTGCGGCCGGCAATGCTGACAATGATGGGCGCTCCCACCGTACGCAGATACGGCAGGTGATGGGCGATGAACGCATCGATGCCGTCATTATCCAGGCCGATGGAATTGAGCATCCCGCCGGTGGTTTCCACGGTCCGCCACGGCGGATTCCCGGGACGCGGCTGCTGAGTGACGGTCTTGGGGATGATTCCGCCCAGCCGGCCCAGGGTCACCAAGTGCTCCATTTCACGCGCATACCCGAACGTGCCCGAGGCGACCAGGATCGGGTTGGGCAGCTGGAGTCTTCCCAGCTGAACGGCAAGTGAAGCGGGGCGGAGGTTCATGGTTCGTCTGGCGTTGCAGCCACGAGTCGTATCACAAGGATGCCAATGACAGACGACAATGTAGCGGGAACTCGCGCGGTGGGCAATGTCATGGGGCGGACTCCGCGTCGGAGCGTAGCTCCCTGTATGGACGTATCGCCGGCGATAAAACCGAAGGGGATCTGGCTTTCGCGAGAACAGCGAGAGTCCTCGGCGTTCCCGTTTCAGAAGCCCAGTTCCTCGTTTTCTCGAACTGGTCAGGCCGGGGTCGAGTACCGCGAGCCCCCGGAATCCCGGCGGACTGTGGGCTCGCTGCACTCGACCACAGCCACCCGTGCAATCCCGACTCCTTAACCTCGTGCCATTCGTCCTTGCCGCCGTCGGACAACACCTCGGCTTGGGACGCGAGGCGTTGCTCGACGAAATGTCTGGTTGAAGCGGCACTTCGGCGCCTGCCGCTTACCGCTGCGCCCAATAGTCAAACACCAGGACTTTGTCCACGTGCGGCCCGACCAGCTTGACGAATTCCTGGTGGGCCGGATGGGGCAGGTAGGCGGCTCGACCGGCTTCGTCGCGGAAGGTGACCATAAAGCCGTGCGTCAAGCCCTCGGACTTGCCCTCGACGCTGACGTCCGTGCCGCACTCGAAATCGACAATCGTGTCGATCTTGCCGGGCAGCGCGGCAAAGGCGTCCACGATCGCCTTGGTCTGCTCGGCCGTGGTCCCGTCCTTGAACTTGAAGATCACCAGGTGCCGCAGCAGTTTAGCCTCGGCCGGCTGGGCGACGCCCAGTGCCGCCAGAACGCAATCCGCGACGAAGCGATTACCGGCGTCGTTCAGATGGACGCCGTCGGTGGTCAGGACGCCCTTTTCCTGATTGTCCGCGTTCAGCGTCTTGAGTTGGGTCAAGAAGTTCTGCCGCAGGTCCAGCAGGCAGACGCCCGTCTGTTCGGCGACCTTGCGGCTGACCGCCGAGTACTCGTCCAGCATCTTGTCGAACTGGTTCGAGCCGTCGGTCTTCTCGCCGATGACGCTGGGCGTGCACAGGACGACGCGGGCCGCTGCGTCCTGGCAGCGTTTGATGAGGTCGATCAAGCCCGTTTCGAAATCCTCCTTGGTCGTGCCGGCGTTACGGTTCCAGTGCCAGACATCGTTGATCCCGATATAGATCACGACCACGGTCGGCTTTTTGTCCAGCACGTCGCGCTGCAGCCGTTTCTGGCAATCCGGTACCTTGTTGCCGCTGATCCCGGCTCCGACGACCTCAATGCCCAGGGCCGCCTGCTGCTGTGCGATCGCTTGGCCCACCAGCGTCACGTAACCCTTCTCGCGGACGCCGCCCGCGGTGATGGAATCGCCCAGGAACACGATCCGATCGCCTTGTTTCAGTTCCAGGCCGGCCGCGGGGGCGGTCGTCGGCGCCGTTCCCAACCAGGCGGCCGCCAGCAAGATCCATACCGTCAGGGTGCCAAGTCGTCTCATCGTTGTCAGCTCCTCAAATGAAGTGCAGGTCGCAGTGTGGGAATCACAGCGGGAAAGCTTCGCAAATGGCAACCGCTCCGGCAAGAGGGGCCGAGGTGCGGAGCCGAGGTGCGGGCTGAGGTGCGGGATGAGGGATCGAGACTGGGGTGGCTGGGGGCGAGTGCAGCGAGCCCCTAGTGTCTTGGGATCTGGGGGCTCGCTGCTCTCGACCCCAGCCACGCTGGCCTTGGCCTCTGGCGAACCGGGTGCCAGTTCACCGGGTGCCAGTTCGCCGATTGACGCCGTCGGGCGAGCAACCTACGATGCGCTGCCTGAGCATGACGGTCCTGCTCGACAGAGACGCCTCCCAACGCTGAATACCCGTGCGACGTGTGCTCCGAATTGCCCTCTGGTCCAGCATCGCCGGCCTGCTGGTGTTGGCCGGGGCCGCCCTGATCCTGTACCGCGGCACTCAGCAAGTGCCCGAGTTCTATCAACAGGCGATGCGTTCCCAGGGCTCGCCCGACCAGCAGGTGCAATTGGGAGACGATCTGGAACGAGCGGCGCTCGCGCTGCACAACGCGGCGCTCAAGCCGGGCCAGTGGCAAGCCGAATTCACCGCTCCGCAGATCAACGGGTGGTTGGCCGCGATCTTGCCGCGGAACCATCCGGGAACGCTGCCTGCGGAAGTCCGCGACCCGCGAGTCAAGCTGGACGCCTCGTCGCTACAGCTCGCCTGGCGGTTGGACAGCGAACGGTTCCACGCGGTGATCTCGGTTCAGACCGACCTGTACCTGACCGACCAGCCGAATCAGATCGCGATCCGCCTGCACGCGGTGCGTGCCGGCTGGGTGCCGGTGCCGTTGACGCCGATTCTGGAGGAGGCATCCGAGGCAGCTCGCCGCGCCGGGGTGGACCTGTCTTGGAGCCAACGCGACGGCGATCCCGTCGCCTTGCTGCGCGTGCCATCCCGGCATCCGGAGTATCCCGACCGAGAACTGCACGTGGACTCGCTGCAACTGGGCGAGGGCAAAGTGACCGTCGCCGGTCACACCGAACGCCGAAGGTAACGCACGCGACGCAAGTCTTTGCGGCGGAATCCCCTCCTCTATCGGAAGTAGGGGATTTCGAACGAGGGTGTGACCGGAATGGTGCGAGGGAAACGACTCATGGTTGCCGGGGTGGCTGTGGTCGAGTGCAGCGAGCCCATCGTCCGCGGCGATTCCGGGGGCTCGCTGCACTCGACCCCGGCCACCCTTCCCGTGCTTCTTCTCTTGACCTCGTGCCATTCGGGCGTGGCCGGGTGGGGGCATCCGCTCACACGGCCTGTTCCAGCACCGCCTGGATGGTTTCCAGCAGGCGTTTGGCGTGAATCGGCTTCGAAACATACTCATCCATGCCCGCCTCGAGGCAGCGCTGGCGGTCGCCTTTGAGGGCATGGGCGGTCATGGCGATGATCGGGACGTGTCCGCCACGGGTCCGCTCGTGGTCGCGGATCGCTTGCGTCGCCTCGTAGCCGTCCATTTCGGGCATTTGGATATCCATCAGAATCACATCGAAGGTGTTGGCCTGCCAGATCTCCACCGCTTCGCGACCATGATTCGCGATTGTCACCTGGTGCCCGGCCTTCTGCAGGACGGCGTTGGCCAGTTTCTGATTCACCGGGCTGTCTTCCACGAGCAGGATGCGCAAGGCCGGATGCGGGCCGGCCACCGCCTCGTCCACCGCCTGGCGCTCAGCCCGGTTGTCCTCCGTCGTGGCGACGCTCAGCGTGCGGAGCATCTCGTCGAGCAATTCGGATTGCTTGACCGGCTTCAGCAAGTACGACGCGATCTGCAAGGCGGCACAGCGGGCCAAGTCGTCGGCGTTGTCGCCCGAGGTCAACATCATCAAGACCGTCTCCCGCAACTCCGCGGACTGCCGAATCTGTTGGGCGAGCATGAAGCCATCGACCTCGGGCATGTGGGCGTCGGTCACAACCAGCCGATAGGGCTCACCCGCACGATGCGCGTGGTGCAGCAGCCCCAACGCCTGGTGGGCATCGGCTGCCAGGTCCGGCTTGACGCCCCAGCTGCGCAGGACCTCGTCCAGGATGCGGCGGTTGGTGGCATTGTCGTCCACAATCAGAATGCGGGTGTCGCGAATGGTCGCCGGCCGCGCTGCCGGCCGGGGAAGCTCGCTTTCGGCGGCCCGGCCGAAGCGGGCGGTGAAGTGGAACGTACTGCCGCGGCCCTCTTCACTTTCAACGCAGATTTGTCCGGCCATCATCCCGACCAGTCGCGAACAGATGGCCAGTCCGAGGCCGGTGCCGCCATAGCGGCGTGTGGTTGAGGCATCGGCCTGTTCGAACAGGCCGAACACGATGTGCTGCTTGTCCTGTGGGATCCCGATGCCCGTGTCGGCGACCGAGAACCGCAGGCGGACCTCGCCTTCGGCGCACGCCTCGCAACGGACCGTCAGCGCCACCTCGCCGCGTTCCGTGAACTTGATCGCGTTGCCCACCAGGTTGACGATGATCTGCCGCAGGCGACCGGGGTCCCCGACTACCGCGCGCGGCACCTCGGGGCGGATCTCGCAGATCAGTTCGAGTCCCTTTCGGAAGGCTTGCACGCCGAGCGCCTTCATGGTGTCTCCCAGGCATTCGTGCAAGTCGAAGGGGCGGCAATCCAGTTGCAGTTTGCCCGCCTCGATCTTGGAAAAGTCCAGGATGTCGTTCAGCAGCGACAACAGTGACTCGCTCGCCTGCCGAACCACGTTCAGGTACTCGCGCTGCTGCGGGTTCAAGCCGGTGCCCAGCACCAGCTCGGTCATCCCGATCACCGCGTTCATCGGCGTGCGGATTTCGTGGCTCATGTTTGCCAGAAACGCACTCTTGGCCCGGTTCGCCTGGTCGCTGCCCGCGCGCGCGGCCTCCAAGTCCCTCCGCGCGGCGTCTTCACCCAATTTGAAAGCGAGCGTCAAGCTGAACGCGCACAGGATGATGCCGCTGACTGCCGCCCAGTTCAGGACTCGCAGGTCCTCTGGTCCGATCTCTTGGGAGAACCGGATTCCCCATTGTTCCAGCAGAAGAAAGCCCAGGCACCCCAGGCAACTGAGCCCGGCCCAAACCATCCCCGGCCGGACGCCGCCGAGGATCAGACCGATGATCGGTACCGCCGACAGCCACCACAGGGACGGTGCGCCGGTCCCGCCGGTGATCATCGCCAAACCGATCAGCACGACGAAAATGGAGCCCGCGATCAGCTGTCCTGTCAGACGCACCGACCGGGTGATTCTCAGCGATAACATCGAGCCGAAGATCGCCGCGGCCACCAGCACGATCATCGCGCACGCACGCGTCGATCCCAGCAGGTAGTAGATCGGGGCAAAGACGGGCGCCCAGACGACCATCGCCAATCCGATCACGATGGCGCGAAAAGCCTGAAGTTGCGTCTGGGCGTCCGCGCGCAATTCGGGCGGCACGAACCAACGGAGGAACTGTTTTCTTGACATCTGCATCGCCTTCCCCTGTACCAAAGCCAGAGCATTCTAGGCAGGCCGGGGCGGACTTGGTAGGCTCGGCGGGGGCTCAAAATCTCAGTAGCGGCTTCTCCGCGTACTCGCCTTTCCGCCCCAGGATGGATGTATCCAGCTGGCCGTCGTCGAATGCGTCGGAGCCCAGCATCTTCCAGCGGATGCTGCCCGAGGCGTTGGACAGGGTGAGCTGCTGGGACTTGGGGTCATACCGGATTGTCATGGCGATCTCGTAGATCACGTGCGCGACGAAAGGGACTTCGATCTCATCGTGAAACCGCAAGTCCAGGGTTTCGCCCCGCTCCAGTTGGAGCCGCGAAATCGGCGTCTTGCCTTCCGTTTCGTTCGCGATCCCTACGGCCCGCACCCAGAGCCGGTCCGGGGCGGCCTCGTCACGGCGAAAACGCACGGCTTCGAAACGGATTTCGACCCCGCGTTCGTTGGGCGTTCCGCGGATCGTGTTGATCCCCAGCGCTGTCGTCTTCTGCTCCGGACCCTCGAAGACGAAGAACGTGGGGATGCCGCCCCGCTCGTCTCGCAGTACAAACGTGACTTGACGTTCGTCGCCTGCGAACAGCGGCCGGTCGGGCTCGATCTTGGCGAGCACCGCGCGCGGGGGCGTTGTGTCGACGGGGCGAGTGGCCCGCCAAACGAAAACCGCACCGCCGACGAGCAGGAGTAACGCCGCCAGGACTCCATACCGGCGCCAGTTCCGGCCCGAGTTTGCGGTTGTGCTCATGGCCCGGCCTCACTCCGTTCGGATGACGCGTTGGATCGGCACCGGCGGGGCCAGTGTCTGGCCATCCGCAGGCAGTTGGTGGATTTGCCGGACGACGTCCATGCCCCTGACGACCCGGCCAAAGACGGCAAATCCTCGGCCATCGGGGTTGCGTTGGCCGCCGAAGTCCAACTCGGGCTGGTCCCCGACGCAGATAAAGAACTCGTCGCGGGCGCTGTCCGGACCGTCGCGAGCCATCGAAATCGCGCCGTCGACGTGCCGCAAGCCCGTGTCGCGGGTCCGTTCCAGCGGAATGGGCGGAAAGAAGTCCTGCTCGCGAGCGGGCGCCGCGGACGCCTGGAGCACTTCGATCTTGACGCGATCGGTGGGCTGATTCGCCAGCGTGACGGTCCGATGAAAGAGGCCATCGGCGTACAAGCCTTCCAATGCATAGCGGAGGAAGTTCTTCGCCGTGAGCGGAGCTTTTTCGGCCTCCAATTCCAGCTCGATATCGCCCAAGGCCGTCTGGATCAGCACGTGGGGCCGGACGGATGCGGGGCTCTCACGCCAGCGAAAACGAGGTGCCCGGGAGGGATCGAAACCGCCCAGATGCGCACGCCCCGCCGGCTCCCGTTCGGCCGGCTTCTGGTACCGCCACGGTGCGTCACCCAGCACGTCGGCAACCAACTGGGCGAGTTCCGGATCGTACTCCTTCAATTCGGCCCGCGTGTTCACGTGATTGTGCAAGGCGTCGTTCTGGCGGTTGTTGTCGAACCAGTCCTGCACGGCTTCGGCCCAGTACTCGCTAGGATTCGAGCCCGCATAGGTCCCGCGAAACAGGCCCCGTTCGGTGGCACTCCTGAACGCCGCCTGTAGACGTGCGTCGAAGTCGGTGCCCAACGCGGCACCAGCGGTGCCGTGGATGGCGTGCGCGAATTCGTGGATCAGGATATTCTCGGTCGCATAGGGATCGTTCGGGAAGCCCAGCAGGTTCTCCTCGGCACAGCTGACCACGGGGTTGTGGAGCGTCGCCCCCAAACCACGGGCTCGGCGGTCCCAGAACACCTTGGATCGCAGACGGCTATGTTCCGGGACATCGGTCGTGTATTCGTTCCAAGCCATGACGACCAAGCGAACCTTGTTGGCCGCCATCGCCTGCAGAATGTCATCGCGTGGTCCCACGACGTGCCGGACAATCCACGCGGCTTCGCACATCGCGGCGTCCGAAACTTGGGCCGAGCCGACGATCGGAAAGCCCGCTACGGCAACGTGCTTCTGGTAGAAAGGGGCCAGCTGCAGCTGTTGACGCAGCACGTCCGGGACGGGCCCGACCTCCCACGCCGACGGCTCGGCAGCCGGCACGCGGGAACTCAGGCCGACGACCAATGCGGCCAGGATAATCGCCCGGGCCCGGCAGGCCGCGCGATTCACAACCGGGAAGAGGTGGTTCATGGCCGCGATCCCTTGGCCAGTCGCCGCTGAACCGCTTTCTGGCCGTCCGGGGCTGGCGTGAACATGTCTGCGGAGGTAAGTCCCAGGTCGCGGGCCATTTGCAGCGAGTATTCCAGCTTGCCCATGTTCGGGTATCGCCCGTTCGAGCCGAACGTGAACTTGACTCCCGTCGCCTTGGCGATCTCCAGAAAGCTGCGTTTGGGGAGGAGATAACTGGAACTGATTTCCAGGGCCACGCCATGCCGCACGGCCGTTTCCGCCACGCGCCGGACTCGCTCTGCCGTCCAGTATGATTCGTAGTCCGCGGCCAGCGGCGCGGGCAGCCACGAGACGTTGGCCAGAATGTCGATCGGCTGTTGCTCGATAATGGCCACATACCAATCCACATAGCGGTCCATGAATGCCTGTTTGTCGCCCATCTCCACCCGCGATTCGA